>NZ_JBIILQ010000135.1:0-7482 GCF_044232565.1 Daejeonella sp. | reverse complement strand
ATGATGCATTTGCTCAGAAAAAGATATTCCTGATCCTTTATTTCTATTGAATGATTATTAGCGCTATTGTTTTTGAGAATATTACTGAATTTATTGGCAGGTTTCATCCTGTTCTGGTTCACCTGCCTATTGGCGTATTACTAATTGCTGCACTTTTTCAATGGCTATCCCGCAAGGAGAAATATAAATCCTTGTCGACTGCCGTGAGTATTGCCTTATTTTGGGGTATGGTTAGCGCAATATTTGCCTGCATCAGTGGATATCTGCTTTCAAATTCAGGGGATTATGATGGAGATCTTATTTCTAATCATCAATGGTTTGGGATTGCTGTAGCGGGTGTTTCAATTCTTGCATATGGATTGAACAAAAGGAATAAGGATAATATTTGGGTAAGCGGACTAATGGTATTGCTGATCATTATTACCGGGCACTTAGGCGGTTCAATAACACATGGTTCAGATTATCTGTTTAAGGCTTTTTCAAGCGATAATAGTAATTCTGTTTCTGCCAAAAGGGTACCGATACCTGATATTAATGAAGCGCTTGCATATAATGACGTGATCAGGCCGATACTGACAGCCAAATGCTATAAATGCCATGGTTCGGAAAAGCAAAAAGGTAAACTGAGACTTGATATGCCCGATTTGATCTTAAAAGGAGGTAAGGGTGGTCTCGTTCTTGTAGGTGGCAGGGTTGATGATAGTGAACTGATCAAAAGAATATTTTTGTCAAAAGATAACGAAGATCATATGCCTCCATTAGAGCAGCCACAACTTACAAAAGCTGAGATGGAGTTGTTACATTGGTGGGTAAGCAGTGGCGCTAATTTCAATAAGAAAGTGAATGCACTCGTTCAACCTGATAAGATCAAGCCTGTTTTATTAGCCTTGCAATCAGAAGAAGTTAAGGAAGAGCTAAAAATTTCGGATGTTCCAGCAGAATCTGTTGAGATTGCCGATCAAGGAACCGTCAAGAAAATACAAGAAAGAGGAATAGCCATAACAGCTGTTGCTCAAAACAGCAATTATTTATCAGCAAATTTTGTGGCTGTAGAAGCCTTAACTGAAAAGGATCTGCAACTATTGGATCCGATTGCCAAACAATTGGTCTGGCTTAAATTAGGAGATTCAAAACTGAATGATAAGATGCTTACAAGTATTTCAGATTTATCTGCACTTACTCGCCTATCGCTAGAGCGCACAGCAATAACTGATCAAGGAATTGGCCAGTTGAAAAATCTGGGCAAACTTCAATATCTTAATTTAATAGGAACAAAGGTAAGTGCAAAGGGTTTGGAGCAGTTAAAGGGTTTGAAAGAACTTAGACAGATTTTCTTATTTCAGACTTTAATTCAGCCTTCTGAAGCAGATCAACTTAAAAAGCTATTTCCTAACGCAAAGATTGATTTCGGTGGCTATAAATTACAGTTTCTGGAAAGTGATACCAGCAAGTTGAAAGATCCAAAATTGAAATAAAAATAGTTGACTTGTTTAATTATTTAATAATTTGTAAACATGAATTGCATTTTAATAGCTGAACTTTACATAAGTATTATTTACAATTAAGAATTATCCGGAAATTTTCAGAATATGGAAGAAAATATCAAAGATCAATCAAGGCGATTATTCATCAAGCACTTATCAATGGCTTCTGCCGTGCTTCTTTGTGGGAAAGTCACTGATCTTTCTGCCAATGATGTTTATGCGTTAAAATCGAAGGTTAAACTACGCTTTGTTGTGGCATCCGACTTTCATTATGGTCAAGCCAAGACTCCTTTTGAAGAGATGACTGATAAAGCGATCAGCCAGATCAATTTGTTTAATAAAACCAATAAACTCAATTTTTGTGTGATAAATGGTGATATTATCCATGATGATAAATCCTTTTTGCCTCTTGTTAAAAAGAAAATCGACCAATTAGAAGTACCTTATTATGTAACTAGAGGGAATCATGATATGGTTAGCAGCGAATTTTGGAATGAGGTATGGGGAATGCCCTTAAATCTGAGTTTTGAAGTGAAAGACACCGCATTTATTTTGGCCGATACATCCAATGAAAAAGGAGAATATATTTCACCTGATTTACCTTGGCTAGAGTCGCAATTGGAGAAATATAAGAGCAAAAAGAATGTGATTTTGATTCTTCATATTCCTCAGGCTAAGATAACCAAGCATGCCATTGATACGCCTGATTTCTTTGAACTAATCAAGAAATATCCTAATGTTCGTGCTGGTTTACATGGCCATGAACATGATCAAGACGGCGTGAAAATGATTGATAATATCCCATTTATGTTTGATTCCCATGTTGGAGGAAATTGGGGTACTCCCTACCGCGGATTTAGAGTTGTTGAGCTATTAAATGATGGGACATTAATTAGTTATATGATGAATCCGACAGAAAAATTGAAGGAGGAGAGGTTTTCATAAATTCATCCGATAGTCAGCTATCGGATGAATTATAAATTATCATAATCTTACCTTCATTCCTCCAAAGAAATTCCTTGGCGCTGCAGCATTGAAGAATCTTCCTCCAAAGGCATTTAAATCATTGCCAAGGCTATACGTTTCATTTAAAAGATTGTCGATTCCCGTAAATATATCTAATCCTGTTTTTCCAATTTTTGCAGCTCTCCAACCAGCTTTGAAATGCACTAGGTTGAATGATTTTGCAAAAACACTATTCGCATCGTTCAAAGCAACCTTTGAAGTGTAATTGTGTTGTGCAAAAAGGTAAAAGTTTTTTTGAAGTTGAATGTCTAAGCCATTGATTATAACTGTTCTAGGTGTTCCAGTAAGTCTATTTCCGGAATAATTACTCGTTCCATTGATATAATTTTTAAAATAATAGCGACTTAAAGTATAGCTATTTTGTAATTGTAAGCCAGTAATCATTCCTTTCGAACCGGGTTCAATCAACCAATAGCTTGCCTGGCTTTCTATTCCATCTTGACGAGTTCCACCGGCATTTAGGTAAAATTCGGTATCATCGGCATTAACACGACGAACAATTGCATTTTCCAGTCTATATTGAAAAATGGAAGCATCGATCCACAGCCTGTCATTTCTGTTTCTTAGTCTTAATCCAGCCTCATAATTCCATCCTGTTTCTGCTTCGATATTCGTATTAATTTTATTGTCGGATGC
This sequence comes from Daejeonella sp., assembly GCF_044232565.1. Lineage (GTDB taxonomy): Bacteria > Bacteroidota > Bacteroidia > Sphingobacteriales > Sphingobacteriaceae > Daejeonella. The sequence goes on along the minus strand of NZ_JBIILQ010000135.1, from coordinate 4,336 downwards.
TCTAACTTCTGCAATTGTTGGGGGTGAATAACCTCTGCTTATTGAAGATCTTAGGGCCAAATTATTAGATAATTTGTAGGAAAGTGCCAAACGAGGCATTAATTCCGGGTCGAACTTACGCTCCGACGTGATTCCTATTTGATTGTCTTTTGAGAATTTATAGGTATTGTAGTTTAAACTTACCGCGGCTTCTGCGCTAAGCTTTTCATTAATATTTGCTGAAAGACGAGTAAAATAAAAGAATTGATTTGAAATTATATCGTCTTGGGCTTGCAGATTTCCTTTTACACCCTTGGTATTCGTATAATTTGCTATATCGGCTCCGGTACTTTGTAATTCAAGTCCCGCATTCCACTTCCAACTAAATGCTTGTTTAGCAGCTCCTTGTAATTCAAAATATGTTCTAATTCCACCCGTATTTTCTTTCCGAACCTCATAATTTGTGATAAATGGATTAAGATAGTCGGTGCTTGAACCATAAACAGCAAAAACATGCTTGAAATTGTTAAAAATCTTTGCCTCGTTTACAATTCCTGCATAAAGTGTTTGATTTTCTATTCTTGCTTGTTGAGCCACCGGACCTGCTACAAAGGCTGTTGATGGTCGCGCTGCTCTGGGATTAGCATTATATTGCGCTAGGGTTAATCCGCCAGGTGTTTTATACTCTAAATCAGAATAAAATGCTAGAACCCTTAATTGATTTGCTTTCCCATAATTCAAGCGATACATCATTTGAGCAAAGTTTCTGTTCATGGCACTATGCTCACGATAGCCATCCGATTGTTGATAGGCTTGGTTAATGTTTAAATAGGACTTTTTAAATTTCTTTTGGAGTGCTAATTGTTCCTGAAATAAACCGTAAGATCCACTACTAATTGCAGCACTAGCCCATGATGTGTCAGCACGTTTATCAACAGGATTTAATAAGACAACGCCACCTGAATTAGCTCCGAATAAACTGCCATCAGGTCCTTTAAGTACTTCAATGTTATGTAAGCTGTTTACATCAATAAGGTTTAGATAGGTATTGCCTCCAGCGTCGGTTAGTGGGAATTCATCCAGGTAAATTTTCACGTTTCTCACTCCAAAGGGTGATCTTAAAGAGCTTCCACGGATGGATAAACGATAACTACCGGGAGATCTTTCCTCCATTCTTATTCCTGGGACTGAATTTAGAGCTGGCAGCATAGAAATGCCCGGTTGATTTCTCAATTGCTTTGCAGAAATAAGACTTACTGAGGAAGGAACCTGCAAAATTGCTTGCTCCGATAGGTATGCTCGAATAATAATTTCATCTACTTTCTGAACAGAATCTACTTTACTTTGTGCAAAACTGAAACTAAAAATGGCACTAAGTAATGTGCTAATTATTAGTCTTTTGCGGAATATAGGTATGGCTGAAATCATTTCTTTAATTTAATATTACTTTTTATGTAGCTGGGCAAATTTATTAAAAATGGGGGGTAAAAATGCCGATTTAATTCTTCTGGATGTAATATTTTTGAATGAATTACATCTTTCCCAGACTGCTGATTTGTAATATTTGTACATAAAAAAACCATCCTAAATTTGGATGGTTCATTTTTTTAATAATTTAATGAGTTCTTATTCGAAATATTCTCTCATTTTATCGAAAAAGCTCTTCTCGTTTTTACCGGGTTGAGGTTTGAAGTTAGGTGAGTCTTTTAATTGCTCTAAAATCTGCATTTCATCTTTTGATAGTGCTTTCGGTGTCCAAATGTTTACATAAATCAATTGGTCACCTCTATGATAAGAATTAACTTCAGGCACACCCTTTGCTTTTAAACGTAGAATTTTACCGCCTTGAGTTCCTGGTTCAATTTTAATTTTTGCTTTCCCATCAATGGTTGGCACTTCAATGCTAGCTCCAATAGCCGCATCTATGAAACTTATGTGCAAATCATAAATCACATTGTTCCCTTCGCGTTTTAATGATTCATGTGGAGTTTCTTCGATAAGAATAATTAAATCTCCAGGCGTACCTCCACGTGGTGCGGCATTGCCTTTTCCACTCATGGATAATTGCATTCCTTCACTTACACCAGCGGGGATATTTATGCTAATCGTTTCTTCTCCACGCGTAAGTCCATCGCCATTACATGTCCCACATTTAGAGGTGATCTGAGTTCCTTCACCATTACAAGTTGGGCAAGTACTTGTTGTTTGCATTTGACCAAGAATAGTATTGGTAACTCTACGCACCGCACCGCTACCATTACAAGTCTGGCAAGTATTAAATGATGATTTATCTTTCGCACCGCTTCCGTCGCAAGTGTCGCAGATAACCTGCTTATTTACTTTTACTTTTTTCTCAACGCCATTTGCAATTTCCTCCAGACTAAGTTTTACCTTGATGCGGAGATTGCTTCCTCTTGCTGCTCTTCGTCCACCACGGCTCTGTTGTTGGCCGCCAAAGAAACTATCAAAGGGACTACCGCCACCACCGCCGCCGCCAAAAATATCACCAAATTGACTGAATATGTCTTCCATATTCATGTGGCCAGCGCCGCCGCCACCGCCATTGGGACTTGAAGCGCCGCCTGCATGACCGAATTGGTCATATCTTCTTTTCTTTTCAGCGTTACTCAAAACCTCATAGGCTTCAGCAGCTTCTTTGAAATTCTCCTCCGACTGCTTATCGCCCGGATTTTTATCCGGATGATATTTTATTGCCATTTTTCGATAAGCTTTTTTAATCTCATCTGCAGTGGAGCTGCGTGTTACTCCAAGTATGTCGTAATAATCTCTTTTTGCCATTTTTTTTAATAAACACGATGCTCTATTTATATGCCGAGCATGAAGGCCGGCATACAATCTATGCTCCTATAATAACTTTTGCAAAACGTATCACCTTGTCGTTCAGGTAATAACCTTTTTCTAATTCGTCAATAACTTTTCCTTTTAAATCAGCTGTTGGTGCAGGAATATTAGTAATACCTTCATGTAAATCGGCATCAAATTCAGTACCGATCGCATTCATTTCCTTCAACCCTTTGCTCGATAAAAGGCTTTTAAGTTTATTATGAACAAGATTTACTCCTTCTTTTACTGCTTCTACATCCGTGGCTGTTTGTATCGATTTTTGAGCTCTTTCAAAATCATCAAGAACTGTTAAAAGATCAACAATTACATCTTTACCAGCCATTTGCATTAATTCTAGGCGCTCTTTGCTTGTGCGACGCTTAAAATTATCAAACTCAGCATATAATCGTAAATATTTATTGTTCCATTCAGCTGATTCAGCTTTAAGTTTTTCTTCTTCAGAGAGTTCAACTTCTTGTGCAGTTCCCTCTTGTTCTTCCGTTCCAGGAACTTCAGTATTTAAGGCCTCATTTTCATCCACAATCTCGTTTTGATTTGTATTTTCAGTCGTCTGATTCTCTTCCATTTTTGTCTTCTTCTTTTTGTTCAATAATTCTGAAAATTTCATAATACCTAATGACAATTTTTTTGCCAAAAAATAAATCAGTCAAGCTGTCAGCATTTTGGATGAAAAAACCTCAAACTGACATAAAAAAAATGCTTATTTTGAATTTGTATTAAATTTGGGCATCCATGTGAATTGCTCCACCTTCACATTTAATAATTCTTGATGGGAATGTTCGGATGATATGATAATCGTGAGATGCCATCAATACAGCGGTACCGGATTGGCTAATTTCTTTTAGAAGGCCAACAATGTCTTCAGATGTATCTGGATCTAAATTTCCTGTGGGCTCATCTGCCAAAATTATCTCAGGGTCGTTTAATAAAGCTCTTGCAATAACTACACGCTGCTGCTCACCACCAGATAGTTCATGGGGCATTTTTTTGACTTTCGAGCGTAGGCCAACTTTTTCTAAAACGTCTAATATTCGGGTTGAAATAAGGTTTTTATCCTTCCAGCCTGTTGCCTTCAATACAAATTCTAGATTCTCCTCGATACTTCGATCGGTCAGTAATTGGAAATCTTGAAATACTATTCCCAATTTTCTACGTAGAAAGGGAACGTCTTTTTCAGTAAGATTTTTAAGGTCGAAACCTGCTACCTGACCCTGTCCATTGGCAATATGTAGCTCGCCATAAATCACTTTCAATAAGCTACTTTTCCCCGATCCTGTTTGTCCGATAAGGAAAACAAATTCGCCAGGATTAATCTCCAGATTCACATTGTTAAGAACAAGATGTTTCTGCTGGTATATATCTACAGCCTCTAATTTTATAACCGACTTGCCAATCATAATTCAAGTTTTAAAATTTGCCCGAAAGGCAATTCCTTAATTTTATCCATAATGTAATCTGCCTGATCCGTTAAACCAGCTTTCTCTAGCGCTTT
>NZ_JBIILQ010000008.1:0-25999 GCF_044232565.1 Daejeonella sp. | reverse complement strand
CCCGTTGAACCGGATGAAAATTGGAGATAGGCAATATCATTTGGGATTGCATTTTCATCAATTTCAGCATCAGCCATTTCATGAATTGTAGAGGGCCATTCATAAATAGAATCCTGAATATTTTTCCACCATTTGGAATCTGCGGGATAAGTATCTAAAAAAAAAAGCTCCAATTTTTTTAAAACTTCCTGATCACCTAATAGATACGGGCTTTTCATTTTTGCCCATACATTTTTTACTTTTCTTTTATGTTCATCTTGCGTACCAGTAACCAGCGGTACAGCGATAATATTGCCCAATAAGCAGGCAGTAAAGGCGGTTAAAAATCTTCTGTTATCCTCTAACTGAATGATTAATTCGTCACCTTTTTTAATCCCCTTTGCCTGTATGTAGGAGAGTAGCTTTTTTGCATCATTGATGAGCTCATAGTATGTAATGTTGTCTTCGGTTTGAGAGTCTTTTACAAAAGTTACTTGTTTTTGTAAAGAGTCGTTATGACGCTCAAGTAAAATCGAAACAACATTTTTGTATTTTTCATAATTATGAAACATAAATCTTTCGCTCATTTATTTGGTTAAGCTATTTAGTAATCTACTAGTTTACCGTATTCCATCTTAACTATCCTGTCAAATTGTTCAAAGTATTTATCATCGTGAGATACCATGATAATGGTCTTTCCTTGCTTTTTTAAATCCGGTAAAATAGTTAAATAGAAAAATTTCTTAAATTCAGGATCCTGATCGGCAGTTACCTCATCCAAAACCATAATTGGTTTATCTTCAAGTAAACAACAGATAAAAGCAAGCCTTTTACGCTGCCCAGTTGAAAGTTTAACGTTTGTAAACTTCTCTCCATCAAAAAATGTCTTTCCTTTTAATCCCATTAGTTCGATAAACTCATTTACCTTTTCTGCACTTAGCTTTTCCACGCCGTAAATTTTAGGGAACAGATGAAAATCTGTAAACACAATGGAGAATAGCGCCCGGTATTGCAGATAGTTTTGAGCAGTAATAGAAACATCATTTAAGCTAAGCGTTCCAGATTCTGATTGATAGAGACTAGTTAATAATTTAAGGAAGGTGGATTTACCACTGCCATTACCTCCTACAATGCACAAAATCTCGCCTTTTTTGATGGTGTAATTAATTGGGCCAAGAGCAAAAGTTGATTGTCGATCTTCATCAACGTATTTAAACACTAAATCTTTAAGCTCAATTTTTTCAAATTTCAATAAATCTGAAGAAGGGATTTGTTGAGAATTTATGTTTTTAGCTTCATCAATTCTGCTTTCTAGCTTTTGAATGTTGTCTGTTGCAATATTAGCTTTGATAAACAAAGGAATGGTTGATACTATATTCTCTAATGGACCAATTATAAATAAAATTGCCGCTGTAAGCCGGGTTAAGGTGCTTGGAAACATGTTATTAAACTGTGGCAGTAAAAATACTACTGCTGCAAGCAGTAAATAAAATACCATTTCAGAAAACATAAAGCCCACAACAAACCGTAAGCCTGTTTTTATTTTAGTATCCTTACCTACTGTAGATGTTTCCTTTATATCATTAAATAGGTTGTCATTTTTAAGAGCGTTAATCTTTATCTCCTTAAAGCCATTGATTAGATTTTCTACTTGATCATATAATGCAGTTTCATTAAGATTTACTTCCCTTAACTCTTGATTTATTTCTTTTTGCCTACGTAAATAATAAGTTGTGCCAAATGAAATGACTGCAACAGTTATCAAAAATGCCTTGAAAGATAAATAAGCAATGTAAAGCAATGTGAAAAATACAAGCACAATTGCCTGAGTTGCATTGACAATCACAGCGGCAGATTGTGAAATAAAATTCGCATCATTAGAGATTCGGGTAAATATTTCTGATTTGCCAATAAGCTCCATCGCAAATAATTCGCAATTGCGCAATTTTTCTAAAAGCCGAAGACGGATATTGTAAATAGATACCTCAACAATTTCAACAGATTTTCTGAGGATATAGCGCTTGGTTATATAAAAAATTGCTATTTCAATAGCAAAAAGAGCAACATATCTAATATTAACAGTGCCATTGTTAGCTGAATTTGATGCACTATTTATCACTGATAATAAACCTGCGTTAGCTACCCCCGATAAAACGGTATAGAACAATACCGTTTTTACGGGTGCATTTGAGTTTTTTAAAATAATGTTTATAAAACTGATATGCTTGGGTGGTATGTTTTCGTTCGATAAAGGGTTAATCATAATGAGCTTTACAGTTGTGGGGTTTTTTAAATTATTTGTGGCTTTGTAAATAAGCCATAAATAATTATTAAAAATATTAATAATTATTTATGATTTATTTCAAACTTAAACGGGCTTGAAAAATAGATAAATAATGAAAACGAAAGTATAAATAAATAATTACAATAAGCCCTTATGTGAAATAGAAAAGTAAAGTTTATACGGAGTAAATATTAGTTAATACATTGATTATCAATAATATTTGACCGTTTAATTTCCAATCTGTTTAGTTGAATTTTTAATGTTCTTTCTCTGTAGTATCCCAAACGTTTAGAAATAACCAATATTTGTTAATTTATTTTATCATTGAGAGATTTTTTTAAATTTTCAAAAAAGAAACCCTGTATATATTATTGAGTGTTTATTTAGGGGATTCTTCAAAAGGTTTATAAAGCCAATTCTGCAGTTTATTTTAACAAAAAATATTCATTCTGAAAAAGGCTTCTAAGTTTGATAGGTTTCATTTATGTTTGGCCATTTCCTTTGGGGCTTTATTTGTTTAGAACTGTTAGCTTTTTTTTGCCCTCTAATTAATTTCTATGATTTGGTTCAGATGGAGAATACCAAAAACAGGTGTTAAATCACTATTAATTGGTATATGGAACATAATTTAGTTTTGCATTGACTGCTATTTTTTCAGCTATCTTCTTAAAAACAAGTTTTGGGATATCTATTTTATGATCAACAAGCATTACATCAAATTGCGATTGAAGATTTAAGGAATTTCCGTTGATAGATAATTGCCCATTTAAAGTCCTTACTTGATCTACCCCATGAATGTTCAGCGTCCCAGTTGCACTAATCTTGTAAACCCCAGATTTGGAAAAGTCTAGAGACTCGTTTATTTTACCTTTAAAACTAGCATAGGGGTACTTTTCACTTTCCAAATAGTTTTCATTAAAGTGCTGTTGCATTAATTTATTACTAAATTGAAACTGATTAATTGGAATACGTAGAACAACTTCACCATTATTAATATTAATGATTGAATTGGCTTTTATATTATTGGCTTCAATATCGACTAATGGAGTTTTAGAAAAAAAAGCTAATTCACTGCTTTTTAAAGTATAAAGCTGCTTTTGTGCAAACGAGTAAAAACTTATAAATAATAATATTCCAGCTAATGCAATTTGTTTCATAGATTATTCTTCTTTCTTTTCTCAAATGAGAAAGTTCTTGAAATATTAAACCCAAAATGAATGTCTCCGCTTCCCCAACTACCATTTGTCTCCGTTATGAATTGTCTTTCTGTCATACCAAATGAATTTGTTAAGAGTAGTTGAAAAACATGTCCTCCAGTTTCTAAATCAAAACTAAAGGAGAGATTATTGGTATAGTTATCGTCAATCTGATTAGGGAATACGTAATTATATTCACCATTAATTGATGTTCTTTTAGTAATTTTCATTCTACCTCCAATGCCTGTGGCAAGTATTGTTTTGGAATCATTAATAAAATCAGGTCTATTCCGGTGGATAATTGTTGGGGATATTTGTAGTGAAAAAGCTTCATTAAACTTTCTCGCAATTAAAAGTTGGTTGGTATAACTACTTCGATCATAAGCCGAGATGTTAGGTGTTGAGTTTTGTGTTATAAGAGAATAATTGGTAAATACAGTTAAAGATATTGGCATATTTGATGCACCGGTAGATTGGCGCAACAATCTATACTTTCCAAAAAAATCATATAATTTTTGAAAAGAACTTCTTCCCATCCCAAGTGTTAAACGATCATTAACACCATATTCTAATCCAAGACGGTTTGTTGCCGCATCTAATCCAAAAAAATCGTCAAAACCTCTATTAATTCTATCAAAACGGTGTGAAATAATAAAATCTAAATTGTTTTTCCCAACGGTTTCAACTGAATGTCCATTTATTATGCGACTTGCTTTGAATGTTCCAGATTTTATAAACACCTCATTGCTATCAGACAACATTGCCATTAGGTCTTCTTGTGCCTGAGAAATTAAGGGTACAATTAGTAGTAATAGAAAATATATTTTTTTCATAGCGCTCCTAAGCTTTATATTAAGACTCAAATACTCTTAAAGAGTCGCCGCTAAGTGAAGTGTTATATTTTTTCAAATTTGAAATTGCAGGACCCTGTGTTCTTGCGCCGTTTGCGTCAAAAACAGACCCGTGTCCTGCTCCACTTAAGGAACAAGGAAAATTATTATTTGTCGTATTATAGGTTATAGTTGCGCCTTGATGTGTGCATACGCCAGAAACCGCAATATAATTAGATCCGTTTTTAGCGATAATTATATTATTTTGGATGGTCCAGCCTTTTGCGCTTATGTCTGAATTGGTACTTACGTTAATTGTAAAATCAATTTTTGTGTTGCCACCGCTTGTAGGTGTTCCAGATGATGGTGTTGCCGAATCGCTTTTTCCACAGGCTCCAAGACATGATGACACAATTAATGAGCCAGCTCCTAATCCTAGTGCGGCTAGAAAATCTTTACGTTCCATAAATTTTTATTTTTTAGATGATGATAGATTATACCCATTTTACTATAAAACTTAGAAAACAAATAAACAGGGCTTTATTAATTCTATTTGGGAAAGCCCCGCTCAGTAGTAGAAATCAGAATTTTAACACAATCATCTGATTTATAATATACTATAAATAAAATTAAAGATTAAAAAGCTTTGTTAGAGCTTTCAAATTTTTTATGACTAATCTATGATTTATCGAGACTTACCTAAAAGATTAGTGACAGAAATTTCTGTACTAATCTCTTGTGAAATCATACCAATGGTTTGTCTGCAAGAAAACAGATTGCCATTGAATGCTGATAAATTTTTATGGTAGGATAATCTAGAATTGGGTTGAGATAAGAAAGTTAAGCTAATAATAGTCCGATTATTTGATCCGCCGATAACTTCTGCTGTTCACCACTCTTCATATTTTTGAGCGTTAATAATCCGCTTTCCATTTCATCGCTTCCAATCAATATTACGAAAGGGATATTTTTATCATCCGCATAGGTCATTTGCTTTTTAAGCTTGGCAGATGATGGGTAAATTTCGGCGCTGATGCCTGCATTTCTTAACTTTTGTAATAGAGGAAGCGCAAAACTTTCGGCCTGCTCATCAAAATTACTAATAAGTACTTTAGTGCTTTCTGAAGTGCCCTCTGGGAATAGTTTAAGCTCCTCCAGCACATCATAGATGCGGTCGGCACCAAATGATATTCCCACGCCTGTTAAGTCGCTCAGGCCGAACATTCCGGTAAGATCATCATAACGACCACCACCACCAATGCTACCCATTGCAACTTCATTGGTTTTAACCTCAAAAATTGCTCCGGTATAATAGTTTAATCCTCTGGCCAGGGTAATATCTAATTCAAGGTTCTGTTTTGCTGATTCTTGAGTCTGACTTGTTAGTAGCTCTAAATAATTGAAAATACTTTCAATCTCGGTAATACCTTTAAGTCCGACTTGGGAAGAAGAAAGTGCTGAGCGCAGGCTCTTTAGTTTTTCTTCATTTGACCCGCTAAGCAAGATTATTGGCTTTAATTTTTCAATATCTTGTTCATTAAACCCTCTTTCAAGCAATTCTTTAATTACCCCATCGAGACCTATTTTATCCAACTTATCAATGGCAACGGTCATATCCACAATGAGTTGTGGTTTTCCAATAATTTCAGCTATCCCTGATAAAACCTTGCGATTATTGATTTTAATGGTAAAATCTTTTAGACCGAGTTTAATTAAAGCTTCATGATAAATCAAAATAAACTCAGCCTCATTAATCAAGCTTTCAGATCCAACAACATCTGCATCACACTGATAAAACTCGCGATACCTTCCTTTTTGTGGTCGGTCGGCACGCCAAACCGGCTGTATCTGAAATCGTTTAAATGGGAAAGAAATTTCATTTCTATGCATCACTACATAACGTGCAAATGGAACGGTAAGGTCGTAACGAAGTGCCTTTTCGCTTATTTCTGATATAAGTGCTTGAGAGCTGCGACTTTCTAATTTTTCGGTATTAATATTCGAAAGATAATCGCCGGAATTTAAAACTTTAAAAATTAACTTATCCCCCTCATCCCCATATTTACCGGTTAGGGTTGTCAAATTTTCCATCGTAGGGGTTTGAATCTCCTGATAACCATATTTTTTAAATACTGAACTAATCGTATTAAAAATATGATTACGTTTTACCATTTCGGTTGCAGAAAAATCACGGGTTCCTTTAGGAATAGACGGTTTGATAATTGCCATGTTTCAAATGTACAAAAAGAGTAGAAGCTTAACGATTAGTACTGAGCTCCTTAATAAGCTCCTGACAACGTTTTTGAATCATTTGATAAACTGGATCAAATAGTGAGTCGTCTTGGTAAGGGTCAGGTACAATGCCATTATTAAGAAACAGACGAACTTTAGCAAAGTGAGCATCTGTTGTTGCCAGAGAAATTACATCCGAAAGATTGTTCTGATCCATTACCAGAATATGGTCAAAAGTCTCAAAATCAATGCGCTGGAATTGTCTGCATGATTGCATGCTAATATCTAGCCCATATTTTTTAGCTATGGCAATTGATCGCTTGTCGGGTTGCTCACCAATATGCCAGTTTCCAGTTCCTGCCGAATCAATCTCCCAGTTTAGGCCTTTTTCTTTGGCCATGTGCTCTAGAATACCATGAGCTAAGGGTGAACGACAGATATTTCCTAAACAAACCATTAATATCTTCATAGATTTTAGCGGCTTTATTAATTAATTTTTGAAAATATCATTTAGTAAAGCAGCCAAATGTACTCCACCATTTAGTAATTGTTGGTTGGCAGTTTCGATGTTGTCATAGATGTATCTATAGCTCAATTTATCATCATTTTTTACCTTTGAGTATAGGTTTTCGCTGATTTTATAGGAATTGATAATCCATTTTGTGGCACCCTCTTGCTGGAGAGAATGAAGTCTTTTTTTATCTAGAAAATTGATTGAATGAGTATATTCTGTATAGCTAAGATTTTGATTGTCAAGCATATCGCTATCCCATACACGGTGCAAATTGGTGTTTTGACCAAACCATTTTAACTGCACTTTATTTCCCCCTAAGTCCTCAAAACGACCCGTATGCATAGGTTGATGTACATCGCCCACTATGTGAATTAAAATCCTGAGGTACATCACCTTTTTTTCTTTTGCGAGTGCCTTATTTTTAAGTTCAGAACTTAGAAAATTAATACGAGTGTAGGCATTTGTTGTGGTGTCATTTTGTAGATATTTTTCAAGCTTTTCTGTGCTCATGCCTGCCGGTAAATTGATATAATGCCAATTACCTAAATAATCATAAGCGGGTTCAGATTTTATAAAGTCGGCCCAGTTACTGGCCATAGCCATGCTCTCGTGACCAAGAATATTTTTTACTTCTCGGCTAGCTTTCTTGCTTAAATAACTCTCAGCAACTTGTGCAACAACTCGATGACCAAGCATACCCCATGCCATACTTTGAAAAGGGATATTCAGCAAAATGGCGGCAAAAAATAGTTTTTTTAGGGACCAAAATTTCATAATAAGTTTAGTTTAGTGGTTTTTGAACGCATACCGTTCTATCTTTTAATGCTAATTTTAGTTGTAGGTGTTCTTGTATACTTTCCAAATATAGGCTATCTGATGTATTTTTTCTGATTACAAAGGCTGGAATGTATTGTCCAATTCGGTAACAACCTGAAATTTTTTGTTTAAAATTAGATTTTGTAAATGTAGCTGTAACAAGTAGCGTATCGTCCTTGGTTAGATAGGTTCCTTTAGCGTATTCTGTCCATCTTCCCTTGTTAAAGCAAGAATCTTGATACCTATTTACTTTTGCAAATGTTTCTATGGTAACATATACAGAATCGCACGTAAAGCGAAACTTATGCTTGGAGTACTGCAATTTTTGATCCTGATAATCAACAGAATCTTCCTCCCAAACCCCTTGTAAACTTTCTGTTCCCTTTCCTTGAAGGTTGGGATTAAATTTACAAGATGTAAAGGCAAGAACGCTCAATATGAATAAAAACCAATAAACGTGTTTTGCCATTTTGATGTTTTAAAAGCCTCTCTAAAGTAGATTGGCATGATGAATTATTTTAATCCGCCAATCATTTCTTCAGGGCGTACCCACTGGTCGAATTGCTCATTGCTTAGTAAACCAAGATCTAGGGCAGCTTCTCTGAGTGATTTATTTTCTTTCAATGCTTTTTTTGCAATTTTTGCCGCGTTTTCATATCCGATATGTGGATTTAAAGCGGTAACAAGCATGAGAGAGTTTTCAAGATGTTTTTTAATACCTTCATAATTTGGCTCGATACCCGACACGCAATTATCTGTAAATGAAACACAGGCATCACCAATTAAGCGTGCAGATTGTAAAAAATTGGCTGCCATTACAGGCTTAAACACATTTAGTTCATAGTGACCATTTGATCCACCGATGCTGATTGTAACATCATTTCCCATAACTTGAGCGGCAACCATGGTAATGGCTTCATTCTGAGTCGGATTTACTTTTCCAGGCATGATAGAGGAACCTGGCTCATTATCGGGAATATGGATTTCTCCAATTCCGGAACGCGGTCCGGAAGCAAGGAGGCGGATATCATTTCCAATTTTCATCAAAGAAACTGCAATTTGCTTTAGTGCACCATGGCTTTCAACAATCGCATCGTGTGCGGCAAGTGCTTCAAACTTATTTTCTGCAGTTATAAAAGGAAGTCCCGTAAACTTAGCAATATATTCTGCCACTTTTACATCGTAGCCTTTTGGAGTATTAATTCCTGTACCAACCGCAGTGCCACCGAGTGCTAATTCTGATAAATGCTCCAATGTATTTCTCAATGCTTTTAGTCCGTGGTTAAGTTGCGAAACATAACCTGAAAATTCCTGACCTAATGTTAAGGGAGTTGCATCCATTAAGTGGGTACGGCCAATTTTGACAACATCTTTAAACTTTTCTACTTTCACCTGAAGTGCATCACGGAGTTTTTCAACACCTGGAATAGTCACTTCCATCACCATTTTATAGGCTGAAATGTGCATGGCTGTTGGATAGGTATCGTTTGATGACTGAGATTTATTAACGTCATCATTTGGGTGAATAAAAGTACTTCCTTCTCCAAGCTTATGACCTTGTAAAACGTGAGATCGATTGGCAATAACCTCATTTACGTTCATGTTAGACTGAGTGCCTGAACCTGTTTGCCAGATTACCAGCGGAAATTCGGAAGCAAGCGTGCCCGATAAAATTTCATCACAAACTTGTGCAATAAGATCACGTTTCTCGATTGACAAAATTCCGCTATCTACATTGGTAAATGCGGCTGCCTTTTTAAGATAGGCAAAAGCTTCAATTATTTCTTTCGGCATTGATGCTTCGGGACCAATTTTGAAATTATTTCTTGAGCGTTCAGTTTGTGCTCCCCAGTATTTATCTGCAGGCACTTTTACTTCGCCCATCGTATCGTGTTCTATTCTGTAAGTCATTGGAATGGAATTGTTTGTTAAATTGCAAATTTAGATTTTTTTACCTAGTCTTGGGCCCAAAATTACAGATTTTACAATGTTTCTTTTAAAAAAAATCACGCTCCACTTCCGGATTGTTTATAACTCTTTTGTTGTGCTGAGTATAATATTTTCTAATTTTCGGCATTAATATTGTCAAAAAGATTTAAGAATGAACCAATATCTACGTAAACTACTATTAATTTCAGCTTATATAATTCTTATTCAGGCTTGTAGCTCCGAACCTGATAAAAAACCAAAGGAGAGAACGCAACCTGATGAGAAATTAGATAGTATTGCTTTACGTTATGATCCTAAAAAGGCGGACAAGAGAATTGATGATTTTATGATGAAAATCCATAAAAGGTCGGGATTTAATGGAAATGTGCTTGTTGCAAAAAATGGAAAAATAATTTATGAGAAGGCTATTGGCTGGGCAGATTATTTACATCGCGACAGTTTAAAAATCAACTCTGTGTTTGAACTGGCTTCAATTACCAAGACTTTTACCTCCACTGCAGTTATGATGCTGGTGGAAAATGGAAAGCTTAAATTGGATCAAGATGTGAAAGAGTTTTTCCCTGATTTTCCTTACGACGGCATTACAGTTAAATTATTACTGACACATCGATCGGGCATGATGAATTATGTTTATTTTATCGATGATCTATGGAAAGCTCAGAAAAAAAATCAGCGTATAGGAGTTACCAATCAAGAGGTAATGAAGCAAATTGCCGAGCATAAGCCAGCTCCTTACATGAAACCAGATCGAAAATTCCATTATAATAATTCAAACTATATGGTTTTGGCTGCAATTATTGAAAAGGTTAGCGGACAAAAATATTCTCAATTTATGAAGGAAAATATTTTCACGCCTCTGGGAATGAAGCAGACAGCGGTATACTCAAAGGCTGAATATGATAAAATACCGGTCGACGTGGTGGGTCATGACCGAAACTGGCGACGGTCTGTGGCACAAAACTTTTTAGATGGCCCAGTTGGTGATAAAGGTATTTATAGTACTATTCATGATCTTTATTTGTTCGATAGGGCCATGAGAAAGGGCCAATTATTGGAAGGCTCAACAATGGATTCAATTTACGCACCCCGTAATGAAATGCAAAAAGGGCATTTTAATTATGGCTATGGCTGGCGTACTTTTGTAGAAGGAAAGCATAAAGTTGTTTACCATACAGGTTGGTGGCATGGTTTCCGTCATATTTATTTGCGCCAACTTGATAAAGATGTGACCATAATTTTATTGACTAACCTAACCAATGGGAGTCTGTTGAAATTGGATGATCTTTTTATTGCTGCGGGTATGCCAGTGGTTAGAAGAAGCGCTTATTCGGGAACTGGTCAAAATACGTCCTCTGATGATGAGGATTAATTCTGCTTTAAGCACATTTGATTTATAATTTTAACATATATTTTAGCCATGTTCGACAAAATTTTACAGGCCCAGCAAATGGCCGAAGAGATCAAAAAACGTTTGGATAATATTTCTGTTTCGGCAGAAGTAGAAGGTGGGAAGATTAGAATAACGTCAACTGCTAATAAGCATTTTACGGGACTTACCATTGATCCCGAGTTTCTGGCAGCTGCTGATCGCGAAGAGCTCGAGGATTTATTATTGACTGCAATGAACAAGGTTTTGGAGCAGGCAGAAAATGTGCATCAGACCGAAATGCAGGCAGCTACTCGTAATATGATGGGTGGCCTAGGCGGTTTGTTCGGAAATAAGTAATATTGGGGCATTAAATGATTGTCCCATTGGGGATTACTGCCATTTTTTTAACTACCACAATTCCATTTTTTATGGTGTGGGTTTTAAAGTCGCCATCACTCAGGTGTGTTCCCCCATTTATTCGGACATCATTCCCAATAAAACAGTTTTTATCAATGATTGCATTTTTAATATAGCAACGTTCTCCTATGCCCATGATTGGTGTATTTGACTCATCTGCTTTTTTTAATTCCTTTAGCGTTTGATAACGATCTCCTCCCATTACATAAGTATTAACAATAGTAGTACCTGTACCAATTCTGGTTCTTATTCCAATTACAGTGCGTTCAATTCGGCTGGCATGGATGATACATCCATCGGCAACAATTGTTTTTTCTAAGGTTGTACCCAATATTTTTGAGGGGGGCAGCATCCTAGCCCTAGTGAAGATTGGTTTTTTATCGAATAGGTTAAATTCTGGGATATCATCTGTTAATCCAATATTTGCCTCAAAAAAGGAATGAATATTCCCGATATCTGTCCAATAACCTTCAAATTGATAACTTAATACTTTATGATTAGCGATAGAATTAGGGATTATTTCCTTTCCGAAATCGGTCATCGTATTATTTTCAAGGAGCTGAAAAAGTAAATCCCTATTGAATAGGTAAATCCCCATTGATGCTAGATACTCTTTACCCTTAGACTTTAGCGTTTCATTTACATCCGACTTCCATTCCGGAAGTAATTCTTTTTTGGGTTTTTCAATGAAGGAGGTGATTATATTATTTTCATCAGATTTTAAAATCCCAAAATCGCTGGCATCATGAGCATTAACAGGTATGGTTGCAATGCTGATGCCGGCTCCATTTTTTTCATGGTTTTTAATCATTTCCTCAAAATCCATTTGGTATAATTGATCACCGGAAAGGATAAGAATATAATCACAATCATGCTGTTCTAGATGATTAAGGCTCTGCCGTACCGCATCGGCTGTGCCCTGAAACCAAGTGCTATTACTGGGAGTTTGCTCAGCCGCGAGAATATCCACAAAGGCCTCGCTAAAAAAGCTGAAATGGTATGTGTTTTTGATGTGTTTATTTAGAGATGCTGAATTGAATTGGGTTAACACAAAAATTCGTTCAATACCAGAATTTAGGCAGTTTGATATGGGAATATCTACCAGTCTATATTTTCCAGCTATAGGTACTGCAGGTTTGGAACGGGTATCGGTTAATGGATACAATCGCGAACCTTGTCCGCCACCTAACACTACTGATATAACTTTCGAATTCATTTTAACCGCTTAATATGTTCTTATATAGCTTAATATATTCCTTACTTGATTGAGCCCAAGAAAAATTCAATCTCATCATCTTTTTTCTTGTCTCTGTTAATTTCTCTTGGTCTGAGTATAGCTCAATGGCCCTTTCAATAGCCTTAATGAGGCATTCAATGGATAGATTATCAAAGGTTAATCCATATCCATTCTTATTCTCCAGATCAATTACAGTGTCTTTTAATCCACCGGTTTTATGAACTATGGGTACCATCCCATAACGGAGGGCATAAAGCTGATTTAAACCGCATGGCTCAACTCTAGAAGGCATTAGTAAGAAATCTGCACCGGCATACATGCGATGCGCGAGTTCTTCATTATAACCAATGTAAAGTCCAAAATGTTTGCTGTGTTTTAAACTAATTTCTTTCAATGCATTTTCCGTTAAAGGATCTCCTGAACCAAGTATTAGAATATTTAATTTCCCATCAAAGTTTTTATGGCAACGATTGATTGCTTCGGGCAATAGATCCGCACCTTTCTCTAAAACGAGTCGGCCAATAAAAACCAAGAGTGGTTTTTCCGGGTTTAAGCCAAATGCTTTACATAATTGGAATTTATTTTCTTTTTTCCCTTGATCTACTGTTTCTGTACAATAGTTTTTATAGATCATGGGATCTTGATTGGGATCCCAAACTTGGATATCAATACCATTAATTATTCCTAAACCTTTCCTTTTTTCCTTCTGGAAAAGTTTTTCAAGTCCATTTGAATTTCTAGAAAGTTCTTCTAGGTAAGAAGGTGATACGGTTGTGAATTTGCGCGCGCACTTTACCGATGCCGCTAGTGAGTTAATGCATGTGTCCCAGCTTAACAAGTCGGATTTACTTGAATCAAATTCAGGTAATAACGCAATTTTATCCCAACCCAAGCATCCTTGATATTCGGCATTGTGAATGGTACAAATTGTAGGAATGCTAGCTAGCGATTTAAAGGGGTATGAATGTAAAGCTAAAAATGGCACGAGGCCTGAATGGTGATCATGGCAATGAATGAGATCTGGCTTCTTATCTGATTTTACAATCCAGTCGAGAAAACAAATTTGAAAGCTTATAAATTGCTCAATTTCATCGGGGTAAGAATAAATTTCCGGACGATCGAGTAATCCGGGAATATGAATTAAAAATAGATCAAAACCTAGCTGGCGTTTGCTTTCTTTTAAAATTTGGTAGTGATAAACGTGCTTACCAACAGTAAGGCTTGATTTATACTCAAGGTCAAATGTATTTTCTCTAACAAATTTGCGATCATAATAGGGTAATACTACAGATGCATTGATGCCTGCCCTACACAGGTATTTTGGAAGTGCTCCAACAACATCTCCTAGTCCGCCAACCTTGGCCACTGGATAACATTCTGCACTTAGGTGCATTGCATTCATAAATTATCTCAATTAATTTCAAAACCAATTTGATGAATGCAATGCACCTAAGCTTAAAGTAGAATTTAATGTGCTTCTAGCCAGTTTGTACCTTCGCCAACTTCTACTAGGATAGGCACTTTCATTCTGATTGCATTTTGCATTCGGTCTTGAATGATTTTTTTCATTTGTTCAGACTCCGACTTTGGTACATCAAATACCAATTCATCATGAACCTGCATGGTCATTTTAGAGTTCAGTTTTTGGTCTTTTATATCCTGATGAATCCGAATCATGGCGATTTTGATCATGTCTGCTGCTGAACCTTGAATTGGTGCATTGATTGCATTTCGCTCTGCAAAGCCACGTACCGTTTGGTTTGCCGAATTGATATCCCTTAAATAACGTCTGCGGCCCATAATTGTTTCAACATATCCATTCTCTCTAGCAAAGTTCATGGTATCATTCATATATCTCTTTATTCCAGGATAGGTATTGAAGTAGTTTTCAATAATTTCTGCGGCCTCCTTTCTTGGAATGCCTAGGTTCTGTGAAAGTCCGAAGGCCGACTGACCATAAATAATTCCAAAGTTTACCGCTTTTGCATTTCTTCTTTGTGTGGAGCTTACTTCCTCCAGACTAACACCATAAACCTTGGCTGCAGTGGCGGTATGAATATCATGGCCCTGCACAAATGCTTCCATCATGTTTTCATCTTTACTGATTTCTGCAATAATCCTCAATTCTATCTGAGAATAGTCGGCCGAAAGTAGAACATGATTCTCATCTCTAGGGATAAATGCTTTTCTCACTTCTTTTCCACGTTCGGTACGCACAGGAATATTTTGAAGGTTAGGATTATTGGAACTCAATCTTCCAGTAGCTGCAACTGCCTGATTATAAGAGGTATGTATGCGTCCAGTTTTTTTATTGATCATTTGAGGAAGTGCATCTACATAAGTTGATTTTAGCTTTTGGAGTTGTCTAAAATCGAGAATATCGGCAACAATATCACTTTTATTAGCAAGTTTACTTAAAACATCCTCACCGGTTTGGTACTGTCCGGTTTTTGTTTTCTTTGCTTGTGGATCTAGCATTAGTTTATCAAAAAGCACTTCACCCAACTGTTTAGGAGAGGCTATATTGAATTTTACACCCGCTTTTTCGTAAATATTCTGTTCAAGCTGTCTTAAATCAATTTCAAGAGTTTTAGAGATTTCTAAAAGTGCATTTTGATCAATTTTTACCCCTTCACGTTCAATATCAGCTAAAACATAAACAAGTGGGTTTTCAACTTCAACTGCTAATTTCCAGGCATTTAATGATTTGAGTAAAGGCTCAAAAATATTTTTAAGTTGGATGGTAATGTCTGCATCTTCTGCAGCATATTCTTTAACCAGTTCAACGGCAATATCTCTCATGCTGCCTTGGTTTTTACCTTTTTGGCCAATCAAGCTCGTGATGCTTACAGGTGTATATTGAAGGTAATTTTCGGCAAGAAGATCCATATTGTGTCTAGAATCAGGGTCGATTAGGTAATGAGCAAGCATCGTGTCGAACAACTCTCCTTGAACATGAATTTCGTACCAATTAAGGACTAAAATATCATATTTGAGGTTCTGCCCAATTTTTGCTATTTGTGGGTTCTCAAAAACAGATTTAAACTCATGGACTATTTTTTTGCATTCTGTTTGATCTGCTGGAAGAGGGATGTACCAGCCTTCGCCTGGTTTCACACTGAATGAAAGCCCTACAAGCTCACAATTATTGGCATCTAGTCCGGTAGTTTCTGTATCAAAACAGAAAGCTTTTTGCAAAGCTAGTGTTGAAATTAGCTTGGTTATTTTTTCTGAGCTATCAACCAACTCGTAATGGTGTGTGGTATTATTGATGTTTTTAAAACTTACTGGAGTATCTTTTAAGTGCGTATTGTCATGATTTGGGGCTTGACTAGTAGAATCATTATTATTTGATCCAAAAAGATCCATTTGGCCATTAGCTGCACTCGCCGATTTTACTTCTGCAACCTGAAAATCATCACCAAAAACACGGCGACCAAGCGTACGAAATTCAAGCTCTGCAAAAAGAGCTTCAAGCACTTCGCGGTTAGGCTCATCAACATGTAAAGCAGTAACATCAAGCTCTACGGGAGCATCGAGTAATATGGTAGCCAATTTTTTTGAAATTATACCCTGCTCTGCAAAATTTTCAACGTTTTCCTTTAATTTCCCTTTCAGCTCATGGCTATTTTTGATGATATTTTCTATTGAGCCATATTGTTTAATGAGAAGCTTCGCTGTTTTTTCACCAATTCCGGGAATTCCGGGAATATTATCTACGGCATCTCCCCAAAGTCCTAAAATATCTATTACTTGTTCAACGCGTTCAATTTCCCATTTTTCAAGTATTTCTTTGACCCCTAAAATTTCCATTCCATTACCCATTCTGGCGGGTTTATAGATGAAGATATTTTCTGAAACGAGTTGACCAAAATCTTTATCGGGAGTCATACAATAGACTGTAAAACCCTCTTTTTCCGCTTTTTTAGCCAATGTTCCAATTAAATCGTCGGCTTCATATCCATCTGCAAAAATTACAGGAATGTTAAAACCTTCAATTAAGCGGATTATGTATGGAATTGCTGCCGATAAATCTTCGGGCATGGCTTCGCGATGTGCTTTATAATCTGCGAAATCGGTGTGACGCTCTGTTGGGGCTGCGGTATCAAAAACCACGGCCATGTGGCTAGGATTTTCTTTTTTAAGAACCTCAAGCAGGGTATTTGTGAATCCCATAATGGCTGAAGTGTTCAGTCCGCTGGAAGTAAACCTAGGATTTTTACTTAGCGCAAAATGAGCTCGGTATATTAATGCAAATGCATCTAAGAGAAATAGTTTTTTCATTGGTATTTTCATTTTTGGGAATAATCCCGTTTTATCTGGCTATACAGCCTTCAATATGATCATTTATCATTCCTGTAGCCTGCATATGAGCATAACAGATGGTGCTACCAAAAAATTTAAAGCCTCGATTTTTCATATCCGAACTGATGCGGTTGGAAAGTTCCGTTTGTGCTGGCATAGATTTATGGTCTGGCCAAAAATTTATAATTGGTTTTTTATCGGGCAAAAATCCCCATATATAATTTGAAAATGATCCATACTCCTTTTGAATTTCCAAAAACAATTTGGCATTTTTTATGGTTGAGGAAATTTTCAATCTATTTCTGATGATTCCCTCATCCTTCATTAAACGTTCAAGGTCTACTTCCGAAAACTCTGCCACTTTTTGAGCGTTAAAGTTTGCGAATGCTTTGCGATAATTTTCACGTTTTCTTAAAACCGTAATCCAGCTTAATCCGGCTTGGGCGCTTTCTAAGATAAGAAATTCAAACAATGTTTGATCATCATAGACAGGTTTACCCCATTCCTCATCATGGTATTTTACATACAGAGGGTCTGTACCGCACCATGTACACCGGATTATTTTTTTATCAGAATCCAATTTATAGTTTATTTATAAGAGAAAGCCAGTTAATTTCATAAAATTTCAAACATCAAATTTCTTATTTTTCATGAAGCTCATCCCAATACTCAAGCGCTCTACGGTAGTGGGGAATTACAATTGATCCACCAACCAAGTTTGCAATCATGAAGATTTCATTCATTTCTTCATGACTAACTCCTTCTTCATGGCATTTACCGAGGTGATATTTTATACAATCATCACAGCGTAAAACCATAGATGCAACAAGGCCAAGCATTTCTTTTGTCTTTACATTCAGTGCTCCATCGGCATAGCATGTTGTATCCAGTGCTAGAAATCGCTTGATATTGGTATCTGCCGTTTCCGTGATGCGGTCATTCATTTTAGTGCGATACGCATTGAATTCTTCGATCATTTTTCCCATGTCTTTTTAAATTATTTTCGTTTTTTAAATGTTCAAATCGAGTTCAATTGCAGGATCCCAAAATTTATTTTTAAAATCTAAAATCGCATCATTCTCGACTTTAACACCTTCATTTTCTAATAGTTGTTTCATCAAATTTTCTGAGTTAAAATGGAATTTACCGGTAAGTAAACCATTCCTATTTACAACTCTTTGCGCTGGTACTTGCGGGAAGGCACTGTGCGCCGCATTCATGGCATAACCAACCATTCTTGCTGATCCTTTAGCCCCTAAATAAGAAGCAATGGCACCATAAGATGTCACTCTTCCGCTTGGTATCAGTCTAACAACCTGATAAACCTGATCATAAAAACCAAGTTTCTCCATTTATTCGAAGCTAAACTTTAAGTAGTTAATGTTTTTATCATGAGCAAGATATTTCTTCTCATAATAAGTTTTTATTGAAAGAACCTCATCCACTAATGTAGACTTATAAAGGTCTTCTGTGCTTGTATGTGTTAACAATCCTAGGTTTTTAATTTTTTCTTTGGTATAAGAGTGCAAGAGGTCGCTATCGGTTTTTAAATGAATAGGTGCTTTTCTTTGCAGCAGTATTTTATACATACTCAGAAATCTTTCTGAGGTAAGTCGTTTTTTTTCACGGCTAATTTGAGGCTGAGGGTCTGGGAAGGTAATCCATATTTCAGTGATTTCATTTTCTGAAAAATAATCCAATAGATTTTCTATTTGAATCCTTAAAAAAGCAACATTTGGAATATTTTCTTCTAGTGCTGTTTTGGCTCCTCTCCATATCCGATTGCCTTTATAGTCTATGCCTATGAAGTTAATATCTGGAAAAAGTTTGGCAAGGTTTACTGTGTATTCTCCCTTTCCGCATCCCAATTCAAGAATTACAGGATTGTTATTCTTAAAATGTGAGGGTGCCCAGTGGCTCTTCAATATTTTTCCGTCCTCAAGTTCGATCACATTCTCAAAAGCAGTGATCTCAGCAAAGCGTTTTAGTTTATCCTTACCCATTTCTTTTGTTAAAGCCTGTAAAAATAATTTATCTTTACCTCATTACTGTAAAATATTGGAAAAAGGACAAAAAATATATATCGCAGGTCACCGAGGGATGGTAGGTTCTGCCATTTTACGCAAATTAGAGGTCGAAGGATTTTTTAATTTGGTAGTTAAAACTTCTGCGGAACTTGATTTGAGAAATCAGCAGGCTGTGGCCGATTTTTTTGCTAGTGAAAAGCCCGACTATGTGTTTTTGGCTGCCGCAAAAGTGGGTGGAATTTTAGCTAATAGTACCTATAAGGCTGATTTTATCTACGAGAATCTCGCTATTCAGATGAATGTAATTCATCAGTCTTATGTACATGGTGTTAAGAAGCTTATGTTTTTGGGATCAAGCTGTATTTACCCTAAAATGGCTCCTCAACCTTTAAAGGAAGAATATTTACTTACCGGTTTACTCGAGCCCACCAATGAACCTTATGCCATTGCAAAAATTGCTGGTATTAAAATGTGTGAAGCTTACCGTGAACAGTATGGTTGCAATTTCATTTCGGTAATGCCAACTAATTTATACGGTTATGGTGATAACTATCATCCCCAAAATGCACACGTTTTACCGGCATTGATCCGAAAATTTCATGAGGCAAAGGTAAATTCTGCTTCAGAGGTGATTATATTAGGTACTGGAAGTCCGAAGCGTGAATTTTTATTTTCAGATGATTTAGCCAATGCCTGTTTCTTTTTGATGCAAAATTACAATGAATCTAGTTTTATAAACATTGGTACTGGAAGTGATGTTTCTATTAAAGATTTAGCTTTGCTTATTCAAAAGGTAATTGGTTTTGAAGGTAATTTGGTTTTTGACACGTCGAAGCCAGATGGAACGCCACGAAAGTTGATGGATGTTTCAAAACTACATGCTAAGGGTTGGAAACATCAAATAGAATTAGAAGAGGGCATCAAGCTGGTGTACGAAGATTTTAAAACTAATTATGTTTAAGAAAACCCCCTTTTATTTTCAAAAAGAGGTTTTCTTAAAATGTTTCACTGTCGGGTGGAATCCCATAATCTGCCATTTCGGGATTCTTTTTACTTTTATTTCCAGTTGATTTTATCCAATCGCTAAGTTTTTCAATAATCGTAATCATTAAATCCTTGTTAATGGATTTAACTGCGTTTTGCGAGAGTAGACCAATAAATGTTTTTATAAGAAAGCCTGATTTTGGATAAATAAATCTATTCATCAATACGGGCAATCCGATACGTAAAATACTGGATAGCCAATCTCCACCTTCCTTACTTTCTGATTTCCCTTTTCCAAAACCCAGAAAATCATACAGCTTGCTTAAAAGTAGGAAAGGTGCCGTTATTTTGGCTGATATTTTGACGACTTCAATTTTAAGCTCAGTCTCCATTTCTAATCGAACTTGCCCTAAACGGTCAATTTCCGCACGTAAATCTTCTATATTTTGGATCTTTGTTCTCATTTTCTATCTCTAAAAAACTTGGCGATGATGACATTCATGATCTTCTTTTCGAGGTATTTATCTTTAATGGAATTTAGAATAATCGCTACTAGCAAATAAAATCCGGCAACAATAAGGAATCCACTGTATGAGTTTCCTAAGATTTCGGACAGGTAAAAACTCAAGGCAAAGCTACCGAACAAAAATGCTAAGACCGTAAATACAAGAACTAAAACATCGCTTAATAAATTAGCAAATAGTTGAGATCCTTTATCTAAGGTTTTAAGTAGGGCAAGATCTTTACGAACTATAACATACTCAGTAACTTTTTCAATAAGTTTTTGATGTTCAAATTCCTCCTCTTCCATAAGAATCTAAATTAAGATTGTATTACCGAATTTAATTCTCCCTCTACTTTATCGAGAGAAGATTCAGCTGCATGACGAGTTTTTGAATACTCCTTTTCAGCTGTTTTCAAGGTCGATTTAATACCATCAACCACTTTTTCTTTGAAATTATTCAAATTACTAATTTCATCCGCTGTACGATCCTTGATACTATCTCCCAGATTCTTCAATGAATCTGTAATTTTTTCACGGGTTTCAGATCCCTTATCAGGGGCAAATAAAATACCGATTGCTACTCCTGCTGCTACTCCTGCGAGCAAGGCTGCTAAAATTTTTGTGTTATCGTTCATGACTTTTGTTGGTTTATGTATAAAAAGACTGTTAAATTCAATATTTTGCTTTGGAATAACAAAGGAGTATTCAAAGCCATTTTATTTTGGTATAATCTTGATTATTAAAGCATTGCTTTAACCTAGTTTTATTTTGAATATACAATTCTTTTAAACCAATAATCAAGCCAAATTTGAACGCTGTCCGATTATCAAGCTCTTTCAATCTATTAATAGAACAATAAATAAATAAATAGGTTTTTAGGATTTTTAAATTTATGAATATCCTGATTTTTAATTATGTAGATAAGCTAAATAATTCCCTGAGAAGGAATTTATTTTTATACCTAGCCGCTTTATTAAATTAATTTTGGATGGTTTGTATAATGGTATTTAAATTTTTATGAGCTTATTTTATTGATGGTATCTCTTTTAATATGGGAATAATTGTTTCCTATTCCTCCCTATAATCTTTTACCAAAAATTTCTGCACAGTAGAAATCATTGATTTCCTATTTCCCCTTAAATTTGGCAGGTCTTTTTTCTAAAAATGCGGAAACACCTTCTTTAAAATCTTCAGAACCGAAGCAATTTGAAAACTCAGTAATTTCGGCTTCAAATCCATTTTCGCCTTCAATATAAGCGGCATTTACAGCTCTAATGGCCGACCCAACGGCAAAAGGTGAGCGACTCATAATTTTGTTAAGTATTTCTTCGGATTTTGCGATTAGGTTATCAGGCTCTACTACATGGTTTACCAATCCAGTTCTATAGGCTTCCTCCGCACTGATCATATCTGCTTTTAGGATCATTTCTAATGCTCTTCCTCTGCCAATAAGTTGACTTAACCGTTGTGTTCCTCCATAGCCTGGTATCAAACCTAGGCTAACTTCAGGGAGTCCCATTTTAGCTGTTGATGAGGCAATCCGAATGTGGCATGCCATCGCAAGTTCTAGTCCGCCACCAAGTGCAAACCCATTTATTGCCGCGATAATTGGTTTTTCGCTGTTTTGTATCACATCAAAAACTTTGGTTTGTCCTTCACGTGCAAGCTCTCTGGCTTCATCGGCATTAAAATCCGCGAATTCCGAGATATCTGCCCCTGCAACAAAAGCTTTGGCTCCTGCGCCACAGATAATTATACCACCAACAGAATCATCCTGAAATGATTGAGTTATCACATCATGTAGTTCGGCAAGTGTAAGCTTATTTAATGCGTTTAATTTATTCTCACGATTAATGGTGACGTATAAAATACGGTCACGTATTTCTACCAATAGGTTATTTAAATCCATAGCATTGTTGATTAATATTAAAAGAGTTTTTATTCGAAATGTTTAGAAATTTCGGTTTTCTTTAACCCATTCGGTAATATAAGAAACGATTTCTTGAGTATTGGTCCCCGGTTGAAAAAGTTTACCAACACCCATGTCATTGAGCATTTTCATATCATCATCTGGAATAATACCACCGCCCGTTACTAAGACATCATTTAAGCCTTTTTCCTTCATGAAGTGCATAATTTTTGGGAAAACTGTCATATGAGCGCCCGATAATATGGATACCCCAATGGCATCAACATCCTCTTGAAGGGCGGTATTAACCACCATTTCTGGCGTTTGTCTTAAGCCTGTATAAATTACTTCCATCCCTGCATCCCTTAAAGAAGTGGCGATAATTTTTGCTCCTCTATCGTGCCCATCCAGGCCAACTTTAGCAACAAGTATTCGTATTGGACGATTCATTTTTCAATCAAAATTTACACAGAGTAAAAGTAAGAAGAAAATTGCATTGCAGCTTGTACTAAAATCTCCGTTCTTTTTAAAACACACAATCCTAAATTGTTAAGGCTAAACAGTAAATTTTGCTATTTTTGTACCATGTTAAATCGGTTATGAGCGAAGAAAAATCATTAAATTTTTTAGAGGAAATCATTGAGGAAGATCTCAGCAATGGTAAAAATGGTGGTCGCATCTTAACGCGATTTCCTCCAGAGCCCAATGGCTATCTGCATATTGGCCATGCTAAATCCATTTGTTTGAATTTCGGACTTGCTATAAAATATAATGGTAAGACCAATCTTAGATTTGATGATACCAACCCAACAACTGAGGATGTGGAGTATGTAGATAGTATTAGAGAGGATATAAAATGGCTTGGTTTTGAATGGGATAAGGAATTATATTCTTCAGATTATTTTGATCAGCTCTATGATTTTGCAGTAAAATTAATTGAGATGGGCTTGGCTTATGTGGATGATAGTACAGCAGAAGAAATTGCCCTAGCCAAAGGAAGTCCGACGGAACCAGGCAAAGCAACACCAAACCGAAGTAGAAGCATTGAAGAAAATATTCAGCTTTTTGCGGAAATGAAAGCCGGAAAATATCCAGACGGCGCAAAGGTTTTACGTGCAAAAATTGATCTCTCTTCACCCAACATGCACCTTCGCGATCCTTTGATGTACCGCATTAAACAAGCTCACCACCATCGTACTGGTGATAAATGGTGCATTTATCCCATGTATGATTTTGCTCATGGGCAATCGGACGCAATTGAGGAAATTACCCACTCCATTTGCACTCTTGAATTTATTCCTCATCGCCCCTTGTATGAGTGGTTTATACAAAATCTAAATATTTTTCCTGCTAAGCAGTACGAGTTTGCGCGTTTAAATATCAATTATACTGTGATGAGCAAGCGTAAGTTGCTCCAATTAGTAAATGAAAATTATGTTAGTGGGTGGGATGATCCACGGATGCCAACCATTAGTGGTTTACGTCGCCGCGGATATACACCTTATTCTATTCGTAATTTTAGCGAAAAAATTGGGGTTGCTAGACGAGAGAATCAAATTGATTTAAGTTTACTAGAGTTTTGTATTCGCGAAGATTTAAATAAGTTGGCTTGGCGAAGAATGGCAATTATGGATCCTGTTAAACTAATCATCACAAATTATCCAAAAGGGCAAACTGAATCCCTGGAAGGTGAAAATAATCCAGAGGTTGAAGGTGGTGAAGGTGTTCGTGCCATTCCATTTAGTTCGGAGCTTTGGATAGAAAGAGATGATTTCATGGAAGAGCCTACCAAGAAATACTTTCGCTTAGGTCCGGGCTTAATGGTTCGTTTAAAACATGCCTATATCATTCAGTGTGATTCTTTTGTAAAGGATGCTTCTGGTCGTATTTCCGAGATTCACTGTACCTATATTCCTGAATCAAGGAGTGGAAATGATACCAGCGGCATTCATGTAAAGGGAACTATCCATTGGTTAAATGTTGAAACTGCAAAAACAGCTGAAATACGTCTTTACGATCGATTATTTCGTGTAGAAGACCCTTCAAACGAGGATGGTGATTTTAAAGATTATATTAATCCGGAAAGCCTAACCGTGATAAAAAATGCATTGATAGAGCCTGATTTGGCCAATGCTGTACCAGGTTTTGGTTATCAATTTATACGAAAGGGTTATTTTACACTTGATACCGATTCAAGGCCAGAGCACTTGGTTTTTAATCGTACGGTAACCTTAAAAGATGGTTGGGCCAAGGAGGTTAAAAAATCTTAATTTTTATAGGTATTTCTTATAAAGGTTAAAGAGTATTTTCTTCTCTTCCTCGTTCAACACACCTGTAATATCTTTTTGCACAAAATGCAATTGAAAAGATTTCTGTGCGTTTACTGGATTTTTGATATCATATCCAATTATTCGGAGGGCCTCAAGGTGCTTGAAAGATTCGGGCACAGAATCAACTAAAATAGAATCTTGCCATAGTCCGAAACCTTTTTCGGCAAGCGTTTTCCATGGAAAATTAATATTGGGATCCACTTTTCTGCCTGGAGCAATGTCTGAGTGACCAATAAAATTGGCTGCCGGAATTCCATGTGATTTTTTAAGTTTTGTAAGTACCTTTAAAAGGCTGTTTATCTGCGTTTCCGAAAAAGGTTCAAGCCCATTATTGTCAAGTTCAATTCCAATGGATGCGGAATTAATATCAGTTAAATTGCCCCATTTTGCTGCTCCACCATGCCAGGCTCTTAAAAGATCATGTAACATTTGATAAACTGCTCCATCTCTACCAATTACATAATGAGCACTCACCTGTGTTCTTGGCAATGTAAATGTTTTTAGCGTCTGCTCGGTAGATTTTTGCTCGGTATGATGTATGATTACGTAGTTTGGCTTTCTCAGGCCGAAGTTAGTGGTACCTACAAAATTTTCGCCACTTGGATTTATCGGTTTAGTGCGAATAACCTTACTTAGCTCTTTTGTTTGTTTTTTATAAACCTTATTTGTGGGTCCATAAGGATTTGATGAACAAGAGGCAAGAGTGAAAATTAATCCAGCAAAAATCAGTAAAGTTGACTTAAAACGCATAGGTATCTTTAAAATTTAAGCCAAAATACAAAAATGAAGCTCTTTTTTTACGAAAGGACTTTGAATTAGTATTTTTTATTTCACAAAAACAGTAATTGTGGATTTGGTATAAGCACTAAAGATTCCGAGTGCGCCATTGTTAAAATTAGAGTCCGGGTTTGCGGGTGCAACTGGCGGACCACCATTTCCTCCAATCTGACTTATAGAAAAGTAGTATTTAAAAACATTTCGGTCAATAGATTGCATCTCGATATCAATTGTATCGCCTGATTTAATATCGTCACCATCATAAATGATTACATCTGAAACATCATTTCCATCATTGAAACGATCTTCAGAGACAATATCCGATTGAAATTTAGCAT
>NZ_JBIILQ010000007.1:0-26415 GCF_044232565.1 Daejeonella sp. | reverse complement strand
AAAAACTAGCCTAAACAAAACTAATATATCAAATAGTATAAATGATTGGGAATCAACATTATATAAGCGTGGATTTGAAGTAATTGTTAATGACTTTTTAAGGACAGTTCATACTGGAGAAGCTCCTCTTTTATCAATGCAAGATGCTTTAAAAACCCATGAAATGTGTGAGCAAATTGTAGAAAAATTGATTGCTCAAGCGCAATAAATTAAAAAATAATTAGTCCTTTTTATTTATTTACTTTCCATTGATGGGAATCATTTTCCATAATTTCTTTTCCCCAAATAGGGAGTTCCGCTTTTATACGTTCCACAATCTCATTACAAGAATCTATGGCTGCTTTTCGGTGTGCGGATGAACTGAATACAAAGAGACAAATTTCGCCTGCCTGAACTTCCCCTAGGCTATGATGTACATGCATACAGGTAAGTGGGTATTTCGCAAAAATATCTTCTCGTATTTGATGCATTTTTTCGAGTGCCATTTCTTCAAAAGTAGTATAGTCAATTGCTTTAACCTTTCCTTTTTCAGTTTCATCCGCCCTTACCTGACCGAGAAAAATGCTATGCCCGCCAATGGCAGTCTGCGAACTATGTTTTTGTATGCTTTCAGCAATAAATATGGTGGCAATTGGCCCCTGACTAAAAATATTTTTAATCTTTCTTTCAGACATGTTTCTTATTTATTTTTTTTGCAATGCAGATATTCCATCCTTGAGGCTAAATATTTTGCGTGATTTACCGTAATGCTTGCTCAATATTTCGGCAGCTACTTTGCTGCGCTTACCTGTCTGGCAAAAAAGTACGATGGTTTCTGCTTCAATCTCAGGAATTTGCGCTCTTAATTTGCTCAAAGGAATGTGAATATGCTTAATGTTCTTAATATGAGGTGTTTCTCCACTTTCCCTAACATCTACAATTTGAATCTTACTGTTCTTGATCATGGGTTCGAAATTCTCATAAGACAAATCAAATGCTGAATGTATTCCGCAAAAAGCTTCGTAATTAAAGGATTCAAATTCAGATATCCCCTTAGGAATCAGGCTTGCCGTTTCTGCTCTTGGACTCAGTTCTAAATCGAAAAAGTGATTATTTAAAGCATTGTAAGTGAGTAGTTTATTGGCTAGTACTTCTCCTATTACTGTAATTAATTTAATGGTTTCATTAGCCATCATAGTGCCAATAATTCCCGGGATTACTCCGATTACTCCTGCTTCGGCACAGTTTAAAACTTCATTATCTGCTGGAGCTAGCGGAAAAAGGTCGCGGTAATTTACTGCCCGCTCATTTGTTTTCGAGACATTAAAAACAGCTATTTGTCCCTCGAAACGTGAAATAGCCCCATAAACAAGTGTTTTATTGAGCAGTACACAGGCATCATTTATTAGGTAGCGACTTGAAAAATTATCTGTTCCATCGAGAATGATATCGAAGTCTGAAAAAATATTCAATGTATTGGAATTAGTCAACTTTTCGTTAAAAACAAGAATTTCAATATCTGGATTTATTTGTTTCAAGACTTCTGCGGCACGTTCTGCTTTTGAAACGCCAATATCATTAACAGAAAATAATACTTGCCTGTGGAGGTTGCTAAGCCTTACCACGTCAAAGTCTACTACGCCCAACTTACCAACTCCGGCTCCAGCGAGATACATTAAAGCAGGGCAGCCCAAACCTCCGGCACCTACTACCAAAACCTTGGCTTTTTTCAATTTCTCTTGCCCAGCTTCGCCCAATTCTTTTAAGGAAATTTGGCGGTCATATCGTTCATTTTTTTCTGATTTATTCATATTTATCCTCCAGAAAAAGGTGGTAGTAATGCAATGTCTGCGTCTCCATCAAAGATCGTATTTTCATGAATAGTCTTTTTATTTACAGCAATGCTATAGCTTAATTTTGCTAATGCTGGATACATTTCATGAAGCTTTTTTCCAAGTGTATCTGTGTCAGGAATATTTTGGAGATGGAATTTGTTCGTTCCTACAATATCTGCTAACTGTCCGAAAAGCAATACTTCAACCTGCATATTTAATCTTTTAAGATGTAAAAATTAGTTTTAGTCCCGCCACTAAAAGCACAAACGCTAACATGTTCTTCAATATATTCTGATTGAATTTTAAGGATCCTAAATAAGATCCTAATAGTCCGCCAGCAAAGGCAATACCAACAAAACTGATCATATCCGGACTAAAGTTAATGCCTTTATATTGGAGCCCCAATAATGCTGAACACGAATTTACGAAAATAAATAATGCACTGATAGCAGCAGTTTGTTTTTGGTCAGTCCACCGCAGCAACAAGAGCACTGGCGAAAGTATGATTCCGCCCCCAATGCCTATTAATCCCGAAAGGAAACCTATTCCTAATCCAATAAAAATGGATAGAACGATAGTGTTTTTTTGTAAATCTTGAGTGGGACTATTTTTATAGAGAAGGAATTTTAGAACAGGAATTAGTAGGAGTAAACCAAGTATTTTTTTGTAAATATCTGCTTCTAGGCTAATCATTCCACCTATAAAAGCCATTGGGATTGAAGCTAGGGCAAGTGGTAGAAAAATCGGCCACTTAAAGTGCTTTCCGCGATAAAATTGAATGAATGCGGTTAAAGAAACGAAGAGATTAAGCAGGAGGGCGGTAGGTTTCATCACTTCGGGACTAACAGCATAGATTGCCATTAAAGCCAAATAACCACTAGCGCCACCATGGCCAACAGAGGAATAAAGAAATGCGACTATAAATAATAAAAGGTAAAAGATGTAAATGCTTTCCATGCTAAATTAAAAAGGTAGGAGATGAACTTCAACTATCTGACTATCAAAAATTTCTGTCTGATTTTCGTCGAGTTTTATCAAGCAATTTGCCTTAGCAAAAGAGCTTAACCTAAATGATTCTTGTGCTTTGAGATCATGCACCATTTTTCCATCAAAATATCCTTTTAAAAACTGAGTTAAACCAGATGCCTTTTTTTGTGGCTTGCTGATAGGCGCTTGAATTTTGATTAAATCTTGCTTGCTATTATTAAAAATCCCAATTGCAGGATACACGTATTCATAAAAGCAGGTTAAAACCGATGCGGGATTTCCAGGCAAGCCGAAAATGCATTTTTTACCTTTTTTTCCAAAGAAAAGAGGCTTTCCAGGTTTTTGCTTAATCTTGTGGAATACCTGCTCAACTTTATTTTCTTTAGTTGCCTGAACTACAAAATCATAATCACCAACACTTACTCCGCCCGTAAGTAAAACTAAATCGCTTTGGTTTAAGGCGGTTTTTAAAACTGAACTAAGGATTTCTAAATTATCTTCTGCTGTTAAAATATTAATCTTGGAGATGCCTATCTGGTTTAAAGCAGCTTTCAACGCAAATGAATTAGCATCATAAACCTGTCCTAATTGGAGTGGCTTACCTGGTGATTGTAATTCATTACCTGTCAAAATAATGCTTACACTAGGTTGTGGATAGGCCAATAGCTTATTGATGCCTAGTCCGGCGATAAAGCCAATAGCTGCCGGACTTAAAAACGAATTTTTCTCGAGCGCCAATTCATTGGCCTTAGCTTCAGAGCCTTGTAATCTTACATTCTGACCTTTACATAGCTGAGAATCTGTGATAATCAATTTTCCATTATTGATACAGGTTTTTTCTTGCATGATTACGGTATCGGCATTTGGGGGGACTGCTGCACCGGTAAATATGCGGCGGGCACTTTGAGGGCTTAACGGTTTTAAGTCGGCTAAGCCAGCTTGCGACTCCCCATCAATGAGTAATTCCTGATTTTTTTGCCATTCCTCGAAGTTGAGAGCATAGCCATCCATTGACGACTGCTTGAAGGGGGGTAAATCGGTCAAAGAAAATAGGTCTTCAGCAAGGACTAAACCGACAGCTTCATTTATATGTACTTGAATAGGAGAGAGTGCCTCGATATGCTCTTCAATAAGTTTTTTTGCTTCAGAAACAGTTATTAATTCTTTGGGCATGTGGCTATTTGTCTTTATTTGACGTGAATTTCGATAAAAAATAGATGATTAACAATTAGGTATTAGTTACCCAATCGGTTTAATGTACCTGAAAATTTACCCACCAATACTAATCATACTTCGATTTTGAAGGTCTTCTGTTTGAATTTTTTCAAAGTCCTTCGTGAATTGTCCACCAAGCTCCTTCGCTTTTGAAGCAATACTCTCTTGGATAAGTGGTAATACATCCTCTCCATTACGAAGCGCAGTGAGTAGATCTGTTTCTTTTTGAGAAAATAGGCAATTTTTCATTTTTCCGTCTGCCGTTAGTCGCATGCGGTTACATGTACTGCAAAATGGTTCGCTCATGGTGCTGATGATGGCAAAAGTACCCTGATGGCCTTCGATTGCAAATTTCTTTGCTGTATCGTGAATGTCGTCTTTTAAGCGTATGGGACTATATTTTTGGCCGATAAGCTGCAACATATCATCCATAGTAAACACTTGGTTGCTAGTCCAGCGATTACCCTCAAATGGCATAAACTCAATAAAACGCACATGCACGGCAAGATCTTTCGTCCACTCAATAAAATTATTTATTTCATGATCATTTAAGCCTTTCATAATCACCACATTAACCTTTACGTGAATGTTTTTGCTGATCATCAAGTGAATATTGTCGATTACCTTTTGGAAACCATCTCGGCGAGTAATGATTTGAAATTTATCGGCATCGAGGGTATCGAGACTGATGTTTAGAGATTTAATTTTCGCTTCCTCCAAAACATTTGCAAAATCATGCAGGCGTGTAGCATTTGTGGTAAGTGTGAGCGAAACAGGTAGTTTTGAAAGACGTAAAATAATATCTGCGGCATCTTTTCTCACTAGAGGTTCACCCCCCGTAAGTCGGATTTTATTGACACCATTTTCCACGAATATTTTTGCAAGTGATTCTATTTCAGAAGGTTGCATTAGTCTTGAATGCGGTGTAAATTCATAATCCTCCTCTGGCATACAATAAAAACAACGGAGGTTGCAATTATCGGTAAGCGATATTCTTAGGTAATTATGTACTCTGTTAAAACCGTCGACAAGCATGGTTAAAAATACGTTATTTAAGTAAATTCAGATAATTTTCTCTTGTATCAATATCAATACTTCCAAGGTCAAAATTAACGGATTCTGATTGTTTTTTATATTTTTTGATGAGTGATTTGGCGCCAGTATCGCCTTCGAGGCCAGACAGTTCTTCAAATAAGCTATGATGAAAGAAGGTGGGGGTTCCGAGGGTATCAGCATACTTACTTGCAACAATATTTTTTCCTGTTTCGATGTGTAAATCGATGATTTTATTTAACAAGTCGGTACTTACATAAGGTTGATCGCATACCATAAAAATTACTCCGTCGGCCTCTGGAAGTATATTTTTAAGTTTTTTAAGTCCGAAATGAATAGAAGATGCCATTCCGCTTTCCCACAAAGGGTTCTCAATCAACTGTATTTTAGATTGATCTAGTTCCTGTTGAATAGTTTCCTTTGTAGAACCTAGCACAACAATTACCTGTTGTGCTAAACTACCCAAAGCGGCGTCAATACTATGTTGAAGCAAGCTTTTACCACGAAAGCCCAATAATTGTTTTGCTGAACCCATTCTTGCAGATTTTCCAGCTGCGAGAATGATTATCCCGATATTTTTTAAAAAACGGTCTTTTATGGGCATAGAATTAGCTTCTTTGGTGAATAGGTAATTTTCTATACTTCAAAAAAGTACCATCTCTACCAGCAAAGGCTGCTTTTATTCCTGCGGCCAAAGAAAGAGCGATTTCCTCAGGTGTTACAGCCCCAATATCGAGTCCTAAAGGTGCATGAATACGCATCATATCTACTTCATGTATGGTAAAACCCTCATCGGCAAGCTCGTTCCATATTTTTTGGGCGCGCACTTTCGGACCCAACATTCCGATGTAGGGGGATGTGGTATTCAATGCTTTTGGTAAATTTATTTTATCAGTTTTAAAATCATGTGACATGAGTATAATGGCTGTATGTTCGTCAATCGGCATGTTTTGAAATTCTGCTGGCGATTTAACCTCATCGGCAAGAATTATAATTTTCGGATTTAGCTTTAATGGATTTGCAACAATACTCACACGCCAGCCAATTTCCTTAAGTAGGCGGCACATTGGGAAAACGTCATACTGATTTCCAATAAGAACAACATGAATTTCGGGAGGTAATAATTCAATGAATAAGGTTAAGCAATTACCATTAGCTGTATCGATAGTAGAAATGCCAGATTTTTGAGATGCAATTTGTTTTTTTATTAGCTTCTCCACCGACTCTTGGATTTTTAAGTTTTCAAATTCTTCCAGGGTATCCATGCCATTGTATTGAAAGCAATACCCTTTTTTGATGCCAGTAAGTTCTCTTTTTAGTTCAGTAATTGTAATTAAAGTATGGGTTTCTCTATTTGCTTTTAGGCATTTTTTTAAGAGTTCAACAGGGTTATTGGGATCATTGAAATCTAGTGGACAAAACAATACATCGATTATTCCATTGCAGCCTAATCCCACTCCAATTTGATGAGGATCATCTTCACTCGTATCATAAGTTATAAGCGTGGCTTCTGAGTTATTTATGGCCAATCGAGCTCGTTTAAGAGCATCGCCTTCTAGGCAACCACCACTTATACCGCCTATCCAGTTTCCATCATCTAAAACAAGCATTCTAGCACCTGTACGGCGATAAGAAGAGCCTTCTACACGAACAACAATAGCTAGGGCTGCACGTGTTAGTGTTGGATCTATCTTATCGTATGCTGCAATGATGGCTTTAATTTCTTTCATAATGAGCTTTAAAGCTAGTCAAAATAACAAATGTCTTTTTAATAATTTAAATTGTTTATTTTCTGATAAATATTGAATTGAATTTTTATCTGAAATATCGTAATTCATTTCGCGAAGTGAAACAGCAATTCTTCTTTATTGTTTAATTAAATATAAAATGAGATCTAAGTCATTTTTTGAGCACCATTAATAGTTTAGCTTTGAGAAAATAGATTTTATGAAGCAGTTGATTTTTTTTGTATTTCTAGTTTTTCTTTATTCTTGTCAGACTCAAGACGAAACCATAAAACCTGTAATTAAAGCAGTTTCCCAATCAGTTTATGCGTCAGGAATTATTAAAAGTCAGAATCAATATCAAGCTTATGCAACAGTTAACGGAATTATTGAGGAAATTTACGTTGTTGAGGGTGATTCAGTAAAAGTAGGTCAGCCAATTCTTCGAATTTCAAATGAAGTTCAGCAATTGAACCTTGAAAATGCGCGTCTTAATGCCGATTTTAATAATCTAACTGCGAATCAGGGAAAGTTAAATGAGGCAGCTGCTACCATTGATTTTTTGAGAAATAAAATGAAAAATGATTCCTTATTGTTTTTTAGGCAGAAAAAATTGTGGGAGCAAAGTGTTGGAACTAAAGTGGAGTTGGAACAACGTGAGCTTGCCTTTCAGAATTCGAAAAATAGCCACAATTCAGCATTAATTCGATATAATGACCTTAAACGTCAATTGAATTTCGCTTCAAGCCAGGCTCAGAAAAATCTCAATATTTCACAAAGTCAGGCACAAGATTTTATCTTAAAAAGTAGGATGGATGGTTTGGTGTACAATTTAACAAAATCAAAGGGCGAATTGGTTAATCCCCAAAGTCCCTTAGCTACAATCGGCGCTTCAAATCAATTTATTTTAGAGATGCAGGTGGATGAGTATGATATTTTAATGCTGAGGAAAGGACTTAAAGTTATTGTGAAACTCGATAGTTATAAAAATCAAGTTTTTGAGGCTAAAGTAACGCGCATTAATCCGATGATGGATGAGAGAAGTAAAACCTTTTTGGTGGAGGCTGAATTTGTTGAAGCTCCAGCAAAAATATATCCAAATATTTCTTTTGAGGCTAGCATTTTAATAAAATCAAAAGAAAAAGCATTGCTTATCCCGAGGAATTACCTTTTGAATGACTCAAGCGTTGTGAAGGCAAATGGAGATACAGTTAGTGTTAAAACGGGTTTAAAGGATTATCAAATGGTTGAGATTATATCGGGAATTAGCATTAATGATGAACTAAAAAAGCGTTAATGATGAATTTTAAGCTATTGCTAAGTATTTCAGGTTCATTATTAATCGCAAGGTTGAAGCAAACAATTGTGGCGGGTGTTGGGGTTACGTTTAGCATTGCCATGTTCATTACCTTGCTTAGCTTTATGTCTGGTTTAAATGACCTTCTTGACGGATTAATTATTAACCGTACTCCTCATATTCGTTTATATAATGAAATCCGTCCTTCTGATTTGCAACCCATAAATTTATCAGAGACATACAAATCGCATTATAATTTTATCAGTTCGGTAAAGCCTAAAAATGAGCGCCTTCAAATTTATAATAACGGGGCAATGATGGATTTTTTAAAGTCGGATCCACGAGTTGCGGGGATGGCGCCTAAAATTACAACTCAAGTTTTTTATAATATCGGAGCAATTGATCTTACTGGTGTCATAAATGGGATTGACGTAGAGGCGGAGAATAAGTTATTTTTATTTCAAGATTACGTAACTGACGGTAATTATATTGATTTAAAAAACACGCCCAATAGCATTATTTTGGGGAAGGGCTTAGCAGATAAAATGCTCGCCAAATTGGGGGATATTATTCAGGTAACAACCTCCAAAGGTGAGCGTATCAAGCTAAAGGTAGTTGGTTTTTTCCAATCGGGATTGCAAGATATAGATAATGTACAAAGTTATGCCTCAATTAGCACTACACAGAAGCTTTTAGGCGAGTCGGGGTCCTATATAACAGATATTCAAATTAAGTTAAATGATATTTCTCTGGCACCAGAATTGGCAAAGGAATACCAAATATTGTTCGATGTAGAGGCCATTGACATACAGACTGCAAATTCACAATTTGAAACAGGAAGTTCTGTACGAACTTTAATTTCTTATTCGGTTGGCATTACCTTGTTAATTGTTGCTGGATTCGGTATTTACAACATTCTTAACATGATGATTTATGAAAAAATGGATTCGATAGCTATATTAAAGGCTACTGGCTTTTCGGGCAAGGATGTAAATCGAATTTTTATTGGGATTGCCTTAACCATTGGCATTTTTGGGGGTGCATTAGGCTTACTTTTAGGCCTTGGTCTTTCTTGGTCAATTGATCAGATACCATTTAATACCTCTGCATTACCTACCATTAATACCTATCCTATTAATTATAATCCTCAGTTTTATGTAATTGGTGTAGTTTTTTCTATTGTTACCACTTATTTCGCTGGGTATTTTCCCGCTCGAAAAGCTAGTAAAGTAGATCCAGTAATAATTATTAGAGGAAAATAATATGAATCAAATTGTTCTGGAAGCCAAAGCTGTTTCGAAATATTTCCATGATCCAATCACAGTTCAGGTTTTAAATGATATCAATTTTACAATAAATAGAGGTGATTTTGTATCTGTAATTGGTAAATCAGGATGTGGTAAATCAACCCTTCTTTATATTTTATCAACCATGGATACTGATTATAGTGGAGAAATTTTTATTGATGGGGAGAGCATGAAAAATAAGATGGAAGCTGATTTGGCGAGGGTTCGAAACGAGAAAATAGGTTTTGTTTTTCAATTTCATTACCTTTTAAACGAATTCTCTGTCTTAAAAAATGTGATGCTTCCTGGATTGAAACTCGGAAAATACTCAGAGAAGGAGATTGAGCATCGAGCATATGAAAAATTAAAAATTCTGGGTATAGAAAGTGAGGCCTTAAAAAAGCCAAATCAAGTTTCTGGGGGACAAAAACAGCGCATTGCAATTGCTAGGGCATTAATAAACGATCCATTAATTATTATGGGGGATGAGCCAACAGGAAATCTTGATAAGAAAAATGGTGAAATTGTATTCAATATTTTTAAGGAGCTTGCAGAAGTTTACCATCAATCTTTACTGATTGTTACCCATGATCAGGAATTTGCTCAAAATACACACCGAATTATAGAGATGGAAGATGGCCGAATTATTCGTCTTTAATTAGTATTAAGAGCCGTGCGACTTATTTTTATGGTTTTTAGAATGAAATTATAGAAAAATTAGCTTTCCTCGATTGATTTTTATAGGTAAGTTTTAAATTTCAATGCGAATTTAATTAGTGAGTTTGATCCTTTAAGATTTAGTTTTTTACAAATATTATGGCGATGGTTTTCCACTGTCCGGATGCTAATGTTCAAATCTTGACTTATCAATAAGGAGGTTAAGCCAGTGGCGATTTTTCTCATAATTTTAATTTCAGTTTTTGAAAGCATCACAATTTGTGATAATGCTTTATGCTCCTCTTCCGTGCTTAGGGAAATTGATTCTTCAAGCACATTGCTTAAATGATTGTTATTTCTAATCTGCGACAAGCGTTCAATTCTTTTTTGGATTGAATTAAACAACTCACTAAATGTAAATGGCTTAATGATATAGTCGTCAGCGCCAGAAATCATCCCGGTTCTTAAATCATCTTTTTCGGCTTTGGCCGTTAAAAAAATAAATGGAATATGGTTATACTGATCATTTTTTCTAACCTGCTTCAATAATTGAATCCCATTCATGAAGGGCATAGAAATATCACAGATAATGACATCAGGATTTGCCTTCTTTAAAATGTAATCTGCCTCGAGGCCATTTTTGGCTTGAATAACCTTAAACTTCTTTAATTCAAGAAATTGAGTGATATTTTCTCTTAGTATATGTTCATCTTCAACTAATAGTACCTTAAGTTTCCTGTCATTCATGGTTTTTATTGGTAAGGGAATTTTATTTTAAAACTTGTTCCTTCTTCTCTGGTGCTGGTAAAGGATATTTTTCCTTTATGCATTTCAACAAATTTCTTCACAATAACCAGCCCCAGGCCAGTTCCTTGTATGTTTTCAACATTGTTTGCTCTAAAAAAAGAATTGAAAATATTTTTATGTTGATCCGCTGGAATTCCAATTCCTTTATCTTTTATTTCAATGGTAAAAAAGTCGGAATGATATTCTAGATTGACTTCTGGATTTGTCTTTCCAAATGAGTATTTAACAGCATTACCGATTAGATTTATTAGTACCTGGCTCATAAGTACTTTGTCGATATTGCTTTTGTGATTTTCTCCAGTCACATTAAAAGTGACTTGACGGCCATCTGCTGTTACTGCAAAATACTCATTGATAATTTTTTTAATAAATTCTTTAATATCTGTTTTGTTTTTGTGCAAATCAAAACTGCCTAGATTAATTCGCCCAACAGTTAGAAGGTTCGACATAATTGTTGAAAGTCTTGTAATTTGACTCTCTATTTTATCGATATGCTTTTCGATTTTATCTTTTGGATCTTCATCGCTTTCAAGAAAAATACGAATTAAATCCGAGCTCGATTGTATACTTGCTAAGGGGGTGCGTATTTCATGGGATGCAATGCTTACAAATTGACTCTTTAATTCATTAAGCTCTTTTTCTTTTTGAAAACTATTTTTAATGTTTTCTTGGGCCTGTTTTAATTGAGTAATATCACTTTCTACTGAGATAAAATTCACTAATTCACCATCGGTACTGTAAAAGGGATTTACATTGACTTGCATCCAATATTTGAGACCACTTTTGCTATAATTAAGAATTTCTGTTGAAATACTTTTATGATCTTGTAGGTGCTTATAAATTTTCTGTATCGCTGCTGAATCTGTTTCTGGTCCATGAAGAAAGGATGGATCTTTACCCAAAACCTCCTCCAATGTGTAACCTGTAATATCTGTAAAAGCCTTATTTACCCATTGAATTCTTAATTTTGGATCTGAAATAATTACAACACTATTTGTGTTTTCTGCAACTATGGCAGTCCTATCTAGTATTTGTTTTTGATTTTTTTCCTCTGTTTTGTCTCTGCAAATGCAAATTACGCTACCGTCAGGCAGACTTGTAAGACTTATTTCTTGGTAAACGGGAGTACCATCTTTTGATTTCGCTTTCGTTTCACCAGCCCATCTTCCAGTACTGTTTACTATTGGGAATATTTTATTTTCTAAATATTCAATTTGATCTAGTTCGTACAGTATATGCCATGTTTTTCCAAGAAAATCAACTTCATTATCATAGCCAAACATTTTTAAATGTGCTTCATTTACATACACATATTGGCCTTTGTCATTAATAATTCCTACTCCATCCATCGCATCCTGCACGGCGATAGTCATTTTATTAAGTATTGACTCAATGCTCTTTATCGAGGTAAGATCAATTCCGTAGCCCATAACCCACTTTGCATGTCCGTTTGCATCCTGAAGTGGATGGAATATTCTAAGATGATGTTTGTCGCCATCCTCAGTTTCAAAACGTTCTTCCATGGATGTTTGCTCACCACTTAAAAGCATTTCATTGAAAGCAGTTCTCCTTTTTATGGCTATATGAATGGGCTTACCTCGGTATCGACAGTATTCAAAATCATTTTTACCAATCAGCCATTTTCTAACTGATTCGGTTGGACAAGCAGCCTTATTAAGAAAAATATAACGTTGGTTCACATCCATAATTACAATTTCTGCCGGAATAGAATCCAAAATGTTTTTCTCTAAACTATTTATATTGTTGACGGGGTCGAACAGAAAGTTATTACCAGCTGATTCAATGCGAATGCAAAGGTGTTCGCTTTTCTTGCTGAAGCCCATTGAAGTTAAACTCAAATTTATTAGTCCCGTTTCATTTTCTGAGAGCGATAAATGGTTCTCGCCAGTATCATTAAAAAGATTAGAAAGCCAGTTATTGAATATACTTAGTGTGTCAGGTTTTTTGAAAAAATAATTGAATTCAACGCCACTTGAAGTAAAATAATCGATTAGCTCTAATTGTTTATTAAAGGTTGCTAAGGCAGTATAATTAAAGTTTTTAGATGTATTGCCTGCGATAAGTGTTTTGGAGTGTTGTTCTTCATATGCATTTTGACAACTTAAGTTCACCTGAATGCAAACGCCACTAATTTCACCATTAGAATCAAAATCAGGAATAAATTGAACTTCATAATATAGTATGTGATCCTCCTTATGTTTAAGGATGACTGAATGTGCAATTCCTGTACTGTGAACTTGCTCATCTAGCATTTTAAAACCTTCAAATTCTTTTTCACTCATTGAGTGAAAATAGGAATGCCCTCTTAGTTTTTGGATGTCTAAGTTTTGGCTCGGGTCAATAATTAATTCCACGTTGTATTTGGTGTTGGTAAAATAATTGTTTTTAGATTATAAAAATATGTAATTATAAGTATAATTTCTACTTATAGAGCTGTTAAATCGCTACTTTTTAGGTATAGATACTTAAGCCTAATGTCTAAAACTCAATAATATTGAAGAATTCAATCCAATTATATTTTTTTTAGCGATTAATACCTGTTTTTTATGTTAAAAAGAGCTG
Source organism: Daejeonella sp. (assembly GCF_044232565.1). Lineage (GTDB taxonomy): Bacteria > Bacteroidota > Bacteroidia > Sphingobacteriales > Sphingobacteriaceae > Daejeonella. The sequence continues at coordinate 12,992 of NZ_JBIILQ010000007.1, read as the reverse complement.
ATAATATTTTGCTGGCTTGAATTGCTTTGTTAATCTAATTGATTAATAGCTGGAATTGCTCTCACAAATGGACTTCACTTCCTCAATAATTTTATTTATGCGAGATTCGGAAATGTCCATCCCTCGGAGAGTTTTTTCCTCATGAAGCAAATCTTTACATAACACTAAACCCCGACTAAGTAATTGATCTTTTTCTAGTTTAGCAAGTGTAAGTAAACTAGTAATTGGGTGTAATCCCGATTCGTCGATTAAGGATTTAAGGCTCATATTAAAAGGATAATCCCAGCTAAGCATAAACATGCCCATACAATTTCCATATTGAAGGGCATCGCTAGAAAATCGAGTATTTGTTATTAGTCCACCAAGGTAGCTTTTATGAACTTTACTGTGTTTTTCTTTCATTTTTGTTTCTACATCCTTAAATCTCGAATGGATGTAAAGAGGCACCTTGATGTCGCAAAAGCGCCTCTGGTCGCTGTGGAATTTACACTCAATAATTAGATGTTGCTCCTCATTTTCTGCTAAAATATCAATTTCATGACTTACACAATGCCCTTGAACGATGGTTCCAACCTCAGTACGATAATTTTTAAACTTCAATAATTCAGCAATGTATTTTTCAAATGGAAATCCACTTGGACCTAATTCAAGAATCGCGCTTTTTAGTTTATACCTTGAAGCTGATTGGAAAGAATATTTCTTAAGGTGGGAAAAAGCAAGTTTATAAATTTCACGGGTGGGCATGGTGTCATAAAGTTCTTTCTTAACCTTATCAATAACTTGGGAAATTATTTCTTCATCAGCCTTCGAGCGCCTCAAAGATCTTTTTAATTTTTCTTCATCAAAAAGTACCTGAACCCCTGACATTTTAGTCACGAGCATTGTTCCTTTTTGATCTGCTTTTTTTGTGTTGCTTTCTGAATTTTTATGGAGCATTTGTTGTGGATTCCGTTAGGATAAATTTGGTATACCTATAAAAAAATCTTTGAATTTATCATATCAGATAAAATTCAAAGACTAACGCCCATATTTTAGGATAATTGCTAATTGCCCTGCATGGTATGCTGTGTGAGTTATAATGCGACCTAATGCTTCGGCTTTTGTTTTGGTTCCAAATTCTTTGGTTATTACAAGTTCATTCCATTGCTCTTCACTTTGTTGCGCAATTGATTCTTTTAAAGTTTCAAAAGATTGTTTAGTATAAGCTAATAATTCATTTAGATTGGTCCACTCTCCACTATCCTTCTGGTCGATTACCGTTTTCGCATGAACTTGAACAGCAGCAATTTTAAATACATTTTTGGCAAATAGCAGTTCAACATCGCCAATATGTCTGATTAAAAATCCGACAGAATTTGGGGAGGGCAAGCAAGTTTTTTTTAGATCTTCTTCTTTAAGGTCAATTAAAAGCTTGCTAAATCGAGTTCTTCCTTCCTCAAATAATTGAATAAATTGTTTATTTAAAGCCATATATCTAGCTTAAATGGGATTTAAAAATGAATTGACTATAAATAGAAGCTATTTACTTTTAGGCTTTGTTGAGATGCCGAATGGAATGTAAAGCGGACAAACACTGATGAAGCTTGTTAAAATAAAGACACCTGCAATAATTAAAAGAATTGTTGCTGTCATGCCTTCAATTTGATTTGTAAAATATAGAACAGCAATTAAAACTGCAGCAAGAATTCGAATGATTTTGTCGGTACTACCCATATTTGCTTTCATAATCCTTATTATTTTAATAAATACAATTTACTAATTTTTTAGGAAATTAACAAGCTTAAATTATCGTTTTTGTAGGGTAAAAGATCAGAAAGCATTGTTTTAGATAGTTTTAATGATTGTCCAAATATTAAATCCGAAGCTTTAATCGATCGTAAATGATTTTCTTGAATTGTGATTTACTTTGTGAACTGTAAATCCCATGATGACCTGAAAAGAAGTAAGAGACAATGCAGGCAATCCCTATAAAAACGGCGCTTTCCACTCCAAACAGTTCCATTCCCATGATTGTACAAGCAATAGGGGTGTTTGTAGCTCCTGAAAATACGGCTGCCAAGCCCATTCCGGCAAGTAGGGCTACGGGTAATGGCACAAACCATACCAAGGCATTTCCAAGAGTGGCTCCAATAAAGAAGAGAGGAGTGACTTCTCCGCCTTTAAAACCAGCACCAATTGTGAATGATGTAAAAAGGATCTTAAGTAGAAAGTCATAAGAATTAAGGTCTTCACTAAAAGCGCTCTCAATTATCGGAATTCCTAATCCGATATATTTGGTATGACCCATAAAATACACGGCTAGGGCAATAAAAATACCACCAATCATGGGCCTGAGTGGCGCATATTTTATCCATTTTTTGAATAAATTGGTCCAGAGATGCATTGATGTTGAGAAAAACCAAGCACATAATCCGAAGACAATACCTGCAAAAATGGCCCATAAAAGGTTACTAATACCCAAGTCTGGCACCATAGGAATGTGATAAGTGCTATGCGTAACGTTCCATGCCAGACAAGTAAAATCGGCAATAAATGCAGCTATTAAACTCGGAAAAACAGCATCTGTTTTAAACTTTTTCAAGACTAAAACTTCAAGGGCAAAAACAGCACCTGCGAGTGGGGTGCCAAATACTGCTGCAAATCCTGCGCTGATACCAATAATTAAAAGAGTTTTTCGATCGTTTTCATTTAATCTAAAAAATTTACTGAACTGATCTGAAATTGCAGCACCCATTTGTACTGCAGTACCTTCGCGACCGGCTGAGCCTCCAAAAAGATGTGTTGCCAAAGTGCCTAATAAAACTAAAGGTGCCATTTTTAGGGGTATAACCTTTGTGGGACTATGGAATTCTTCCAAGATTAGGTTATTTCCTTTAACCACATCTGATCCCCAGTAATGATAGGATAGACCGATAGCCAAACCTGCCAAAGGTAAGAATGCAATGATCCAAAGATGATTTTCACGCCAATTTGTAAGCCAATCTAGGGAAACTAAGAAAAAAGCCGAAGCTGTACCTGCTAAAAGACCAATCAGAGTGGATAGGAGCAGCCATTTAAGCAGATAGAATAGAAAAGAAAACTGCTTTGCCTTGACAAATATTGATTCAGAATCAGTGTTTTGCATTTTTCTCTAAGCTACCTTCATAATAAATTTCTGAATCTGATTATTCCAAAATGGAACTATTATGCCAATTTAGGCAATTTTTAGGTGAGCAGGAAACGTTGATTTTTAAGATTTTGTGGATTTATTTTGTTTTTCGGCATTTATCGCTGCAATATTTAACATCTTCCCAAACTTTCTCCCATTTTTTACGCCATGTAAATGGTCTTGAGCAAACCTGACAAATTTTTGAGGGTAGATTTTCCTTTTTTACCCCCTTCATTTAGCGTTTACTGATTTTATTCATACTGATATTGCGTTGCAGGGTGCATTTAAAGCGATTAATTTCATCGGTGCGTTTATGGAGGTGTTTCTGACTAACGCCGCTGTTTACGCGTTTACGCCATAGATTAAAACTGCTTCTTTTTAGCTCTTTTCGCATGAGGGCAATCACATCCGACTCGCTAAAGCCGAATTGTATTTTTATCGCCTCAAATGGTGTGCGATCTTCCCAGGCCATTTCAATAATACGATCGGTTTCAGCTTCTGTAATCATGCTCTGATAATTTTTTTTGTTCTTAGAATTTCCGAAGTTAAAACTTCTGGATGATAGCTTTTGTATTTCTCTGCTTTAAAGGTAAATAATAGGTGATCACCAGTTTCTTTAAAATCAACTTTTTGGAGTAAAATTCTGGCTGCAGTATTTTTTAAGACATCATAGCCGTTCCAACTTTCAACTAAATTATTTTTGCTGAGGTAGCGATTTTTGTTAAAATTCAGGCCACTTCTTTGACCCAAATTTTTAACCAGCTTAAACTGTTCAGGATGGAGGAATTGTAGAACTGCATACTTCGTTTCTAGCATGTTTTCTAAGGTTTTGGTATTTTTGTAAATAGCAATTGCATAGATTTTCGGCTCCATGCTTATGGCTGTCACATAGGTGCAAATATTCATGTTTACTTGTCCCTCAGTATAGGTTGCAAGGCTATAAACGGGACTATCTATTAGATTCCAGGGTCTTCTCATGGTTTGACATTCGCTATTTTTAAACTGGATTAATCATTAATTCGAATTGAATTAAGGCCAATTTAGAAACAAAGATCTTCAATATAATGACGCTTATCTCTATCAGATTATTTTTTTACTTTATTTTGATCCAATTCCTGATGATGAAAATAATAATTTTATTTAGAGGTTTTTTTTCTAAGTCTAAACAAAAACTGGATTGGAGATGCTAACCGAATGTTATGATGAGCTTTAGAGAAGAAGGTGATGGGACAATTTTGGATTGTAGGATATGAATTACACCATTTCACCTTAGCTATTGCCTAACTATTTTTTTTAGCGGATTTAAATTTCAACTTATAATCGATGATACATTTTTTTATAACCTCATGAGCCTCCTTCTTTCCGAAAATATTAACTATTTCTATTGTTGGAAACTCGGCTCCCGGAAGGTTTTTATAGGTCAGAAAGTAATGTTTTATCCGGTTAATTAGTCCCTCTGGTAGTTGTTCAATATCAGACCAGGAAGCATAAACTTCATCTCCCTTCAAAACTGCAATTATTTTGTCGTCTGCCTCGCCTTTGTCGAACATTCTAATGCCTCCTATTGGAATCGCATTTAGCAGAATATCACCACCAGATATTGTGCGCTCACAAAGCACACAAATATCCAATGGGTCACCATCTCCTTTCCCGATAGGTCTTTTTGATTTCTTAGCGTCATATTCGGCAATCAGATTACCGCAATAGGTTTGTGGTATAAAGCCATAGAGGGTAGGGGTAACATTCGAAAATTTCTGTGGCCTGTCTATGATCAGAAATCCACTTTCTTTGTCAATTTCAAATTTTACAGTATCCGTAGGTACAACCTCTACAAAAACAGTAACCTCTTCCGGTGCATGTAATCCCGGCTCAATTCCATGCCAGGGATGTGCTTTATATTTATTTATCTTCATGGTATTTTATATTTACCGTGTTTTCTGGCGTTTTATTAGTGATAATCAAATTTTAATCAGGATTCCCTAACCTGCTTATTGATTAAATAATCAGTCAATGTACCGAGTGTGCTTATTTTGCCATAATCTTCCTCCGGAATTTCAATTTTTAATTTTTCATCCAGCGCAACGATAAATTGCAAGAAATCATAAGAGTCGATATTAAGTGATTCTCTGATGGTTTCATGTGGGGATAATTGATCAGGATCTGTTTCAGGAGCAATTTTCTTCAACAATTCAAAAATCATTTTTTCTATTTCTTCCTTATTCATAAAGCCTCCGGATTTTGTAAAATATTGTTTAGTGAAACCAAAAAACGACTGCCTATTAATCCGTCTGTTGCACGATGGTCGCCGGCCAGGCTAACCTGTATCACGGGACGAACTCCCAGCAAGCCATTTTCTGCAAATGCTTGTTCTGAAATACTTCCAAACCCGATAATAGCGACCTGCGGAGGGTAGATTAGGCCATAAACCAGATCAGCTCCTCCTTCCCCAATGCTGGTAATGGTGATAGTAGAATCACTTAATTCAGAGCTTCTTAACCTTAAAGCTCTGGCCCTGGGAATAATATCATTGAGGCTTTCCATTAGTTCATCCACAGACTTTGAGTCGGCAGCATGAATGGCTGGTACGATAATGCCCCCATTTCGTAATGAAACTACAAAGCCAATATTGATTTCTGTTTTTAGCTGCAGATTAGTTTCCCAGATTGCATTGAGTTCTGGCACTGCTTTTAGTGAGCATGCTACCGCTTTAATCAGAAGGGCGGCAGGTAGCAATCTTTTTTGAATAGGAAGGTCTTTATTTTTCTCATGCATCCAAGCTAGTGCTTTCTTTAGGTCAATTTTCTTTTCCAGATAGTAATGTGGGATCTCACGATTAGACCTGCTCATGGCTGCGGCAACGGCAGCACGAACAGAATCGCTGATGTTTTGTTCTTTATTTGGTTCTGCCGCTAATTCCGGTTCTTCCTTTACCGCGATTGGCTTTCTTTGTTCAAGAGCACCTTCAACATCTTTCCTTGTTATGGCTCCATTTTCACCGCTTCCACTGATTAGTGAAAGGTCAATATTATTTTCAGCAGCGATGCGCTTTGCCAGTGGTGATGCTTTAACTTGTACGCTTTCTGGAACGAATGCAGGCATTACCGTCTCCTCTGTGGGCTGAATGGCTAGTTTTTCCACAATTTCAGGAATTGTTGTTTCCGATCTAATCTTTTTTTCTGGATTTATTAGAGCCATTACTGTCCCCACTGGCACCTTAGTATCCTCCTGGATCATTAGCTTTTCGATGGTGCCTTCATCAAATACCTCAATATCGATCAGACCTTTCTGTGTTTCAACTGTGGCAATAATATCTCCTCTCTTTAGCTGATCGCCTGGTTTTTTAAGCCATTCAACAAGGGTGCCATCAGCCATGTCGGCACCAAGGCTCGGCATTGCAAATTCTATCATGGCTTCAGAATTTTTTGAACTTCATTAATAATATCTTTATTTTGAGGAACGGAAGCATCTTCTAAGTGTGCAGGGTAAGGTATTGGCACTTCTAAACCGCAAAGTCTTTTGATTGGCGCATCCAATTCATAAAATGCTTTTTCAGTTATACGGGCACTTATTTCGGAAGAAATACTTACCGAACGCCATGCATCTTCAACAATCAATACCCTATGAGTTTTAGAAACAGATGTTAAAATTGTGTGCTCATCCAAAGGGCGAAGTACACGTAAATCAATCACTTCTGCATCAATACCTAATGAGGCTAATTCTTCAGCGGCCTCGAGGCTTTTATAAACACCTGTTCCATAGGTGATTAGTGAAATGTCTTTACCTGCTCTTCTAATTTTTGCTTTGGAAATATCCACTCCAGCAGCATTATCCGGGATTTCATTCTCCATGTTCAGCATAGAGGTGTATTCAAAAATGATTACCGGATCGAGGCTTTTCATGGCCGCAGGCAAAAGATACCTTGCGTCTTCGTGTGTACCAACTGATAAAACAATTAGTCCGGGAATATGTGCAAAGAAGGGCTCCCAGCTATGTGAATGTTGTGCAGCAAGCTGACGCCCAATTCCGCAGCTCATTCTTATCACTACAGGTACGTTAATTTGTCCCCCCGACATGTGCAACAAGGTAGCGCCATTGTTCACAATTTGGTCCATTGCTAGGAGACTAAAATTAACCGTCATTAATTCAACAATAGGCTTCATTCCAGCTATGGCTGCTCCAATACCAGCTCCTACAAAACCCGACTCTGAAAGAGGTACATCCATGATGCGTTCTTCACCAAACTCCTGCAATAAACCCTTAGTGACTGCAAATGCACCGCCATAATGTCCTACATCTTCGCCCATCAGGAAAACACGGTCGTCATTCATCAATACTTCTCTGATACCCTGTTTTAGAGCCTCTCGATAGCTTATTTTTATACTTTTTGAGTTCAATGGGTTCTCAATAGCCATAGTATATTTTTTTTATTACTATTGTTTTAATGTTGCAAAAATGATCGAAGTGGAGTTCTTAGCTACAATAGGGCTAGGTTTTTTGGGCTGATAAGTCCTATGTTTTGGTGTGTGCAAGCTGAAAAATTCTGATTTTTACGAATCAGATTCTCCATCTGTTTAACTTAGGGATTTTACTAATGGAAGCTTCAATCAATTTTCCGGGTAAATTCATTTTCTCCATCTGCTTTTCAACAGAGGATATCATTTGCCCCAAGGTTATTTGCGGATCTTTAAAAGCACCGTTTTCATAGCAATAAATGCAATAATTAGTGCTTTTAGTCCCATCTTTTTCACTTCCTTTTACATGATCCAAAGCTATTGGCATGCTGCAACTCTGACATATATTTTTGTTTTCCATAACTAAATAGTTAATATTAATACTTTAACGATTCATTTTTATTTGATTCAGGAGAGCCTTCTAGAAGCTCAGATTTGGCCTTGAAAGAGTGTATTTTTGCATTCGAATCTTTGTTTTTTTCATTTTATAGATTCGCTATAAACAAAATGGGTCAGCTTGTCGATGGGCTCAAGTGTTCCGGCTTCTGCAAAGTCGACGGATTGTTGAATTTCCAATTCAATACGAGCATTTAATGCTTTTATATCACTTTCAATAATTAACTGTTGATCTAATATATACTTCTCAAATGCGGGGATTGGGTCACGTTTTTTCCATTCTTCCACTTCGCTTTTATCACGGTATAACTCTGCATCGAACATGGAATGTGCACGGAAACGAAAGGTGTTGCATACCAGTAAATAGGGCTTGCCTGTCTTCCGGATTAATTCTGCAGCTTCATTCGTAGCGGCCAATACGGCCATCAGATCCATCCCATCAACAGCTTTCGATTCAATGCCATAGGCTATTCCTTTCTTTTCCAGCTGCTGCATCGAATGGGTAAAACGGATGGCAGTTCCCATGGCGTATAAATTGTTTTCACAGACAAATAATACAGGGACACTCCAAAGTGCTGCAAGATTCATGGATTCATGAAATTCGCCTTCAGCGGCAGCACCTTCGCCAAAGAAACAACAGCTGATCTGGGCTTTCCCTTGCTTTTTAAACGCGAGAGCCATGCCAACAGACATTGGGAGATGCCCAGCTACAATGGCATTACCTCCATAAAAATTTTTCGACTTATCAAATAGATGCATGGATCCGCCTCTGCCCATGCTGCAGCCTTCCTGTTTTCCATACATTTCTGCCATGATGGCTTTGGGGCTCATTCCACGGGCCAATGCATGCCCATGCTCACGATAGGTACTCAATATAACATCATCGGCAGTTAAGGCCTGGATAACACCAACAGCTACAGCTTCTTCACCAATATACAAATGCAGGAAGCCCCTGATTTTTGCTTTGGTATATTGCTCAGCTGCTTTTTCTTCAAACCTTCTGATGAGTTTCATCTGATATAGAAAATGAAGTCCTTTTTCTGCGGTTATATTTAATTCTGATTGCTCCATGACCGTTTAATTTGTTTCCAGAGTAGATAGATCTCCCTCTGGCAATCCAAGTTCACGGGCTTTTAGAAGTCGCCTTAAAATTTTTCCGCTTCGTGTTTTAGGAATACTTTCTACGAATTCAATTTCTTTAGGTGCAACTGCCGGTCCCAGTTCTTTTCGGGCGAATCCAATGATGTCCATTTTCATTTTTTCATCGGCCTCATACCCAGGTTTGAGGGCCACAAAGGCTTTTACCAATTCTCCAATGGATGCTTCTGGTTTGCCAATTACAGCGGCTTCAGCCACAGCAGGATGCCTCATTAGGGTGCTCTCAACCTCAAAAGGCCCAACCATATGCCCGGAGGTTTTGATTATATCATCGGCACGACCAATAAACCAGAAATAACCATCAGCATCTTTTTTTGCCAGATCACCGCTGATATACCAGTCGCCTATGAAACATTTATTAAACCGCTCTTGCTCATGAATATAGGAGCGGAAAAGGGAAGGAAAGCCCTTTTTTAAGACCAGTTGCCCCTGAACATTAGGCTCTGTAATTAGTGTTAGTTCCTGATCTTTAATCTCGGCAATAGCGATCTCAATACCTGGCAAGGGTTTACCCATTGAGCCTGGCTTTACCTCCATGGATAGATAATTTGCAATCATGATACCGCCAGTTTCCGTTTGCCACCAATTATCAAGGATTGGCATTCCGAATTTTTCTTTCCCCCATAAAACACCTTCAGCATGAAGTGGTTCTCCAACACTTAGGATTAAGCGTAGATGTTCTAAATGATATTCTTCTTTGGGATTGATATTCATCCGCATTAGGCGTCTGATAGCAGTTGGGGCGGTATACCAGATAGTTACTTTATGCTCCTCGAGAATCGAATACCATCTTACAGCATCAAACTCCTCTTCATCCACAATACAGCTTACCCCATTAACCAATGGGGAAATTATTCCATAGGAAGTACCGGTTACCCAGCCAGGATCTGCTGTACACCAAAATATATCACCTTCCTGGAAATCCAGTACGTATTTGCCAGTGATGTAATGGGTTAGTACAGCCTTGTGCACATGCATGACCCCCTTGGGCATGCCTGTTGTGCCACTGGTAAAATGGAGTAATGCAGCATCTTCCCACTGGGTTTCCTGAATTTGGTAATCCTGTGAAGCTTTTTCCATGAGTTTTGAAAAGGACAGGATCTTATCTGAGATATGTTCGGGAATATCTGTCAGAATTATATAGCGCAAGTTGGGCAGCCGATCTAATAATTGGGATACTTTCTTTTCAAACAGGGATGAACTTGTCACTAATACCGCTGCATCACCTCGGATAAGTCGCTGGAAGATGGGCTCAGGACCAAAAACAGAAAATAAAGGACAAAAAACTGCTCTATGTTTTAAGGTGCCTAAGGCAGCAATGTATAATTCAGGAATTCTGCCGGCGAATGAGAAAATTCGATCCTCTTTTTTTATGCCCAGATTCTGAAGCACATTGGCAAATTTGGAGGTTTGGATTTTTAGCTCAGCATAGGTAAAATCCTGAAAACTTCTGTCTTTACGAATACAGCGAAGTGCTAGCGTGTTTTTCAGGTGGCTAAGAGCATGGCGATCCACAGCTTCATGGGCGATGTTTAAACCGTTTTTGGCGGGTAATCCGCTAAGTTCACCGGCAACAGTATCCCATGAAAATGCTGATTTAACCTTTTCATAATCCTCTAGGTTATGAATTAGGGTATTAGTATTGTTATTCATGATCTATCTTGATATTTCCACTTAACGCTCCTCTAATAGTAATTGGTAGATGTTCTCACCAAGCAGCTTTTTGATCACCAAGCTCAAGCTTTAATGTACACTAATGTGCTAACCAGCCGCCATCTACAGCCATTGCATGCCCCGTAACAAATGATGATTCATCTGAACAAAGCCATAGCACTGCATTAGCTACTTCATCAGGTGTTCCAAGCCTACCAATGGGTTCCATGCTTGCATATTGATCTTCAGCTTCCTTTTTGTGTCCGGTAAGCCTGTCGATCATTGGCGTTTTAATCACTCCAGGGCAAACCGCGTTGATGCGGATATTTGATTTTGCAAATTCAAGTGCAGCAGTTTTTGTAAGTCCGATAATGCCATGTTTTGAAGCCACGTATGCCGGTAAATCCGGATAGCCAATCATTCCGGCGATAGAAGCACAATTCACAATTGCTCCTTTCCCTTGTTTCAGTAGCTCCGGTAATTGGTACTTCATGCAAAGCCAGACACCTTTTAGGTTCACGGCTAAGGTTTTATCCCAGTTTTCTTCCGAACAATCCATTGTTGAACCTTTTATTCCTTCTATTCCTGCATTATTGAAGGCATAGTCCAATTGGCCAAATGTTTCAATAGTCTTTTGGACCATTAGGTGAACATCTTCAGCTTTTGATACGTCGCATTTGATAAATAAGGCCTCTGCTCCGGTAGATTTAATTTGATTGATGCTTTCTTGGTCTTCCATCCAATCAGCGATTACCACCTTTGCGCCTTTTTTTGAGAAGGCGATTGCCGTGGCTCTACCGATTCCATATGAACCACCAGTAATAATTACTACTTTATTTTTGAAGTTTGATTCCATAATTATTGTTTACCAGATGAATAAATCGGATTATTCATTGCTTTGGTAATTCATTCCTGAATTAGCCATTAAAAATTGCAAAAATGGAAAACTAGATTTTTTGCTGCCAAAGGATTATTGGAGCATTTTTATCAATTGCAATATGTTTAGAACAATATTGCTTGAAAAAAGTTTTTAGTCTAAAAACTTCATATTTTGAACATAAAATGAATATTTCAAATATATGATTACCGAGGTCCGTAAGATCTAAGACCCAAAACGAAAGCGTATTAATAATCTGTTGCTCCTTGCGTTTTTTGCGTTTGAGCACTCCAATTATTTGGTTAGGATGAAGGGGAGTTTAGCTTATTTTTATTAAAAATACGCTTGAAAGGCTCTACATTCTGTCCAATGAAATCCTCCGGAAACTCTTCCTCATCTGGCAATCCAACCGCAAGATTTTCATCGTTTGAAGGCCAATAATGAGTACGAAATATAAAATCCCAAACACTCAGCGTAATTCCATAGTTAAAACCATTTGGATGGCTTTGGGGGAGGTGCTTGGCATGATGTATAAGGTGCATCTGCGGACCGTTAAGCAGGTATTTGAATTTCCATAAGGGGAGGTTTAGGTTGGCATGCCCCAGCTGACCAGCAACGAGCGTAAAAATATGGACGATAAAGAAGTCGCTTATGCCAAATCCAATCATTGCCAGCGGAATATATTCAAGTGTACGATATATAATGTTTTCCATCCAATGGTAGCGAAGTAAAGCAGCGAAACCCATTTCTTTGGTGCTGTGGTGCACTTTATGGAATTCCCACATCCAGCCAACATGATGATACATGCGGTGAATATTCCACTGCATAAAGTCACGTAAAACAAAGATGATCAGCAATTGAACCCATCCCGGCAGATTTCCAACTTGTATGGCAACAAGGTTATTTATGCCGAATAAGCCCAGAAAATCGTTAAAAGACTGCACGGCTACCATCGAAAGGGCATTGTATACCAGTAGGGAGAAGAGGAAGTAATTCCAAAACAGATAAAAGATATCAAGCCAGAAATGTTCACGAATAAGAGCTTGGTTTTTACGCCATGGAAAGGCAATTTCCGCAACATAAATAAGCAAGGAGGCCGCAATCAACCAGTAAAAATAGTTGTGCCAGCCTGGGTTTAGAATTTCATTAAAAAAGTAATTTGCGTAGCCGGAATAGCCATCGATCATTACTTTGAAATACTTTTCCATGATACAAAGATTCAAATTTATGTTTGAAAATGGTAGTTTTAATTGTTGATTTATAATTTCCCTTTAGTTGGGGTTCTCAGCTCATTAACTAAATAGATAGA
>NZ_JBIILQ010000134.1:0-7596 GCF_044232565.1 Daejeonella sp. | reverse complement strand
TGCCATCTGATAAAGTATTTCAAGTTCTGCACTACTATTCACTAAAAAACTTTACAAAACTTATTCTTTTAACAGAAAATCGTCATGAAGCCATCCTCAAGGCAGTTATGAACCATGACTATAGTTGGTATTTTTTTTTGAAGCTCCCCCTTTTTAATTGAATGAACTAGTCTATTAATATCCAGACAGCTAATTTCAAACCATTTGGCCTGATATATTTAAATTCTATAGTGTATTTTATCGTTTACTCAATAATACCTACCACTTACTCATTTTATTTTCTTCCTAAAATTCAATACCCCTATTTGGTTTATAATAAATGGATTTATTAAGTATAAACAGTTTATCCAGTTGGAAGTATTATGAGAAAAATGAAAAATTATTTAAAAATAGGAATTCTATTATTTGGAATTTCACTAGTGCTAATAACTTGTAAAAAGGAGAAATCTGCTACTCAACATGTAATCTAACCTTTAAACGCCTAGTACAGAAGAGGTTATTAGTTATTTTGAAATGCAAAAAACTTCTTCAAAAGTAAATTTTAATAATAAAAAACAGGTTACTCCAAATTTTAAAGGTATAACACAAGAAAAAATCATCAATAGTTCAGCATTGCTAACAATTATACCTACTACCACCATATATACTGAGCATTATAGTAGGATATTAATGTTAAAAATAAACCAAGAAATACAGGCTATCGTTTTTAGTATGTACCCTTCTAAAAAATCAAATAGTGAAAACTTTTCGGGTGAAATAATGATCACTGATTTAGATGGCAATTTTTTAAATGGGTATAGAGTTTTTAAAGGAAAGTTAAAAACTCAATTTAGAGCCAAAACCAACGAAAATAAATCTTCATTCAATTATATAAGTTCAGTCAGTGAATGCAAGGATCACGGTAATTGCATTAGTGGTTCCTCATGTATACTATGTATTCAACAACTTAATGAGGTAGTTGTAGTATCATATGCACCAATGTCATCAAACTATATTTATATAAATAGATTCTTTTCATTTAGTGATTATCTGTCAGGCGGCCAATACATAGATGAAAATTGGAGTTATGGTGGTGGAGGTGGAGGCCCGGGAGATTACCCTCCTCCACTATTGATAGAAAATCCGCCAACACCGCAATGCCCTACCACGGAAACCGAGCTAGGAAACATGTTTCCCAGTGCCAGCAGTGGGAATTTAACGGTACTGAAAAATACCCTAAACCAACATAGCGGAAGTTTTGGAATTGATAATAAGGATGAGTTACAACATTTTCTGTCGCAAGCTGGTCATGAGAGTGCAGGTTTCCAAAATTTAAGCGGAGAAGAAAATTTATACTATACATCTCCGGCGCGATTGATGGAAGTATGGCCAAGTAGGTTTTCACAAACAGATCCAAATAAGAAAGATCCAGACGACTACATAAGAAATGCTAAAAAATTAGCTAACTTGATATATGCCAATAGAATGGGAAATGGTGATGAAGCAAGTGGCGATGGTTATGCCTACCGAGGAAGAGGAATTTTCCAACTTACTGGGAAAGATAATTATTCCGATTTTGCTTCATTTTATAATGTAAGGTTTTCAACTAATCATACTGCGACATCAGCGGCAGATCTATTATCCTCTGATTATGTTGCTTCTATAATTAGTGCATTATGGTTTTATAAGGAGCACGTTCTCAGCAAGATAACTGTGGACGAAAATACAACAGTGAAAAGTGTCACTAAACTTATAAATGGTGGCTTGAATGGAATTAGTGACAGGATCAGTAAGATGGCACTGGCGATTTTAAATATTAATTGTTAAATCAGATTATGCATAAAAAAAGTAGGTTATTAAAATGTGGTATTATTATAGCAATGCTCATTTGTTCTCATATAAATTTAAGCGCAAATGAGCTTCCAAAGATTCAAAATAGTAGTATTGTCGGAACATGGTTATCGGAATCAGATAGTAAATGGAAATTGGTTTTTACAACCACCAAATGTTACCAGTATTATGGGGGCACACTTGTTGAAACCAATTCATATTTAATCTCAAACACTAGCCCACAATGTGGAAAAGTAGTACCAGTTGATAATTATACAAGTTATCTTAAACTCATTGATGATCAAAGTTCCACAAACGTTACTTGTTATGAGATTAATGGTATTACAAGTCAAAATTTATCGCTAAGACCTGTAAATAATGGCAAAATTTTAATTTTTGTAAGACAATAGATGAATTCAATAAGCGCAGCCTAATGATTTTATGAAAACTAAAGTTTAATTTAAACGAATCTTATCAGACAAAAATATCTGGGAAAAATGCGTTATAGGATCTTCTCTTAATAAGCTCGATTCGGCACCCGATGTTCAAATTGGCATTGTCATGTTTAATTTCAAGGTTAAATAATTCAATTACAACAATCTTTGTTTTTTAATTATTTATTTAAGATTCCTCAAAACAATTGAATCATTTAATTGTTTTAAATATATGAAAACAATAAAAATAGTTAAAATTGGTAGCCAATTTAAAACTTCAATTAGTATTCTAGTGATTTTTATTTTACTAAGTGCTTGTTCTAAAAAAATCAATTTTGCAACTTCAACAATAGTCCCAGCAGCTGAAGGAGTAGTTAAAATCAAAAAAGACTACAATAATAATCGTTCAATTAGCATAAAAATTAAGAATTTAGCGGAGCCCGAGCGTCTACAAATTACAAAATCAGTTTATGTAGTTTGGATGGTAACAGAAGAAAGCGGAATTAAGAATATTGGTCAGTTAACGAGTTCAAAAAAAATATTTTCAAGCCTATTGGAAGGCAAACTAAAAACGGTGACTCCATTTACACCAACCCGGGTATTTATTACTGCAGAGCTAATTAGTGATATTTCAATACCTGGCTCCTACATCATTTTAGAAACAAAAACATTTTAATTTCCATCATATTTCGAAAATAGGATTCTCTTCTGGATATTTACCCTATTAAACCATTTGTTTTTTAATGAATTACAAGGAGACTATTCAATATTTGTATTCGCGCCTACCCATGTTTAGCAAGGAAGGTCAAGCTGCCATGAAGCCGGGCTTACAAAATATCATCAAATTCTGCCAAAAGCTTGGAAATCCTGAAGAGAAATTTAAATCAGTACACGTAGGCGGCACCAATGGTAAAGGCTCTAGTTCCCACATGCTTGCTGCCATACTCCAAAATTCTGGCTATAAAACTGGTTTATATACTTCGCCTCACCTCCGCGACTTTAGAGAGCGCATTCGCATCGATGGGAAAATGATATCCGAAAAGAAGGTCGTTCAATTTGTAAAGTCTAATCAACAATTTATTGAGCAGATAGAGCCTTCTTTTTTTGAGGTTACGGTAGCAATGGCTTTCGAGCATTTTGCATTAGAGAAAGTGGATATCGCCATTATTGAAGTGGGCCTAGGAGGCAGATTAGATTCAACCAATATAATCAAGCCTGAATTAAGTTTAATCAGCAATATTGGTTACGATCACATGAACATTTTGGGTAATACTTTAGCAGAAATCGCTTTAGAGAAAGCCGGAATCATAAAATCTGAAACTCCGGTAATAATTAGTCAGCGGCAATCAGAAATCCAAGAAATATTCAATAATAAAGCTTTCGAAATGGAATCGCAAATTACTTTCGCAAGTGATGAATGGGATATAAAGCGGTCAAGCCTACAAAACTATAACACAGATTTATTAAAAGTAGAAGTAAAGCAAAAATCAAAAGTTGAAAATGCAATTTTTAAGTTCAATAGTCTTGAATTAGATCTGACCGGCTCCTATCAATTGAAGAATCTTGCAGGTGTCTTAAGTGCAGTAAATCAATTAAAAATTCGGGGCTTCAAGATTGATGATGATAACATTATATCTGCTTTAGCTGATGTAAAAACACTTACGGGATTAATGGGTCGCTGGCAAACATTAGCTATGAAACCACTCATTATCTGCGATACCGGACATAATGAAGATGGTATTAAAGAAGTTATTAAAAACATTCATCTAAGTACATTTAACAATCTTCATATGGTAATTGGTGTAGTAAAAGATAAAGATATTTCCAAAATATTGACACTTTTACCCCAGGAAGCCAAGTATTACTTCTGTCAGCCTAATATTCCCAGAGCTAAATCCGCAAATGAATTACACGCAGAAGCAATCCAATTCGGACTTGAAGGCGATTATTATGAATCTGTAGATTCAGCGCTAGAGGCCGCGAAAAAAAATGCCTTAGAAGACGATTTAATCTTTATAGGTGGAAGCACTTTTGTTGTGGCTGAAATTGTTTAGACAACAAAATTCCTTGCGCTGCTAATCTCAAAATAATTAATTTCTTAATTCTGAAATAAAAAAAACCGGCATCCAAATGAGATGCCGGTTTTCTAATATCAACTCAGGAACAAAAATTTTATTATTTACTATTTTTCTTATCCATAGCCTTCCACATATAGTAAATAGGTACCCCAGTTAGAACAATAATAAGTCCCGGCCAGGTAAAATTAGGCTTAAAAATAATCAACAAAATACAAAAACTAATACCCATTAGGATGTACAAAGCTGGAAGGAAGGGGTATCCAAAAGCTTTATAAGGTCTTTCAGCTTCCGGACTTTTTACTCTCAAAATATAGATACCTAAAATGGTTAGTACATAAAAGATAACCACTACAAAGGAAATCATATCAAGAAGATCACCATATTTTCCACTTAGGCATAAAACAGAAGCTACGAGACATTGTAACCATAAACCAAATTCCGGAACTGCATGCTTGTTTAATGAGGCTGTTTTCTTGAAGAATAAGCCATCATTTGCCATGGTATGATATACCCGAGCACCCGCAAGAATTAGTCCATTATTGCATCCAAAAGTAGAAACCATAATCATTAAAGCAATAATAACTGTACCTATATTACCAAAAATTACGCTTGAGGCAGCCACTGCGACGCGATCTTTATCTGCGTAAGCAATCTCCTCCAAAGGTAAAACCGCAAGGTAAACCAAGTTTGCCAATACATAAACGATGGTAACGATCATCGTTCCCAAAAACAAACTCAATCCAATATTTCTCTTCGGATTTCTAACTTCTCCAGCGATAAAAGTGACATTATTCCACGCGTCGCTACTAAAAATAGAGCCAACCATGGCTGCAGCAACAGCACCGAGAGCAGCAACAATGGTGAGTGATTGGAAAGAGCCATCGGGACTTAATTTTTGCATGCTCCAGGCATTTTCCCAGTTGCTCGACCAAATCTCAGGCTTCATCATAATAAAACCGAAAATAATAAGTCCGAATAGACTAAATAACTTTGTCAACGTAAAAGAAGTCTGAATCATTTTACCACCCTTCACTCCTTTTGTATTAATATAGGTTAACAAAATTATTGTGGCGATAGCTAAAATTTGTGCAGCAGATATTTTGAAGGATCCCATCGATAAAACAATTAGATCTTCACTTACTTGCGGCCATAAATAGGCGGTAAACTTCGAAAAAGCAACCCCAACAGCCGCAATTGTACCGGTTTGTATAACTGCAAAGAAACTCCATCCATATAAAAAGCCTACAAGAGGATTGTAAGCCTCTTTAAGATAAACATACTGTCCTCCAGCCTTTGGGAACATCGCACTTAATTCGCCATAACTGAGCGCTGCAATCAAAGTCATTAAGCCCGTAATCAGCCATACAGCTATTAACCATCCGCCAGAGCCTACATTACGCGTAATATCGGCAGCAACGATAAAAATTCCTGAGCCAATCATACTGCCAGCAACTAATAAAGTTGCATCAAGTAGACCTAGCTCGCGCTTCATTTCATTTTGTTCTATAGTTTCATTCATATTAATCAGTTTTATTCAATTAATAAACATACATTAAAAAATAAATCTGTGTGCAATAAAGATTGTTAAAAATCAAAATAATCAATCTTAAATAAAAAAAATAAACAAAATGATAAATAAAATATTTATTTAAATACTTATAAATCAGTATATTAAGTTTAAAAACATAAGAAATAGGACTAAATGGGCAAACATTCTGGATTTCAAAATTTGAATAATAGAATAAGCCTGCTATTTTTGCCGATTGTATTAGATATATATTTTATATAAACAGATAAATTTCCATGGAGTTTTTACAAGACAATTTAATTTATTTAATACCCTTAATGGGTGTTTTTGGTATCCTTATAATGGCTATAAAATCGGCCTGGGTAACTAAACAAGACGCTGGCGATGAAAATATGCAACGTCTTTCAGGTTACATTGCAGACGGTGCAATGGCCTTTCTAAAAGCAGAATGGAAAGTATTAGGTTATTTTTCAGCAATTGCAGCAATATTATTAGCTTATTCAGGCACCTTGGTGGAAACCTCAAGTTGGGTTATTTCAATTTCCTTTTTGATTGGTGCATTTACTTCTGCATTAGCAGGGTATATCGGAATGAACATTGCTACAAAAGCAAACGTTCGTACCACACAAGCTGCACGTACAAGCTTAGCAAAAGCACTTCAGGTTTCATTTACCGCTGGTAGTGTGATGGGTATTGGTGTTGCCGGGCTTGCTGTTTTGGGCTTAGGAAGCTTATTTATAGTTTTCTATACCATATATGTTGTTAATGCCGGTGGTAGTGTAAACGGAAAAGAGATGGAAAAAGCTCTTGAAGTCTTAGCTGGTTTTTCACTTGGTGCTGAGTCGATCGCATTATTTGCACGTGTAGGTGGTGGTATTTACACTAAAGCTGCCGATGTAGGTGCCGATCTTGTAGGTAAAGTTGAAGCGGGTATTCCTGAGGATGATGTTAGAAATCCAGCAACCATAGCAGACAACGTAGGTGATAATGTGGGTGATGTAGCAGGAATGGGTGCAGATTTATTTGGTTCCTATGTAGCAACTATTTTAGCAACCATGATATTGGGTCGCGAAATTGTATCAATAGATAATTTTGGAGGAATCGCTCCTATCCTATTGCCTATGCTAATAGCAGGTTTAGGTTTAATACTATCTATTATCGCAACTGCCTTCGTAAGAATCAGCAAAGAAACAGATAGTGTTCAAAATGCTTTGAACATGGGTAACTGGTCTTCTATTATTTTAACGGCAGTAGTTTCTTTCTTCGCAGTAAAATGGATGCTTCCTACAGGAGAAATGTTCATGAGTAGAGATATGATTGGTGGAGTCTTAAAAGAAGGAGCAATTTCCTTTAATAGCATGGACGTATTTTATTCTATTGTTGTAGGTCTAGTTGTTGGAACGTTAATGAGTTTAATTACAGAATACTACACTGCAATGGGTAAGCGACCTGTTTTAAGCATCATTAAGCAATCTTCAACAGGACATGCAACTAATATCATTTCAGGATTAGCAGTAGGAATGGAATCTACAGTAGCTCCAATTCTTGTACTTGCCGCTGGTATTTATGGTTCATTTTACTTTGCCGGATTTTATGGTGTTGCAATTGCTGCAGCAGGAATGATGGCAACTACTGCGATGCAATTATCAATCGATGCCTTTGGTCCGATAGCAGATAATGCTGGTGGTATTGCTGAAATGAGTGGTTTACCTCCAGAAGTTAGAGACCGCACGGATAACCTTGATGC
>NZ_JBIILQ010000133.1:0-7631 GCF_044232565.1 Daejeonella sp. | reverse complement strand
CATTTTATTCAGGTGTAGGCACAGGTAATTCAGGCAGGATTGCAATAAGATGGATATATCCACTTACTGAACGTACCAGTAATTCAGTGAATTATAAAGCAGCAATTGATGCTCAATTTTCAGGTAAGGATGATATCAATGATCAAATTTGGTTGGTAAAATAGCAATTGCTAAGTAGGTATAAAAAGACGGAATATTTATTCCGTCTTTTTTGTTTACAGGTTATTAATAATTGCTTAATATAAATTTTGTTAATTCGTATTTAGCATAATTATTATCTATGTTATTGAAATTAGGATACTTTAAACTGAATTATATCCAGCTTTATCCTAATAAGTTAAATTTGATTTAAATTCTAAGTGGTTAATAAGTCTATAAATGAGTAAATCTATTTATGCCAGATTTGAAACTTCCGGAAAAAAACTTGAATTAATTCAGGGTGTGTTACCAGAATTAAACGAAGGGGAGATCTTAGTAAAAAACACTTTCACAACGCTTTGTAGAAGTGATTTGTACACGTACAAGGGTGTTAGAAAAGAAAAATCTCCTACTATTCTTGGCCATGAAATTACCGGATATATTGTAGCCTTTGGTCCTGATTACCCTAAGTTTGATAATCGGGGTAAAGAACTCAAATTAGGAGATCGAATAACATGGGCAATCTATGCCAGTAATCCTGAAGATCCAAATTCAAAAAAAGGTTTCCCCCAAAAGGCTAAAAATATTTTTAAATACGGCCATGAGCAAATAACTCAGGACAGTAATTTTCATGGAGGTTTATCTCAATTTACCATAATCAGAAAATACACACCACTTGTAATTCTAAAGGATATTGTTTCAGATCATGTTGCAGCCCTGATCAATTGCTCAGTTGCCACCATGGCAGCATCAGTACGATTAGCTGGTGATTTTAAAAACAAGCATGTTTTAATTAGCGGTGCTGGAATGTTAGGTGTTGTGGGTAGTGCAATGGCATCCACATTAGGTGCGGCAACTGTTTCTACGCTTGATATTGATACTAACCGACTAAATGTTTCAAGATTATTTGGCTCAGAATATACAGGGACTAGCATCAGTGAGTTTAATAGAAAATTTGACATTATCATTGAGACAAGTGGTTCACCTGACGTGATGTCTAATTCTCTTCAACATCTGGAAATAGGGGGTTTAACAGTCTGGCTCGGGGCAGTTTTTCCACAAGCAGATTTGAAAATTAATGCAGAATTTGTTGTTAGAAATTTAATTACCATAAAAGGTTTGCATAATTACAATGAGTTTGATCTTGTTTCAGCAGTTGACTTTATTGAACGAAATAGTAATGTTTTTCAGTTCGAAAAGCTTGTTGAAGGCAACTTTAATTTACAATCCGTAAATGAGGCTTTTGATTACGCTGTTGAACAAAATCCATATAGGGTAGGTATTGCAATAGTTTAAAAAGTACTATTAATTCTAATCCTGATATTATTAAAATAATTCATGAAAGCATTTCAAAGTAGGGTTAGCAAGGAAGATTTTAATTTTTTATTGACGGCATCGTCCGCTGCATTTATTACCTATCTGAGCATGTATGCTTTTAGAAAGCCCTTTACTGCAGCTACTTTTGATCAGTTATCTCTTTGGGGCATTGATTATAAAATTGTGTTAATTATATCTCAGTTATTGGGATATACACTTTCAAAATATATTGGAATTAAACTAATCGCCGAACTAAAGCCAGAAAAAAGAACCAAGACATTAATTTATCTCATGTTATTTGCTTGGTTATCTTTATTCTTTTTTGCCATAACACCTTTCCCATTTAATTTCCCATTCATGTTTTTAAATGGTCTTCCATTAGGGATGATCTGGGGAATAGTTTTTAGTTATCTGGAAGGGAGAAGATTTACAGAACTTTTAGGTGCCGCAATGGCTTCAAGTTTTATTGTTGCTTCTGGTGTGGTAAAAGGAGTTGGAAGATATACAATGGATCAATGGTCGGTTCCAGAAATTTGGATGCCATTTTTAACAGGACTGATTTTTTTACCAGCTCTTATTTTTGGAGCAAGACTTTTGCACAAATTACCTCCACCAAGTAAAGAAGATGTTTTGCTGAGAACAGAAAGAGTTCCAATGAACTCCTCAGACCGGAAAATGTTTTTTCGACGCTTCATTCCCGGAATTGTTTTTTCAGTATTGATTTATGTTGGCCTGACTATATTCAGAGACCTGAGAGATAATTTTGCCATAGAATTTTGGACAGGCTACGGGTACTCAAATACGCCTGCATTATTGATTTTTTCTGAAATTCCAATTGCAATTGTTGTATTAGTAATTATCGCTTTAATGATTTTTATTAAAGACAATAAATTTGCTTTCTTTATGAACTTAACCGTTAATCTATTTAGCGGGTTTTTTTTATTGCTAATTACAGTGCTATTAATGCTCAATAAGTTTGATCCTGTTTATTGGATGATCTTATCAGGATTTGCAATGTATTTACCTTATATTATCTTTCATACGGTATATTTTGAACGCTGGATAGCTTACTTTAAAATCAAAAGTAATATTGGGTTTCTAATGTATATTTCTGATGCTGCCGGTTATTTAGGAAGCACCTTTATTTTACTATTTAAAAATTTCAACTCCTATGAAATCAGTTGGATTGATTTCTTTAAAATAAGTGCATTAATAACATCAATATTGATAATTATATTATCAATATTGACTTTTTTTTATTTTAAAAAACAACATCTAAAGTATCAGGTTTTATAAAATATTTTATGAATAATAGAACAGCCATAGTAGTTGGTGCCGGAATTTTGGGCATGGCAACGGCAAGAGCCCTGGCAATAAAAGGATTTAAAGTTAAAGTAATTGAAAGATCTCAATTTTCAATTGGTGCATCCATTAGAAATTTTGGAATGCTTTGGCCAATTGGTCAGCCTGATGGTCAACTCTATGACAGAGCAATCAGGTCCCGAGAAATCTGGAAGGAATATTTAAGTACAAGTTCAATTCCATTTAATTCATGCGGTAGCTTGCATTTGGCTTATTCAAAGGAGGAATGGAATGTCTTAAATGAGCTTTACGATATTTTCAGGGAAAGTGGTAGGCCCGTTAGCCTTATCAATCAGGAGCAAATTGGCCATAAATTTGACGGAATTAATCAAACTCATCTTAAAGGAGGCTTATATAGTAATGATGAAGTTATAATTGACCCTAGAGAGGGTATCCGTAATTTACCCCATTATTTAATTCAGAAATTTGGAATTGAATTTATTTGGGGAACTGCTATTTCAAGAGTGAAACCCGGATCTGTTTTTTCAGGATCAACCAGATTTGATGCCGATTTGATCTTTATTTGCTCTGGATCTGATTTCGAAGTACTTTATCCGGAAGTTTTTAAGCAACTGGAAATAACAAAATGTAAATTGCAAATGATGCGTTTTGTTTCAGATAAACCCAACTATAAGCTAGGCACATCCATATGCGGTGGCTTATCCCTATTACATTATAAAAGTTTCACAGCTTCAAAGGCTCTTGAAATATTAAAGACTAAATTACAAAATGAATTGCCAGATCATATTAAATGGGGTATTCATGTGATGGTTTCTCAAAATATACAGGGAGAGTTAACCGTTGGCGACTCTCACGAATATGGATTAGATTTTGATCCATTTGATAAGCACTTGATCAATCAATTGATTTTAGACTATCTAAAGAATTTAGTAAATATTGATCATTGGAAATTAATTGAAACGTGGAATGGCACTTATCCTAAAATGACCAATGGTAAAACAGATTTACATATCGAGGTGGAAAATGGTGTTCACATACTCAATGGAATTGGTGGAAACGGCATGACTTTGTCGTTCGGTTTTGCAGAAGAAATAATTAACAAAATTTAAATTTTATGGTACATCCAGTAACACAACAGATTATTCATTTATTTGAAACTAAAGGTGGTTCTATGTATGGAGGTGAAGCAGTTACTCAATTAGAACATGCACTCCAGGCTGCTTATCTTGCTAAGCTAGGAAATGCAAAGCATAGCCTGATTGTGGCTTCTTTACTACATGATGTAGGCCATTTATTGCATGATTTGCCCGAAATGGCGAGTGACAACGGTATTGATGACGTCCATGAAGAATTAGCCGGAAATTTTCTGACAAAATATTTCACTGATGATGTTGTTGAGCCCGTAAAATTGCATGTGCAGGCAAAACGGTTTTTATGTGCAACTGAGCCAGATTATTATGAATCTTTATCACAGCCTTCAAAGACAAGCCTTGAATTTCAGGGTGGAATTATGAATGATGAGGAAATAGAAAATTTTAAAACTAATCCATTTTATCTGGATGCTATTTCTTTGCGTAAATGGGATGACTTAGCAAAAGATCCTGATTTTGTAACTCCGCATCTGGTTGATTTTATAACTTCTCTGGAATTAACTTTAAAAAAATAATATGAGCGTTTTGATGGTCGTTTTTGATATGGCAGGTACAACTGTGGATGAGGATAATGTAGTTTATAAAACATTACAAGATGCAATTGTCCATTATTCTTATCCTGTATCTTTATCTCAAGTATTGGAATTTGGAGCGGGCAAAGAAAAGCGACAGGCAGTTATTGATATCTTGGAAAATACAGGCTTTGAGGTATCTTCTGAAAATGTTGATCTTATCTTCGCATATTTTATTGATAAGCTGGCAAAGAATTATGAAACTTTGGATGTAAAGCCACTTCCAGACGTTGAACAAACTTTTAAGAACTTAAAGGAAAGAAATATTAAGGTTGTTTTGAATACTGGGTATAATCGTAAAACAGCTGAATCATTAATCGCAAAACTTAGGTGGGAAGAATCTAACCAGTTTGATCTCCTAATCACAGCGTCTGATGTAAAAAAGAATAGGCCACAACCGGATATGATTCTATTAGCTATGTCGAAACTGAATATTTTAGACTCGAAAAATATTATAAAAGTAGGAGATTCTACCGTTGATATTGAAGAAGGACAGAATGCAGAATGCTTATTAAGCATAGGTATTACTTCTGGGGCTCATACACACCAACAATTGAGAGAAGCTGATCCTGATTTTATTATTGATAATGTCTCTGAGTTGATTGGAATTATTGAATACTTACATTAAGCAATTTATATATTAAAAAAAGGGGTTCTGAAATCTAATTAATCGTTTTTTATTGAAGATATATGGAGTCCTTACAACCTCGACAAATTAAATCCGGATGGACCGTAATTTAGGGGCATCACATTGGCGTGCAGCAGCATTGATGAAGCATGCCCTCTGTCTGTAGTTTCAGCGCAACGTCTCTACGGATGTACAATAAAAAAGAGTCTTTTGACTCGTTTATCAAATAAAAAACAGTTTTTCCTCCACAGTGACCGTTCGCTAAGTATAATATCTATTCCCGGTAATATTCAGTATTAAAAACAAGAAGTTTGGCTCAAAATGCGGGTGTATAACCAATTAACTCTATGAACTTTGCAACAGTTGCCTGCTTGATGTTGTATTTGTTTAGGGAGTCTGAAGACTCCTCTACATTTGCTAATCCGTAGAGACGCTGCGATTAAACTACGGGCAGGCGAGCGCGGAGTGCTATTTACGTTTTTCCTTGATGAAAATTAACATGCCGAGGCTCTTCGCCGAGACTATGAGAGCCGTTAAAAAACAATAAAAAAGAATCGAATAACAATCACCGCTGCGTCTGATGCTATGAAGGGTTGTGGGAGGGCAAGGGCTGTGGTTTCCGCACCAGCCAAGGCGGAAGAACCGTGAAGGAAGGGTCTGTGCTAGGAAATCCTGCTAAATAATATCATTTGTTTTTTATCGCATATTTTTAAAAACTGTTGTCAAATGAACTGGGATTTTAGGCGTCATGCTTTTCCCTCTTTCTGTAGAATTAAATCCTGAATTTTAATGCTTCTTAGCTATAATTCTGGATTATGCTTCTAAGCTGATAAAAAATGATTTGGCAGTCTAAATTTCCTATATTTGATACAAATAGCTTAAAATTCTTAAATTAATGTTTGCATCTTTTGCCTTTTTGGCATTCAGTTTGTTTTTTATATTTTATTCCCTTAGAATGCTTTTTGCAAAAACAGCAAAACTATTTCTAAATGGATTATTATCTTTTTGGCTTTTTTCAAGATTTTTCAAAGGCGTATTTGAATATTTGACCGAACATGGTTTTGATACGGATTTTTCCTTTATTTTGAAATTTGCTATTCCTATTTTTTATGCAGCACCTGCTTGTGGTTTCCTGTACATTAAAGCTATTGCCTATCGTCAAAAAAAGCTTAGGCCAGTTGATTATTTACATTTCATTCCTGTCGGTTTATACATTATTGAAATGTTATTCTTGTATTTTTTATCTCCAGTAAATTGGGATCAAATTGCTCTTGAGTTGGGTCAAACTAAAAACTATGCGGTTGTTTTTGATATCGGGTTTATGCCATCATCATTCCATTTTATGTTTAAAAAGCTATTGACTTTAGTATATTTAATCCTTACTTGGGATGCTCTATTCCGTTCGGGTTTGATGAAAATTAAAGGATGGGGCAACTTTCGAAAAAAATGGCTTTTCTTGGCCGTTACTAAGGTCAGCTTGTTTTATATTATTCTTCTTCTTGAGACATTGAGCCAAACTGAAACTGTGTTCGCAACTCATATTATTTTTGTATCTGAAATTTTATATGTCTTTACGATAATATTGTCATTGGTGTTCTTATATCTTTTTTTGAAAGATCCTGAAGTGATTTATGGGTACACACTTCTTGGTGAAGAATTGAAAGAAACAAGCGCTAAGCTAAAAAGGTATTTATTGACAAATTCTATCGAAGTCAATTCCTCTTCTTCAGAAATAGATGCGGTATTACTATTAGAGAATATTATGCTCAAAGAGAAACTCTTCTTGTTGCCAAAGCTTGACAATATTATACTATCTCTTGCTCAGGCTTCTTCCTTGTCTGTTGATAAATGTTCACGATCGATTAATAAATCACAAGGTCTTAGTATTTCCGATTGGGTTAATAAATATCGGGTAGATTATTTTATCCAAAGTTTTCCGGAAATGTCTAGTATAAATACAATCGATGCTATTGCATTAGAATCTGGGTTTAGCAGTAGAACCACCTTTTATAGAGCCTTTAAAAAGGAAAAGGGTATGATGCCCTCTGATTATTTCTCCAAAAATTGATGATTTGCTCTGATTTCAAGTTTATATTCTAATTTTTTCTTGTCCCATATCCCGGTTATGGGACAAATTTTGTCGCACCTAATTAACTAATCGTAATATTCCTCAGTAGGTTTGCGCGTGATTTTTCGAAAGTCTACAAAAAATAATTTTCTAAACTAATTTTTTTCTCAACATCAACGTATGAAATTTAAGATTCACATTCTGCTTAGCGTATTGCTTATGCTAGGTTCTATTAATACATTTGCCCAAATAGGAATAGGCACAACCACGCCTGCACCTTCGGCTGCTTTGGAAGTAAGCTCAATTGGCAATAATAAAGGGATCTTAATTCCGCGTTTAACCGCTACTCAAAAAGATGCGATTGCGAGCCCTGCAGAAGGCTTATTAGTTTATCAAACTACCGCACCCATTGGGTTTTACTTTTATACGAATAC
>NZ_JBIILQ010000132.1:0-7661 GCF_044232565.1 Daejeonella sp. | reverse complement strand
CGACATCTTTTAAAAAAAGAACGAAAAGTTTAAAGGTATTTTTAAGTGCTCTAGAATTTAGCTTTCTAAAATCGGCAATTTTATGGTAGTTGGGTACCAAACCTGCCAAAAGCCAATGGACTTCTACATTACGTATGGCCTCTTTTTCTAACTTACGGCTGCTACGCAGTCCGTTTAGGTAGCCGTAAAAGTAAAGCTTTAAAAACACTTTAGGATTAAATGAAGGGCGTCCTTCTGTTTTAGCTTCTGTTACTACAAAGCCTAATTTATCAAGCTCTAAATGTGCTACAAAGGCATCTATAAATCGTACAGGCTTGTCTTTACCAATAAATTCATCCATGCTTCGCATTTGCATTTGAAATCTATCTTTGGAGGTTAAATAGGCCATTTTTTGCTCTTTTTACTCTTTGAAAATACGAAATATAAAATTCGTTTACAAGCTGTTTTTGATATATTTACAAGGAATATAAAGGGTAGTTTTTTCACAGACTGACGTTATGCCTCTCACCCTATGACGACCGAAAGTGCTAATAATAAACAGACTTAAAAATGAATGATATTGACTTGACTAAAATAAAATATTACCCTGACAGGTTTTACATTTGCCTTGATGGTTTTGACACCGACAACCTAACAACTTTTATAACAGACCTGGACATAGGACAACATCAAGCAGTTTTCATTCACGAATACTACCATTTTCTTACAAACATGATTACTTTCCCCGACTTAGACCCTAATTGCGATAATTTTGAAACATTTGTTCCACCTCCTATTAAGGGCATTGTATTTCAACTTGCATTAAATGAACTAAACTTATTCGGAGTTTATTTAAGAGAACTTTAAAAAAGGAAGATGGCTACCAATGAAATAGCAGACGAAAAAAAGATTTATAATGGCAAAGACAAAGGAAGATAGAATTAAGACCGTTTATGGTGGCGGTGGACACGTAGTAATATTAGGTGCTGGTGCAAGTATCGCTTCGACATTTAGAAATCCTGAACCAAATGGTAAACGACTGCCTTCAATGGACAATTTCATTGACATTGTAGGACTATCCGACATTGTGGGCAGCCTTCCCCAAAATTTAAGAGCAAAAAATTTCGAGCAATTTTATTCCAATTTACACAACGACAATCCAAATTCAGACGAAATTCTTGAAATCCAAAATCGAGTTTACGAATATTTCAAGGATATGAAATTGCCCGAAAACGAAGCGACTATTTATGACTTCTTAGTCCTTTCACTTCGACCAAGAGACCTAATTGCAACATTTAATTGGGACCCGTTTTTATATCAAGCATTTTGTAGAAACGGACACATTGCAGATATGCCGTATCTATCTTTTTTACACGGTTCTGTTTCTATCGGTTATAGCAAGGAAGACAAAAGATGTGGGCCTGTAGGTATGCAAATGAGAAGAGACGGTGGTTTGTTTGAATCAACTCCACTTTTATATCCTGTTTCACAAAAAAACTATACAGAAGACGAATTTATCAGTATGGAATGGGACAGAGTAAAAGGATGGCTTCACGAGGAAAGCACAAAACTTGTAACTGTTTTTGGATACGGAGCACCTGATACAGATGTTGAGGCTGTAAGTCTTATGAATACAGCTTGGGGGACAGCCAACAGGAGAAATATGGAGCAATTTGAAATCATCGACATAAGAACAGAAGAAGAGGGTGTAAAGCGGTGGGACAATTTTATTCATTCACATCACTACGACTATACAAATGACTATTTCAGTTCATCACTTGCTTACAACCCAAGAAGGACATTTGAAAGTTACCATCAACATAATCTTCCATTGACAATTGACGAGGCCTTTAGTGTATCAAATCCAATTACTTCAGACATAAAAACCTTGCAAGAGCTTTGGGACTGGCATAAACCATTAATTGACGCTGAGAACGAATGGAAAGAAGAGAGTAAGAAAAAAAAATGAGAAATAATTTAAGCAAAAACCAACTGGACGAACAAGAAGGGCGAAGGCATAACACGGGCTTGGAAAAAGTGAAGGTTCACGGCTCCGCAGACACATTTGTGGTGAATCAAAGTTTGGTTTTCCGCATCAACATTTGTGGTGAAAATCGTCACCTTCGTCAGGCCCGAAAACGTTAGCAGTAGGGTTAAGACGACAAAACCTCCTAAATTAAAGCTTTTTACAAAATAAAATCAATACATTTGCAGTATGAATTCTTGGGATTTAGGACATATCATAACGAATTATGTAAACCAAAAAGGTGATACAATTTCACATAAAAAGTTGCAGAAACTTCTTTATTATGTTGAAGCCTGGCATCTTGTAAACTTCGATAATCCTATTTTAAATGAAGATTTTCAAGCTTGGGTACACGGTCCTGTAGTGCCAGAACTTTATCATAAACTTAAAGAATTTGGATTTAATGATTTAAAAGTTGTTAATGATGAATTTGAAACTGTTGATGAAGAAATTAATAGTATAATATCGAGAAATAAAATTTCGGACGAAACTATCGAGTTTGTATATTCCGTTTTAGACAGATATGGAAGTCTAACATCTTTTGAACTTGAATTATTGAGTCATAGTGAAGCACCTTGGCTTGAAGCAAGACAAGACTACCCTCCTCACAAACCTTGTACTAATATTATCAGTAAGGATAGGATGAAAGCATTTTATTCTAACATAAATTAGTCATATTTCTTATGGCTAAAGGCAATAAGGAAAAATATAAAATTCCTGATCCAAAATTACAGCTTGAAGAGTTAAAAAAAATCAAGTCTAAATACAATCTTGGCGAAAACGGCATTCCATTCTATGAAATACGAGAATTAAAGCCAACGTTTGCGTTTGATTACTTTTCCTTAGACCAAAGTAATCTTTGTTTTAATTGTGAAAAATTGACAACAAAAGATTTTATTGGATTTTTAGAAGGGTTAAAGAAAAATTCCTTTATTACCTATAATGAACTTAGGACAAATCCATATTATCGATTTCATCCTATTGATTTTGAAAAAGACAAAATTTCAATAAAAAAGCAGGATTTCAAAAGTGTTTTGACGGCTAAAGATGAACTTTTAAGTGACGAAGAACTTCCAACACTTTACCAATTTGACTTACATTATAATCAAAAAGCTCGTACTTGTGGTTTTTTATTTAAAGGTGTTTTTTATATTGTTTGGTTTGACAAAGACCATATTATTTACCCAGGAGAAAAATAAGCCCATTCACTAACATATAAAGACTAAAGCCGCAGCGTAGAGCAACGAAGCTTCGTCTTTAGTCTGATGTTGACAGTAGCGTAGTAAGCCTTTAGTCTAGTTTATTATGGGTTTTCAAAAAATTATTTGTTTCTGCAACGGTATTCATTCCAAATCGGTGTGATTTTTTTTTTCATCGCTCAATCTGGCAGGCTCATCGCGTCACATTTTGCATTTGGCAACCACCATCAGGTGGTTTTTCTGTTTTTATATATGTACATTTAATTTTGTAAAACCCAAGATATATACTTGACACCCGCACAAATTACCCGCATCCAAACAAAAATTATCAAGCTGCGCAAAGTACTGGCTGCAGAACGGGCTCGTTTTGGCGGCTATGACGATAGCGCTGGCAGGCGTTATACCATTTTAAACTTGTATGTAAGTGTTGCAGATTATAAAGGTGCAGCCGTTT
This sequence comes from Daejeonella sp., assembly GCF_044232565.1. Taxonomy (GTDB): domain Bacteria; phylum Bacteroidota; class Bacteroidia; order Sphingobacteriales; family Sphingobacteriaceae; genus Daejeonella. Next base: position 4,003 of record NZ_JBIILQ010000132.1, on the reverse strand, counting down.
ATTTACGTTGGTTTTTCAAAAACTTCCCGGATGATAGTGGTTTTCCTTTCTTCTGGGTTGAGGCATGCATGACTTATTTTTACACCAACAAGTTAGATCAGGCACGTTCCATGGCTTTCAATGCGTTTATCTCTAATCCCTATACTTGGGAAGTGTTTTTTACGGGTACAGCCGATAAAATCGAAGGTACTGATCCAAGTTCAAATTGGGAAGGCTTGGAATTGGCTCTGCAATTACCTTATCGAGCAAATCAAGAACAATATGTTGATTTCGGCTCTTGGTTACAAGATTGTTTGGCAGAGCCCAAAATGCAAGAATTAATACAGGCTTATTTTGATCTTAATCTCAAGCTATCCACCACACCTGTTGGGCCACTGCGTACCTCATTGGTTGAAATGCTTTATGGGCTTAAAATATAAGCCATGGTTTCGCCGGAATGCTGAGTAGCCATTGTACAAGGCTCACTTTGCTCGGAATGCCATTTTAGGCCTCTTTTCTACCCTTTTGTGCTTCTGTAATAATTTTATTGATCAATAATTTCGCTTGTGCTTCAGTGATGATGATAATTTTCCTCTTTTTCATCTGTGTATTTATTTAATAAATATTGAATTTTTATTTAGGGTTTACTTTTTTGAATTTTCCCTCTACTCTATCTTATAAATTTTAATAAGATGAATATATTTAATTTACATCCTCAGATGTCGGTAAACGACATAAATGCACTTGGAATTCTAGTATACTTGAATCCTTCAAAAGAATTTTTCCATTATTGAAACCCCACTGGGTGATTTCAAACGGAGTCCAGCTTATGATCTATTAAACAGTCGCATCCATATTGAGGACAAAGAATTTGCTTTAGATGAAGGTTTAATCCCAGCAAGAATGGGACAAAGGAATATTCCAAAACAATTTCGACTGCTGGCAAATCACGCTGGAATTCCTGAAAAGCAAACAAGCGCAATCTTGTCTTTGATGGTGTCAAAATCTGATCATTAAAGAAACTGATTGATGCATCGTTTCTCAATGACAGGACTAATCTGAGCTATCTGCAGACGTATCTTTGAAGCTTAAGATTTGGGTGAATGAAAAATTTCGGCGCCTAAAAATTATATATACTTTATTTTTGCGCTCGTTATTAATCTTTTGCGCTTGTTTTTATCAATTCAGTAAATTTCACTATATTGCGCCTATAATTATTATAAAATGATTTTTAGCGCCCATATTTCAAGCCTTGCGCCCATAATTAATGGGATTCAAAAGCCTGTCCCAGGATACACTGTTGGTTATGTGGCTATTATTCAAAAATTTAGTCTGGAGGCACCTTTCCCTCTTGTTTTGACCATGGTTGCAGAAAAAAACCAGAATCTTGAAAATGGGGTTTGGAGAGTTTTACCTATAAGTTATTTGCCAGAGGATAATAGCAAATTGACCTTAATCAATGCGCTCTATAATCATCTAGTATTTGCTTTAAAATATGAAGGAGTAAATCTATTGGTATTTTCAAAACTTGTTGAAATATTATCAGAGAAGGAAATACTTGACTTAGTGAATATTGAACCAACAGGTCAATATTCGAGGCGAATTTGGTTTTTGATGGAATGGATTACTGGAAAACCAATAAAAGGTAAAAATGATCTTAGTAAAAAAAGCTATGTTCCTGTTATTGATTCAAGATTACAATATGCAGTATCTGGAATTAAATCTCCACGTCATTTAGTATTAAATAATCTACCTGGAACTAATAAATTTTGTCCGTTAATAGCTAAGTCCAAAAAATTAGAGAACCATATCCAAAAAAACTATCAACACATTAACAAAAATAAACTCTCCATTGTTGGAAAAGATATATTACAAAGAGCATCAGCATTTCTATTGTTAAAAGATTCAAAGGCTTCTTTTACAATTGAAGGAGAAAGTCCAAAAAGTAAAAGAGCGGCTAGATGGGGAAATGCGATAGGGCAAGCTGGCCTTAATGAACTTACAAAAGATGAATTAGTTAGACTACAGGATTTAGTAATCGAGAATGGTAGATTTATTCAGATGGGATTGAGAGTTCAAGGCGGATTTGTCGGAGAGCATGATAGGATCACAGGCGAACCTATTCCCGACCATATTTCTGCTAAATATGAAGATCTTGATGAATTGATTGATGGGTTAATTGAAGCAAATAAAATACTTATAAACAATGATTTTGATGCTGTTTTGGCAGCCACAATAATTGCCTTTGGTTTTGTTTTTATACACCCATTTGAAGACGGAAACGGAAGAATTCATCGATATCTAATACATCACTTATTAGCAAAAAAGAATTTTGTGGACCAAGGAATCATATTTCCTGTTTCAGCTTCAATTTTAGATCATATAACTGACTATAGATTAGTATTAGAATCGTATTCTAAGCCTTTACTTGAATTTATTAAATGGAAAGAAACTTCCAATCATAATGTAAGTGTAGTAAATAATACGAAAGATTTTTATAGATTTTTTGATGCAACTAAACAGGCTGAATTTCTATTTGATTGTGTAGAAGATACAGTCGTGAATATAATACCGAATGAGATAAAATATCTTTCAAATTACGATGCCTTTAAGAGGTATTTAGAGGAAGAATTTGAGATGCCAGATAAACTAATTGCAACGTTGGTTAGATTTTTAGAACAAAATAATGGCGTAATTTCAAAAAGGGCAAGAGAAAAGGAATTTAGTATGCTAGAGCTAAAAGAGATTAAAGTCATTGAAACGGAGTTTAAATCTATTTTTATGTAAAATAGGTAATTTGCCTAGTGCGCAATTTGGTGCGCAGTTGAAACTTAACATGCTGATAATCAATAATAAAATGCCCTGTAATTTTGTGGTCCACCCTAAAATGCTCAATAGACTTTCGCCCTAATTCTTTTATTAATCCTTTCGACATTATTTTTACTTTGGCTATTTCTATTTTTTTAGAAGATGGCATGCCTATATTTTTCAAGCAGAAAAGAGTAGGGATAAATTATTCCTTCTTCAACATCTATAAGTTTAGAAGCATGAAAAAGAATACCCCCAACGTGGCAACCCATTTATTGGAGAACCCGGGGCAATATTTATTGAAAATTGGAGGTTTATTGCGGAAATTAAGTTTAGACGAATTGCCTAATTTGATAAATATTATTAAGGGAGAAATGGTATTTGTTGGTCCGAGGCCGGCATTGTATAACCAAGATGATTTAATGGCATTACGCGTAGCGGCTGGGGTTGATCAATTGAAGCCAGGGATAACGGGTTGGGCGCAGATCAATGGGAGGGATGAGATTTCTATAGAGGAGAAGGTGGGATTGGAGAAGGAGTATTTAGAGAGGAAGAGTTTTTGGTTTGATGTGGTGATTGTAGTGAAGACGTTTAAGAGTGTTTTGGGGAGCAAAGGAGTGGCTCATTAGAGGGTTTATTTTTTTGGGATAAGGGAGACCAGGGCTGAGAAGTTCTGGTTTTTTTATGTCCGGATACGAGGTTAGGGTACAAATTTTTTATTAATTCAATAGATTTTTAATTGGAAGATTGGTGTTTTGATGATGTTTCCCGCTCATAGCCGCGGGGGCCTAGTCCTTTTCCTGTAGTTGAAAAGGACCAAGCCGAGGCTCTTCGCCGAGACCATGAGAGCCTTTAAAAAACAATAAACAACAATCGAATAACAACCACCGCTGCGTCTGATGCTATGAAAGGTTGTGCGAGGGCTAGGCTTGTCATTGCCGCACCAGCCGAGGCGGAAGAAAGGTAGGGGAAGGACTGTGCTAGGGGATTCTGCTAAATAATATTATTTGGGTTTTATAGCATGTTTTTAAGAAAGCTGTCAAATGAACTGGGGGTTTAGGCGTCATGCTTTTTCCCTCAGCAGCTGTAAAACAAAAGGCAAAAGAAGGCCTAGTGGGTTTGGGAGGGGCATTGTTTTACCCTTCTGTAAAACGCAGCCCGTGGGCTTTTGGTTTTTGTGTGCGGTTGGTTTGCGCCGGCTGCCTAAGAGGAAAAA
>NZ_JBIILQ010000131.1:0-7712 GCF_044232565.1 Daejeonella sp. | reverse complement strand
CTACTCAATATGATAGTGGCAGTTCTTTGCCTAAGTTTACTGGTGGTTTTACAAATAATTTCAGATACAAGAGATTTGATTTAACAGCTTTTGTTTTCTTTAGTTATGGAGCTAAAGTTTTTGATAGCTATTATTCATCTTTAAGCCATGCAGGTTCAACCAATGGTCAAAATCTATCTATAGATGTTTATAGATCTTGGAAAAACCCAGGTGATGTTACTGACATTCCTAAGTTTATGCCAACTAACACAGCATTAGGTGCTAGCACTTCAACTAGATTTTTAGTTGACGGCTCTTACATGAGATTAAAAAACCTAACATTAGGTTATGATGTAGATAAAGCCCTTGCTCGTAAAATAGGTGTTTCAAGTGCCAGAATCTTTGTAGGCGGAGAAAATATTTTGACGCTAGCTAAGCATAAAGGAATGGATCCAGAGGTTTCAATTACTGGTTTAACTAGTTTTGATGTACCGAATGTTCAGACTTGGTCTCTTGGTTTAAATATTGGATTTTAATGATAAAAGACATGAAAAATATAAATAAAACGATTAGTCGTGTGCTATTTGGCGCACTTACTATAACCTTTACTCTAACGAGTTGTGAGAAAGAATTTTTAGACGTCAAGCCTAATGATTCTATAAGCAATACTTCGGCTTTTGGTAATTTAACAACAATTAATGCAGCCATGACTGGTGTGTATGATCTACTTTCAAATAATGGTTTTTTATACAACCTTATTCTGAATAGTGATTCAAAAGGTTCTGATGCATTTCCTAACTCTACGGGTAATTACGGTAGATTCATTAATGAGTACCAATACATTGAAACCGTAAACAATGGAAACTTACAATTTCATTGGTCGCATGGTTACAGAATTATAGCAAACTGTAATCAAATTATTGAAAATGTAGCTGGTGCTCCAATTTCTGATGCAAATAAAAATAGCTTTATTGCTCAGGCAAAAGCGATAAGAGCTTTTGTTCATTTTACTTTAGTTCAGGAGTTTGGTGCTAAGCCATTCATGACAGATCCGCAAGCCTTAGGTGTGCCGTTGATGTTAAAGTCGGCAAATCCAAGTGACGAGCCACCAGCAAGAGCTAAGGTTATTGATGTATACACTGCAGTACTTAAAGATTTAACTGAAGCTGAAGTAGCTATGCCAAGTTCTGTTACTGGAACTTATACGCTTACTAAAAATGCCATTAGTGGAATACTTGCTAGAGTTTATTTGACTAAAGGAGATTGGGCTAAAGCAAGTGAATTTGCTAAAAAAGCATATGCTGGTAAACCTTTGCCAAGTTCTGCATCTTTATTAGCAGGTTTTAGAGCACCAACTTCTGAATGGATTTGGGGTGTTGTGAGTAGAGATGATGATAATAGTGGATACTTAGGTGTGCATTCATTTTACGATCCTTATGACGATGGTTATTCCTCATTTAGAATTTCTAAAGAATTCTTTAATCTATTTTCAGATGATGATGTTCGTAAAACACAATTCAAAATTCCTGATACAAGAGCACAAAGCCCAACTACAGGTTCTGTTTACTATTTTGGAGACGGTTATTTAACTAGTAAATTCGTATTTGATGGATTTACTAATAATCAAGTATTAATTAGATCTGCCGAAATGATTTTAACCGAAGCTGAAGCAGAAGCTAGACTTGGTGCTGGATCTAATATAAGCGCCGCTCAAGCTGCACTATTAGTAGTTCAAAAAAGAGCAAATCCAAATGCAGTAATTTCTACTAACACAGGTGCTGCTTTAATTGCTGAGATTTTAGTTGAAAGAAGAAAAGAATTATTCGGCGAAGGTCAAAGATATTTTGATATGCTTAGAAATAAGGAAGGTCTTAATAGAACTACATCTACTTCTCACTGGAGTAAATTAAATCTACCTGCTACCGATTATAGATTTGCATTGCCATTGCCTCAGGCAGAAATCAATGTTAATCCTAATTTAGTTCAGAATCCACTTACTAACTAAATTTATAATTTATTAAATTTTGAAGAGCCATTCCTTTATAAGGAGTGGCTCTTTTTTTATTTAATCTTTAATACTTTGCTGGTTTAAATGTTTTTATATCCGATGTGTGTATCTGTTAACATCACGCAAATTCATACACATTAAAAAACCTTTGCTAGGAATACGAGAAAAGCACAGGAGAGTTTAAATTAAAATTGACTAGGTTGGTTGATCAACCTAGTAAGATAAATGGTATAAATTTAAATTGAAGGCCCTTCATCTCTTACTAGATGCAGACCACCAAAATGGTTTTATCGATTTTGACAGGATGGAATAGGTTTATTAAATAGGAAATTATGTTCAATTACTAAACTTTAAGGCAACATGTGCGTCTTTAATACCTTTACTATAATCGTAAAAACCCAAGCCTGATTTTATACCTAAACTTCCTGCTGTAACCATGTTCACTAGTAAAGGGCAGGGTGCATACTTAGGATTACCAAAACCTTGATGCAATACGTTCATTATGGCTAGGCATACATCTAATCCTATAAAATCTGCTAGTTGTAGCGGACCCATAGGGTGGGCCATACCTAGTTTCATCACTGTATCTATCTCCTCAACACCTGCAACTCCTTCATACAAGGTGTAAATAGCTTCGTTAATCATTGGCATCAATATTCGATTAGCCACAAAACCAGGATAGTCGTTTACCTCTACAGGGTTTTTATTTAAATTGATAGAGAGGTTCATAATCGTTTTTGTTACCTCATCGGAAGTTGAATAACCACGAATTACTTCCACCAATTTCATAACAGGTACCGGATTCATGAAGTGCATACCTATGACTTTATCGGCGCGATTAGTAACTGATGCAATCATCCCAATGGAGATAGAAGAGGTATTGGATGCTAAAATGGCCTCCTTTTTACAAAACTTATCTAAATCTTTAAAAATCTCCATTTTGATGTCTACATTTTCTGTTGCAGCTTCGATAATCAGATCTGAATGTTCAACACCTAATTTAGTATCGGTAAACGTATGGATATTTTTTAAAGCTGAAATTTTATTTTCTTCCGTAATTATTCCTTTTACGACTTGTCTATCTAGATTTTTGCGGATAGCATCCATTCCTTTTTGGAGGCTCTGCTCCGAAATATCGATTAAGTTTACTTGAAAATTACATAGTGCAAAGGCATGAGCGATACCATTTCCCATGGTGCCAGAGCCTATAACTGAGATGAGTTTCATGTTTTAATTTTTAGATAAACAACAATATAAAGGTATGAATGATTTATACTATTATGGAATAGAATTGTTTTCTTGATTTTTCAAATATTGTTTTTTACCCTGAAATTATTTTTTGCTGAAATATTTAATTATTTGAAAAATTGTAATAAAGAAAAAGTAGGTCTTTATGGATTGAAGTTATAGCTTAATTGATTAGCGAATTCGGCAATTTTTTCCTTATTAAGCACATTAAAAAACGGAATTCGTAAAATATCTAAACCCGTTTGTGAATAAATTGCATCTTCCGAACTCGGATTTGATTCTCCACAAAATATTAATTTTCGGATAGGAATAGAACGTTTCTTTAAAAGCTCAACAGACAATAAGGTATGATTAATACTTCCCAAATAATTTTTAGAAACTAAAATCACCTCTGCATCAAACTTTTTAATGAGATCAACAATCAAGTCCTTCTCATTTAATGGTACCATTAATCCGCCGGCACCTTCAATTATCAATTGATTATCTGTTTTTGGCAAATGGATGTTGTCCAAATCAATAGTTATACCATCTAATGCTGCTGATTTATGCGGTGAGAACGGCTGTGTTAAACGGTAAGCTTCTGGGTGGATTATGGTTTTTCTATTTGAAATCAGGCGTTCTACGAGCATGCTATCGCTATTTTCTAGCTCGCCCGATTGCACGGGTTTCCAATAATCTGCCTGTAATTTTTCAACCAAAACAGCTGATGCTATTGTTTTGCCTATTTCTGTCCCAATTCCGCTTATAAATAAAGGTCTCATCTAATTATCTGATTTAAACTGATGCATAAATTGCTTATATCTTCCATCGAATTGTGATTATGCAAGCATATTCTTAATCGCTCGGTGCCTTGGGCAACACTGGGACTTAATATGGCTCTTACATCAAAACCCGCTTCTTGGATTTTTAGGGCAGCTTCTCTGGCCTCTCTATTTCCTGGTAGTAGTATAATTTGTATTGCTGATTGGCTATCTAATAATTTAATAGTCGAATCAATATTCTGTCTAAAGTGCCTTATTCGCTCATGAAGAGCCGATTGATGATCTTTTTCATCGAGATGTAGATAAGCAGATTTAATTGCTAAATGGCTTAAAAAAGAAGCAGAGGTGGTATAAATAAATGACCTTGAAAAATTAATTAAGAAACTCCTTAAGTCATTGTTCCCTAAAACTGCCGCACCATGTGTTCCTAATGCCTTTCCAAATGTAATAATTCTTGCAAATACTTGATCGCATAAGCCCAATTTATGTACTATTCCTTTTCCAAATTCCCCAAATATGCCAGTCGCGTGAGCCTCATCAACTATTAATGCAGCATCAAACTTTTGTGCTAAAGAAGCAATCTCTTTTAGTGGCGCTTTATCACCATCCATCGAATAAATGCTTTCAACAACGATAAATATTCTGCCTTTGGCGATTTTTAATTTTTGTTCCAAACTCTCCATGTCGTTATGTTTGAAAACATAACGTGTAGCATGATTCAATCGCACGCCATCAATTATTGAAGCATGAATATACTCATCTGTAATGATGGTGTCGCCTCTTTGTGGGAGGGCAGAGAAGATCCCTATGTTAGCATCATAACCCGAATTAAAGAGGAGGGAGGCCTCCGATTGATGAAAATTAGCTATTTCTTGTTCAAGCTCTTCCGCAAATAATGAATTACCAGCTAACAAACGTGAGCCACCAGAGCCCATGCTATACTTGGGGTATTTTTTTAATTCTTGTTCAAAAATGATTTTTAAATCGCCTGATTTAGCAAAACCCAGATAATCATTGGAGCAAAAATCGATCAAATTGCTTTCTGCTTTTAAGCTTCGTAAGGAGTTATTCTCGCTTCGATGAGCTAGATTTTCAGAAATGAATTTTTGGGTGCTTTTCAATGTTTTTTTTGATAAAAATAAGAAAAGCGGAACAAGATTCCGCTTTTCTTAAAATACAAAGTACCGATTCAACTTTTTTTGGGTCTATGCATTCCTTTTTTATTGTCCTTCATGCGTTCCTTCCCTTTTGCTTTCATTGCCTCCAAAGTTTTTTGCTGCTCATCAGATAAGATTTTATTCATTTTTTTCTCTCCTTCTGCCATTAACTCTTTCCGCTTTTCCATTTGGTTCTTCCTGATTGAAGCTTCAGCTTCCATCATTTTATCCATTTTTTGGCTGCGTTCCAAGTGAATGCTATAAACTTTTTCTTTTTGCTCCGGACTCAAGTTTAATCTCTTTTCAAGAGCCTCTGTACTCATTTTGGCACGTTCTTCGGCAGTGCGATGATGTTGTGCAGCTTCTGCGCCTTTTTTATGAGGTCTATCTTGTGAATAAGCAGTGCCTAAAAATCCGATCAATAGGCCTGCAGAAATCAAAATTATTTTCATATCTATTTGTGTTTATTTAAATAGATAGATGAAATTTTAATCAAAAGGTTTAAATGCTAAAATTTTATAGCCCTTAATTTTTATTCCTATCCAAATTGGAAATCGATTTTTGCATTTGTGAAACCATGCTTGTTAGCGTTTCTAAGGTAGGTTCAGGTGCCGGATCAGGGAAATCGGTGCTGATATAAGCCTTTGCCTTCCATATCTCTAAAACATCATCTCCGGAAATGGTATAAGGCTCATAAACCGGATTGTCGGAAATTAATTTTAAAGCTTTATTTTCCTTGAATTTATTTCCCACACGTTTATATACAATACCATCGCTTTTGCTGATTACCACATAGGTGTCGCCCGGCTTAAGATCATTCCAATTGCTTAAATATTCACCAACAACTACTGTTCCTGATTGCAGTGGGAGCATGGAATCACCTTTTATTTCAAAGGCACGATAGGTGCCTTGGCGGAACATTGGTAAATGGAATTTAGGAAGCTCTGAAATGTATTCTGGATCACCATAACCATTTAAATAACCTGCACTAGCCTTCACAGGAACCAATTCAATATTCTCTCTATCCTGACTATCAACCGAAATACTTAGTACCCGTATGTTCGCTGGATCTGCTTTTGGTTTTGATTTCCACTTATCATCAATACGTTCATTGATTAGTTCGTCCATGGAAAGCTCATAAAATTCTGCGAATTTTTTTAGTAATTCATATTTAGGCTCTGCACGATCTTCTTCATAAGCTCCAACTAGTGAGCGTTTAATATCAAGTGTATCTGCAAATTGTTGTTGTGTAAGTCCTTTTTTCTTACGTAGGTACTTAAGGTTGGAAGAAATGTTTGCCATTTTAAAAAATAAATTTGGAAATACTAAAATTGTTAGTAAATTTATGCTCATAAAATTAGCAATTATTATTGAAACTAAAAATTAAATTTTAAAATATGCCGATCCTATCTAAACCTACCATGAAAATTAAAAAATTTGTTTATTTAGTTACCGACCGTAACCGAAACAGTATACATGTTGGTATGAGTACCGACTTGATGAAAACAATGACTTTTTACAGGCAGATGCCTAATTTATTTTTTGATGCTGGGCAGCAATTAACAAGATTGGTTTATTTTGAAGAGTTTAGTTCTGAAACTTCTGCATTAGAACGATTTAATTTAATAAATAAGTTTGCCCGCATACAGAAAGATCGTTTAATCAGAGCGGTGAACCCGGATTGGATAGATTTAACCATAGGTTTAGATTTTGAGCAAATAATGGTCTCAGGTATTCAGCCTATGCGCGCTTCTTTTAGTAGTTTGTCTTAATTATTTTTTGATGAATTTGAGGGCTGCTGAGTTCATGCAATAGCGCTTGCCACCTTTGTCTATGGGGCCATCATTAAAAACATGGCCTAGGTGCAATCCTGTTTTGGTTTCAATAATCTCATCGCGGGTCATGCCATGGCTATTGTCTTTAACCACAGTTATCACGCCTTCTTTAATTGCCTTGGTAAAGCTTGGCCAGCCGCTACCTGATTCATATTTATCATCAGAACTAAATAATGGCTCTCCGGTTGCAGCACTTACATAAATCCCTTTTTGCTTATTACTGTTATACGTATTTTTGAATGGGGGTTCAGTGCCACGCATAACCATTATTTCGAAGGATAGAGGACTTAATACCTTTTTCCATTCTTCTTCAGATTTTTGAATCGGGAAAATTAATTTCTTATTATTCTCTTGGGCATTCTTTGACTTGTTTTGTCCGCAGCTACTGTTTGTTAGCATAAAAATTAAAAGGAAAATGCTGAGAAGTGCTTTCATAGGTTTGATTTATTGGATTTTAATTATTTTAAAAATTTTCTACTTATTAATTTAGGCAAAATAATTAATAAAATTATTTTTTTAACAAAAAAAGCGACTTTCGAAGTCGTTTTTTAATTTTACCAACCCGGTGAGCATAAGATTTGAATGTCAATTCCGAATCAATGATAAGAAATTTGTCTTTTTAAATATCAAAAGATTTTTCTAAAATATTTAATATCTTCAACTTTCTAGGCTTGATTGAGTGCATGCTTCATATTGAGCTGCAGCTAGATCAAGTGAAATGCTA
>NZ_JBIILQ010000130.1:0-7759 GCF_044232565.1 Daejeonella sp. | reverse complement strand
TCAATCCCAACAATTAATTCTTCCTTTTGTACAGAACCGGTCGCAATATTAATAGATACTTTAGCCATAATTGTTTCTCAACAGGCCGCAAAGGTAGCGAGTTTAGGCGCAATACCGAAGCATTCGCTCATATTTGATATTTTATTACAATACAATTAGTTTGTGGGATGAGAAACCAATGTTTTTGGTCATCCTAAATCAAAGAAAAAAATTACACTTGAAAATAGTTTTATTTAACGGTCGAATGCTAATCGTTTACCGTAAATACCATTTTTAATCTGACCATTTTCATACACCAAAGTACCGGACACTATGGTACTAACTACGCTCGAACTAAAAACTTCGCCTTCAAATGGACTCCAGCCACACTTCGATAATACATTATTTCTATTCACGGCATAGGATTTATTTAAATCTACAAGCACTAGGTCGGCCCAATAGCCTTCACGAATAAAACCGCGCTTATCAACTTGAAAACAGATTGCCGGACTATGAGCCATTTTTTCAACTATTTTCTCTAAACTGATTTTACCCTTTTTGTAAAGTTCAAGCATCGCGATGAGCGCATGTTGCACGAGCGGGCCACCAGAAGGAGCATTTTTATAATCTTGAGATTTTTCTTCAATGGTATGAGGAGCATGATCCGTTGCAATGATATCGATATGATCATCTAAAACAGCTTGAAAAACTGCATCACGATCGGCAGCAGATTTAATTGCGGGATTCCACTTAATCCAATTTCCTTTACTGGCATAATCCGCATCTGTAAACCACAAATGATGAATACAAGCTTCGGCAGTAATTCTCTTCTGACTTAATGGAATGGAATTATCGAAGAGACTGGTCTCAATTGCTGTTGAAATATGTAAAATATGAAGTCTTGTATTGTACTTTTTGGCTAATCCTACGGCAAAAGAAGAGGAGATATAACAAGATTCCGCATTTCGAATTAGGGGGTGCATATCGGGAGTCAAATTATCGCCATATAATTCTTTGAAATGAGCTGCATTGGAACGAATAGTTGCTTCATCTTCGCAATGTGTAGCTACAAGGATTGGCGCATGACTAAAAATCCCTTCTAAAGTTTTTTCATTATCAACAAGCATATTTCCTGTTGAGGAGCCCATAAAAACCTTAATTCCACATACATTTTTAGGGTCAGTTTTTAATACCTCTTCCAAGTTATCGTTACCTGCACCCATAAAAAAGGAGTAATTGGCTGCTGAGCTACGTGCACCGATTTCATATTTATGAGCTAATAACTCTTGGGTTAGGGTATTCGGGACGGTGTTTGGCATTTCCATAAATGAGGTGATACCTCCTGCAATTGCCGCCCTACTCTCCGTAAAAATATCAGCCTTGTGGGTTAATCCAGGTTCTCGAAAATGGACTTGATCATCAATGCAGCCCGGAAAAAGATGGAGCCCCTCCGCATTTATTTCCTTGTCGGCCAGCATGTTGAGGTTCGCTCCAATCTGCTCAATAATCCCATTTTTTACAAAAATATCAGAAACGATAATTCTACCTTCATTAACTATTGTTGCGGATTTTATAAGAATTGAGGCCATGGTATAGAATAAGGATTGAATTAAATACACTGCAATTTCGGAATTTTTTAACCAATTACATGCATTCAGATGCTTTATTCGATTAAAATGATTGAATCAAGACTAAAACAAAGAAATTAGTCGACAAACACCTTTCAGTAATTTATCTATTTAATTTAAATGTTTCACAGAAAAGATATCCGCAAAAGGCAGCACATAAAAGCAAAGACGTATCTTTGCGGCTATGTCCATAACCTTTGAAGATTTTAAGCTGAACAAACAGATCCTGAATGCCGTTTCGGATGCAGGTTATACTTTACCAACTCCAATACAGGAAAAGGCAATTATGCCCATTTTATCTGGTCAAGATATTATGGGAATTGCACAAACAGGAACCGGGAAAACTGCTGCCTTCGTGCTTCCCATTTTAATGAAGCTTAAATTTGCTCAAGGCAATGATGCCAGAGCATTAATTATTGCTCCAACCCGTGAATTAGCCATGCAAATTGAGGAAAATGTGAAAACATTTGCCAAATATACTGATCTACGTACAGTGGTACTTTTTGGAGGATTAGGACCCAAGACTCAAATTAACGAGTTGAAAAAGGGTGTAGATATTATCATTGCTACGCCTGGACGGTTCCTAGACCTCTATTTGGAGGGCCACATCAACACGCAATTTATCAAGTTTATGGTAATGGATGAGGCCGATAAAATGATGGATATGGGCTTCATTGGCTCCATTCACAGGATATTGGAAGTGGTGCCTCGAAAAAGACAGAACCTCCTATTTTCGGCTACAATGAGTGAGCTGGTGCATAAAATATCAGGTGATTTCTTAAAACATCCTACAATTATTGAAGTGGCCGCACAAGCAACGCCAGCAGATACAGTGAGTCAGGCTTTATACAAAGTACCCAATTTAAAGACTAAACTTAACTTACTTCAGCATTTATTAAAAGATACTGAAGACTTTACACGTTTAATTATTTTCTGTAAAACCAAAACTGTAGCCGACAATATTTTTCATTTCTTGGAACGACGATATGGCAATGAACAAGTTCGAGTAATCCATGCCAACAAAGGACAAAATACACGAATTAACTCAATAAATGCCTTTAAAGAAGGACAAATTCGGATTTTAGTTGCAACAGATGTAGCCTCTAGAGGACTCGACGTAAGCAATGTAAGTCATGTGATTAATTTCGATGTACCCATCATCATTGAAGATTATGTTCACCGTATCGGGCGCACGGGGCGTGCTCTACAAACCGGTGATGCCATAACTTTCTGCAGCCCATCGGAGGAATATTATGTTGATAAAATTGAAAAACTAATCAGACAAACAATTCCACAATTCAATATGCCTGAAGATGTTTTTGTAGATGATACCCCTTATGAGGAGCGTCAGAATATTGCTCGAGAAATAGATCTTCAAAAACGTAGGGATGATCCAGAGTTTAAGGGAGCATTTCACGAGAAGAAAGCAAAAAATACAAAAGGAGTAAAAACTACAAAAACTGAGCCTAAAGCCAAAGCAAGAAATAATAAACCCGGTGCCGCTCGCAGAAAAAAAAGTGTCAAATTTGATGCTGTTCATAAAAAAGACCGCAAGAAAAAATGAGCCTGCGCATAAGTCCGCTAAATATAGTCTCCTCAATTTTAATAGTCGGAAGTGCCTACCTACTACTCTTCCCCGGTGAATCAAATCTTACTTTTCCTAGCATGCTTTCTATGCTAATCTTGGTAAGTATTTGCTTTATCGCTGACTTGATTTTTAGAAGATTAATTGTTGACCTTAAACGCATTTGGTTATTTGAATTACTATTTCTAATATTTGTCAGCTTTTTGATATTTATCCTCAAAAATTAATTAAAGAAACACAAAAGATATACCTATAAAATAAGACGCCATGAAAAAAGCTGAAATAAAATTGACGATTCAATTAGATGATCAAAACATTCCTGAAAATATTTTATGGGAATCTACTGACTCACAAACTAAAGAAGCACTCCCTGTAAAGTCGATGATGCTTGCCCTTTGGGATCATAATTACAAGAACTCTTTGCGTATTGACCTATGGACTAAAGACATGCCGGTGGATGAAATGAAGCGTTTTTTTTACGAAACCTTACAAACTATGGGCGATAGTTTCCTTCGTGCCACTGGTGAGGAAGCAATTGTAGAAGATTTGCGCGATTATTGTGCCCATTTTGCCGAAAAAATGGAACTCACAGAAGGCAATAGTCCTCAATCTGCATTAAAAGGAAAATCTTAAAAAATGACATTTAAAAATTACCTGGGGATTCTTGGAGCATTAATGGTTATTGGTGGCGGCTTTTCGCCGATGCTTCACATCCCCATCATTGGAAATTGGAATTATTGGGACATCGATACCGTGCTTGCTTCGGTTGTTTATGCTTTAGCCACTTTGGCATTATTTGCTGCTGCTGGGGGTAAATTCGGACTATTACGTTTTTGCGGATGGGCTTTGATTATCGTCTTAACATTCACTTTTGTGGCGGTTTATTTTAAAGTGACGAATTATTTCAGTTTTATTCCATTGAAAAAATTGGCTGCAGCAGCGAGTAGTATTATTAAATATCGCTGGTTGGGCTGGGGTTTAATATTATCTGGTGCATTGATCATGATATTTTTTTCAAAAAAGAATAAAAATTCGAAAAGCGCATAATTTTAACTAAGTTAGTTTTAGTTTAATGTTTAAAAAAATTGGCTAATACTTATTAAAATAATGGAATCAGGGATTTCTATAAGTAAAAAATCATTTAGGAATTGGAAATACTTTCTCAATCTAGTTCCAATAACCTTGGTCATCTATGGGAATTTGACTGGTGGTTGGTTCACTTTAATGAATTTCCTTTTCACTTTTGCAATTTTGGGCATTGCCGAAATTATCCTACCTGAGGATCATACCAATGACGACATTGTGGATGATGAGCTTCCAGAAGTTTTGATGTTCTTATCGGTTTTAGCACAGTTTTTATCAATTTCAAGTCTCATTTTTGGTGTTTACACAGAAATAATTAGGGACAACTGGATTTTAGCTGCAGCGATTTCTACAGGAACATCCTCAGGCACATTAGCCATTGTGGTAGCACATGAGCTTATCCATAGAAAAGAAAAAACATGGAATTTTGCTGGGCGATTCTTGCTTTTCAGCGTTTTCAATCCCTATTTCTATGTTCATCACCTACGCATACATCATAAATTTGTTGGGACAGATTCAGATCCGGTAAGTGCGAAATTTGGTGAAAACTACTACCATTATTTGATACGTTCGGTTTCAGGACAATTAAAACAATCCTTTCAATTGGAGAAAAAACGCTGTCTTTCTAAAGGAAAATCAGCATTTAGCATTCACAATTACATTTTATCCTGTTTGATTGGATATGTACTTGTTTTATCCATCTTAGGATATTTCGCTGGATGGGAAGTGTCTCTTGCCCTACTCCTTCAGGCATTATTTGCCAACATATTGCTAGAATATACCAATTACATTGAACATTACGGATTAAGCAGGAAAGACAATGAGCGCGTAGATGAGAGACATTCTTGGCAAAGCGACAAATTGATCAGTAGATTTTTCCTGATCGATTTAAGCAGGCATTCTGACCATCATTTTCACGCTGCTAAGCCATTCAACAAATTAGTTTCCTATGCTAATAGTCCCGTTTTACCAGGAGGATATGCGAGCATGTTATTGCCAGCCTTGTTTCCGCCATTATGGTTTAGCTTAGTGAATAAAAAGTGTAAATCCATACAGGACTAAGAAGGGAAAACTTTCCAAGATTGATATAAATTTTCAAACTCCAGAATCAAGTAGTAAAAGTAAGTTCCTTTTGAAAGAGCTTGGCATATTTTCTTTTATCGAATTTATAAAGCTTTGCCGCACGATAGGAAACTCCTTTTTGTTTTTCGTCTAATTCTTTTAAAATTCCATAGTTCAGCATTTTTTTGCGAAAATTCCTCTTATCAAGTTGCTTAGATAAAATAACCTCGTATAATTGCTGCAATTGGGTAAGTGTAAATTTTTCTGGGAGCAACTCAAATGCTATGGGTTGGTAGCTAATTTTATTTCGAATTTTATCAAATCCACGTGCAAAGATTTTTTCATGGTCAAATGCAAGCTTTGGAAGATCATTTACAGGTATCCAAACAGCTTTTGAGGCATAATTAGTTACAGGCTTTAGCTCTTTAGGCCCGTTTAGCCTAATCATCGCATAGTATGCAATAGTAATTACCCTTCCTTGCGGATGCCTATTTACATCACCAAAAGTGTGAAATTGGTCCATATAAATATCTTTAAGACCTGTAAGCTCATATAAAATCCGCTCGGCAGCAAGATCAATACTTTGATCCTTTTCTACAATATGCCCTGGCAAAGCCCACCAATCTTTAAAAGGCTCCTCATTACGTTTAATAAGTAGAATTTTTAACTCCCCATCATCAAAGCCAAATATTACACAGTCAATTGAAAAAACAGATTCAAACTTGGGCAGAAGAGTTTCCAAAATTTTTATATTAAAAATTTAAATATAGAGTGATTATTCATAATATATATAAAAATAATAAAAATTACTTAGTGTAAAGAATACACACTATATTCGTAATAAATTATACAAAAGAAAATTGTCTCAAATAAAGAAAATAGGAGTTTTTACTTCAGGTGGTGACGCTCCGGGGATGAATGCTTGCATTCGGGCAGTTGTAAGAACTGCAGTTTTCTATGGAATTGAAGTCGTAGGAATTCGAAGAGGCTATCAGGGTATGCTAGAGGGCGATTTTTGGGATATGGATGCACGATCTGTAGGCAATATAATACATCTTGGTGGAACAATACTTAAAACGGCCAGATGCCTTGAATTCATCACAGATGAAGGCATGGAAAAGGCTTATAAAAACATTAAAGGACATGGCATCGATGCGCTCATTGCTATTGGCGGAGATGGTACTGCTAGAGGTGCAGAACGCCTTTCAAAACGATATGACATACCTGTGATTTGTATTCCAGGAACGATAGATAATGATCTTTACGGATCAGATTTCACACTTGGATACGATACTGCCACCAATACTGTTATCGAGGCCATTGATAAGATTAGAGATACTGCCGCCTCTCACAACCGATTGTTTTTTATAGAAGTTATGGGGCGTGATTCAGGTTGCATCGCATTACGATCGGGCATAGCTGGAGGTGCTGAAGCCGTTTTACTACCTGAAAGAGCAACTGCAGTTGATGAATTGATTAACAAGTTATCAGGAGATGCCAAAAACAAAAAAACTTCGAGCATTGTAATTGTTGCCGAAGGCGATCAAAGTGGTGGTGCCTATCAATTGGCAGAACGAGTAAAAGAAAAATTCAATTATTACGATATCAAAGTTACTATTTTAGGCCATTTACAAAGAGGTGGAAGTCCGAGTAGCTTCGATAGGGTTTTAGCCAGTAGGCTAGGCTATGCCGCAGTTAAAGAATTGCTAAAGGGTGAAACCCGCCAAATGATTGGGCTAAGAGGTAATTCGATAGTTTTAACACCTCTTGAGGAAGCATTAAATTCACCACATTTTAAACTGGAAGATGATTTAATGGAGATGGTTAGCGTTTTATCTATTTAATATATGATTGCGGTAGTTTATAGCGGTTCGAGGCATGCCGACTGGAAATTGGCAGAAAAAGGGATAATTGTTTCAGAGTTGAAAACCCCGGGTATTAATCCATTTTTCAGTAATGAAAGCCATATTGTTCAATTACTCGATAAAAGTGTTGAGCTCATAAATAACGCCGAAAAAATTAACCGAGTCTACTTTTTTGGTGCAGGAGCATCATCAAAGGAGCGCCAGGATATAATCACGAATGCTTTAGGCAGTTTTTTTCGCTTTAGCAAAATTATTGTCGATCACGACCTGAAAGCAGCTGCAATAGCTGCTTGTGGTGATGAAAAAGGAGTAGTTGGCATTTTAGGTAGCGGTTCAAATGCTGCTTATTTCGATGGAAAAAAAATTAGTGATAATAATTTCGGACTTGGATACATTCTAGGAGATGAAGGTTCTGCCAATTGGCTCGGCAGGCGACTCTTAAAATCATTTTTAAATGATTTAATGCCTCTAGATTTTGCCGAAAAATTTAAAAAGAAATACGACTTAGATAGGACACAGATTTTAGATAAAGTTTATAGACAAGCAGAACCGGCACT
>NZ_JBIILQ010000006.1:0-27246 GCF_044232565.1 Daejeonella sp. | reverse complement strand
CCGATGGCAGGTCGTTCCGAATAGGTTGGAAAGGAAACCACTATCACAAACAATAAATAATGAATACAGATCCAATAGCAGATTATCTTACGCGAGTAAGAAATGCGATTAAGGCTAACCACCGCGTTGTAGAGATTCCTGCATCGAACATCAAAAAAGAAATGACAAAGGTTCTTTTTGATAAAGGTTATATTACTAATTACAAGTTTGAGGATGCTAATACTCAAGGGACGATTAAAATTGCTCTTAAGTATAATCCAATCACTAAAATTCCAGCGATTCGTAGCATTTCACGTGTGAGTACTCCTGGTTTAAGAAGATATGCTGGTGTAGATAATATGCCACGTGTATTAAACGGTTTAGGTATCGCTATTCTTTCTACTTCTAAAGGCATTATGACCGATAAAGAGGCTAAGAATTTGAATATTGGCGGTGAGGTTTTATGTTACGTTTATTAATAGGAGGATAAGAGAAGATGTCAAGAATAGGAAAAGCCCCGATTAATATTCCAGCAGGTGTTACCATCACAGTTTCTGATGCGAACCTAGTAACAGTTAATGGTCCGAAGGGACAATTAACTCAGGATGTAGATACAGATATAAAAATAACTCAAGAAGATGGTATACTTACTGTAGAACGTCCTTCAGAGCAAAAACGTCATAAAGCCTTACATGGTTTATATCGTTCATTAATCAACAACATGGTTGTAGGTGTAACTGAAGGATACAAGTCGCAGCAAGAGCTTGTTGGTGTTGGTTACCGTGCTACGAACGTAGGTAATACATTAGATTTAGTTTTAGGATATTCTCACCATTTCGTGTTTGAACTACCTAAAGAAATTAATGTAACTACTACTTCAGAAAAAGGTAAAAACCCAGTAGTTATATTGGAGAGTATCGATAAGCAATTATTGGGACAAGTAGCAGCGAAAATCCGCTCTTTACGTGCTCCAGAGCCTTACAAAGGTAAAGGTATTAAGTTTGTTGGTGAAGTGTTAAGAAGAAAAGCTGGTAAATCAGCCGCTAAAAAATAATCATAATGGCAGGAATTAAATTGTCTCGCAGAGAGCGAATCAAAAGAGGAATCAGAAAGAGATTGACAGGTTCTGCAGAGCGCCCGCGTTTGTCAGTGTACAGAAGCAATAAAGGGATTTACGCTCAGATTATCGATGATAATAGCGGAGTAACTATTGTTTCAGCATCATCTTTATCTAAAGATTTTGTTGCCAATGGAAATAAATCTGATCAATCAAAAGCTGTTGGTAAATCAGTAGCAGAAAAGGCATTAGCAGCAGGTGTAAACCAAGTTGTTTTTGACAGAAATGGCTACCTGTATCATGGTCGTGTTAAATCATTGGCTGAAGGTGCACGTGAAGCTGGTTTAGTATTTTAATTAGCATCGGTTTCAGCGATCATATATCAATAATATCGGTGTTATCATAAAATAAAGAGAATGTCAACTATCAATATAAAAAGAGTAAAATCAAGCGAGATCGAATTAAAGGATCGCTTAGTTAGCATCCAGCGAGTTGCTAAAGTTACCAAAGGTGGACGTACCTTCAGTTTTTCAGCTATCGTAGTGGTAGGAGATGAAAACGGAATCGTGGGTTTCGGACTTGGTAAAGCAAAAGAGGTAACTGAGGCAATTGCCAAGGGAATTGATGATGCAAAGAAGAATCTTGTTAAAGTGCCTATTATTAACGGTACTGTTCCTCATGAGCAGCTCGGTAAATATTCAGGTGGCTTCGTATTCATAAAGCCAGCTGCACCGGGTACCGGTGTAATTGCAGGTGGTGCGATGCGTGCGGTACTTGAAAGTGCCGGAGTACATAATGTACTAGCAAAGTCGAAAGGTTCTTCAAACCCGCACAACGTAGTAAAAGCAACTGTATTAGCACTTTCACAATTACGTGATGCTTATACTGTAGCTCAACAACGTGGCGTTAATTTAAATAAAGTATTTAACGGATAATCATCATGGCTAAAATTAAAATAACCCAGATTAAAAGCGTTATCGATAGAAGCGAGCGTCAAAAAAGAACTATGCAGGCATTAGGTTTAAGAAAAATGAACCACTCTGTAGAGGTTGAAGCTAATCCGGCAATTATCGGAATGGTGAGAAAAGTTAATCATTTAGTAGCAGTAGAAAGTATCTAATCATGAACTTAAGTAACTTAAAGCCTGCAGAAGGTTCAACAAAAAATAGAAAACGTATCGGTCGTGGAACCGGATCTGGTCGCGGTGGAACTTCCACTCGTGGTCATAAAGGTGCTGGATCACGTTCAGGATACAAGAGTAAAGTCGGTTTTGAAGGTGGTCAAATGCCTTTACAACGTCGTTTACCTAAGGTGGGTTTCAATCCAATTAACCGTACAGAGTATGTTGGTGTTAATTTGGATGCATTGCAAGCTCTTGCCGAGAAATATAATTTAACTGCTATCGATTTTGATACATTTAAAGAGCATGGTTTAGCTTCTAAGAATGATCTAGTTAAAATTTTAGGTAGAGGAGAAGTGAAATCCAAATTGGATGTTAAAGCACATGCATTTTCTGCTTCTGCTCAAAAAGCAATCGAAGCAGTTGGTGGTGCAGTAGCTAAATTATAATTATACATGAAGAAGTTTTTTACAACGCTATCCAACATTTGGAAAATTGAAGACTTAAGAGCACGAATTTTATTCACGCTCTTATGTCTTTTAATTTATAGAATAGGTTCATTTATCGTTCTTCCTGGTGTTGATTCCGCATCTCTTGATGATGCTCAAGCAAAAGAAGGGTTACTCGGTTTGTTAAATATGTTTGCTGGGGGATCTTTCTCTCGTGCATCTATATTTGCATTGGGTGTTATGCCTTATATTTCTGCATCTATTGTAGTGCAGTTATTGGGTATAGCTGTTCCATATTTCCAGAAACTTCAAAAGGAAGGTGAAAGCGGACGTAAAAAGATTAATCAGGTTACTCGTTACCTAACAATCATTATCACTGCTTTACAAGCTATTGGTTATGTTCGCTCTCAAATCAGTCCTGATGCGCGTTTGCTTTCAGAGCCAATGTTTAGTATAACTTCAATGTTTATTCTAACAGCAGGTACCATGTTTGTGATGTGGTTAGGTGAGAAAATTACTGATAAAGGTATTGGAAACGGTATCTCCATGATTATTATGGTGGGTATTATCGCTCAATTACCTTTTGGGATACTCTCTGAATTCAATTCACGTATGGGTGCTCAGGGAGGTTTAATTTCCTTCATTGTTGAAATAGTGGCCTTGTTTTTGGTTGTAATGTTCACAATTTTGATTGTTCAAGGTGTTCGTAAAATACCTGTTCAGTATGCAAAAAAGATTGTTGGTGCCAAGCAGTACGGTGGTGTTCGTCAGTACATTCCTTTAAAAGTGAATGCGGCTGGGGTTATGCCTATCATATTTGCTCAGGCAATTATGTTTATTCCTACTACTATCAGTTCATTTTTTCCTTCAGCTCAATCTTCATTTCTCGCAGCATTTAGTGATTATACTTCATTAACGTATAATCTAACTTTCGCGTTTATGATTATTGCTTTCACATTCTTCTATACAGCCATTACCGTTAATCCGGTTCAAATGTCTGATGATATGAAGAAAAATGGAGGTTTTGTTCCCGGTGTTAAGCCTGGAAAAACAACAGGTGATTATATCGATGCTGTGATTTCTAAAATTACGCTTCCTGGTTCTATATTTTTGGCTATCATAGCCATCATGCCTTCAATAGCGATTATTTTAGGTATTAATAGTCAGTTTGCTAATTTCTATGGTGGCACTTCGTTGTTGATTCTTGTTGGTGTTGTTTTGGATACTTTGCAACAAGTTGAAAGTCATTTATTAATGCGTCATTATGATGGATTAATGAAAACTGGTAGAGTTAAGGGACGTACTCCAGTTTCAGCTGGTGCTTCTGGTATTTAATATAAATGTCTAAGATCTTTTACAAGTCTTCTGAAGATATTGAGAAAATCAGGGAAAGTTCCCTGCTAGTTTCTAAAACTTTGGCCGAAGTGGCCAGAAATATTGGAGAAGGTGTAAAGACCATATATTTAAATAAGATTGCAGAGGAATTTATTCGCGATAATGGCGGAGTTCCAGCTTTCTTAAATTACCATGGGTTTCCATATTCACTTTGCATTTCACTAAATGATCAAGTGGTACATGGTTTTCCTAGCGAATATGAAATAAAAGATGGAGATATTGTCTCTGTTGATTGTGGTGTTATTTTGAATGAGTTTTTTGGTGATTCAGCTTATACCTTTCCAATTGGAAATATCAATGCTGAAACTCGAAAGCTTTTAGAAGTAACAAAAGAGTGTTTGAAACTTGCTATCGATAAGGCAGTTGTAGGCATGAGGGTAGGTGATGTGGGTTATGCCGTTCAAGAACATGCTGAAAAGAATGGTTTTGGAGTAGTTAAAGAACTTGTTGGTCATGGTGTGGGTGTTAAGCTTCACGAAAAGCCCGAAGTTCCTAATTATGGAAAACGAGGTTCAGGGATAAAGCTCGAAGAGGGAATGGTGATTGCAATTGAACCAATGATAAATGCTGGTAAAGCTGGTGTTAAGTTTTGGGAAGATGGTTGGACAGTAAGCACTGTAGATCAAAAAGTATCTGCTCATTATGAGCATACTGTTGCTATTAAGAGGGGTAAAGCTGATGTTCTTTCAACATTTGAGTACATAGAGCAAGTTTTAAAACAAAAAGATTAAATATTAAAATTTTTTATTTAATTTTGCATCCCTATTAGGATGGGCTTGGGATTAAAATTATAGTTTATTCTCTTTTTAGAGATTGCTAATGTTTATTTTCCTGTTTGTGTTAAATTAGGAGAAATTTAAATAATATATGGCCAAACAGGCTTCAATTGAGCAAGACGGAATTATTAGAGAGGCATTGTCTAATGCAATGTTTCGTGTTGAGTTAGAAAACGGACACGAAATTATTGCTCATATTTCTGGGAAGATGAGAATGCATTATATTAAAATTCTTCCAGGAGATAAAGTTAAGTTGGAAATGTCGCCTTATGATTTGAGTAAAGGCAGAATAACATACAGATATAAATAGGATAAAGATGAAAGTAAGAGCATCCATAAAAAAACGTAGTGCTGATTGTAAAGTAATCCGTCGTAAGGGAGTACTTTATGTGATCAACAAAAAGAACCCAAAGTATAAACAACGTCAGGGATAAAATTGAATATAGTTATTAGTTTAATTTGTTTTTGGTGTCGATTCTACAATATCAAATATAAAATAAGACTTATAACGTACAACTTTTAATAAAATATGGCAAGGATAGCAGGTATTGATTTACCAAAAAACAAAAGAGGAGAGATCGGACTTACTTACATCTTCGGTATCGGAAAGGCAACCGCACAAAGGATCCTTAATGATGCTGGTATTGATGTAAATATCAAGGTTCAAGATTGGACTGATGATCAGTTAGCAGCAATTCGTGGTTTCATCAATGATGAGATTAAAGTTGAAGGTGCTTTGCGTTCTGAAGTTCAATTAAACATTAAACGTTTGATGGACATCGGTTGCTACCGTGGTTTACGTCATCGTAAGGGACTTCCTGTTCGTGGTCAACGTACTAAGAACAATTCTCGTACACGTAAAGGAAAACGTAAAACTGTTGCAAACAAGAAAAAAGCAACTAAGTAATATATGAGATACCAGATTTGAGATATGAGAATATTTCGAATTCTGATCTCTATTAATTAACAAATTAAGCGGATATGATTTTCGGGCTCAAATGAGTCGCAATCATGACTAAAATAAGAAATTGATATGAGTGCCGAGATCTAATTTCAGATCTCAAGTCTCACATCTCAAATCTAAAAAAATGGCTAAGACTAAAAAAGTTACCAAAAAGCGTATTGTAATTGTAGAGCCTATCGGCGAAGCACACATTAATGCTACGTTTAACAACATCATTATTACTTTAACTAATCTTCAGGGGCAGACTATTTCATGGTCTTCTGCTGGAAAGATGGGTTTCAAAGGTTCTAAGAAGAATACTCCGTATGCTGCTGGTCAGGCTGCTGGCGATTGTGCTAAAGTTGCTCATGATCTTGGCCTTCGTAAAGTTCAAGTATATGTTAAAGGTCCAGGTTCTGGCCGTGAGTCTGCTATTCGTACTTTGCAAACTGCTGGTATTGAAGTAACTACAATTCAGGATATTACTCCGCTTCCACATAATGGTTGCCGTCCTCCAAAGAGAAGAAGAGTTTAATACATATAATTAATAATCATTTTTAAAGCTAAGATTCTCCCGACATGGTTGGGAAGATACTTTAAAAAACACACAAACAATGGCTAGATACACAGGACCCAAGTCCAAAATTGCCCGTAGATTCAGAGAACCAATTTTTGGTCCTGATAAGGCATTAGAAAGAAAAAATTATCCTCCAGGGATGCATGGTACCTCAAGAAAAAGAGGTAAGCAATCAGAATTTGCTGTGCAGTTAATGGAAAAGCAAAAAGTAAAGTACACTTATGGTGTATTAGAGCGCTATTTCGAAAATCTTTTCCACAAAGCTTCTGCGAAAGAAGGTATTACTGGAGAAAACCTTTTGAAGTTTTTAGAGGCTCGTTTAGATAATACTGTTTATCGTTTAGGAATAGCTCCAACTCGTTCTGCTGCTCGTCAGCTTGTTGGCCATAAGCACATCACTGTAAATGGTGAAATTGTAAACATCGCTTCTTATTCTTTACGTTCTGGTGATGTGATTGCCGTTCGTGAACGTTCAAAAAGTCTTGAAGCAGTTTCGCATTCAGTTGCTGCTAGAACTATAAATAAATTTAGCTGGTTAGAGTGGGATGCAAATACCTTAACAGGTAAGTTTCTTAACCTGCCAAGTCGTGAAGAAATTCCTGAGAATATCAAGGAAAATCTAATCGTCGAATTGTACTCTAAGTAATAGAACTGGTCTTGTTCTTTTGGAGCATGGCCACTAGGAATTTACATTAACATTCATTAGCAAAATATTAAATGGCAATTTTAGCATTTCAGAAACCTGATAAAGTTATCATGCAGAAATCTACGGATTTCGATGGAACATTTGAATTCAGACCTTTAGAGCCTGGTTTTGGTGTAACTATTGGTAATGCATTACGCAGAATACTTTTATCTTCCCTGGAAGGTTTTGCAATTACTTCTGTTCGTTTTTCAGGAGTTTCTCACGAATTTTCAACAATTAAAGGTGTTGTAGAAGATGTAACTGAAATCATTCTTAGCTTAAAGCAGGTGCGTTTCAACAAAACTGGTGACTCTGGTGATAGCGAAAAGATTTTCGTAATTATCAATGGTCAGGATCAGTTTAAAGCTGGTGATATTTCGAAGTTTTCCAATAATTTTGAGGTTCTCAATTCAGACCTTGTGATTTGTAATATGGAGCCTTCAGTTACTTTGGAAATTGAACTTACCGTTAACAAAGGCAGAGGTTATGTTGCTGCTGAAGAAAACAAAAGCACTGACTCACCTCTAGGTGTAATTGCTATTGATTCTATCTACACTCCGATAAAGAATGTTAAATATTCTATTGAGAACTTCCGTGTAGAACAAAAAACAGATTACGAGAAACTTGTTCTTGATATCTCTACTGATGGTTCAATTCATCCTGAGGATGCTTTGAAAGAAGCTGCCAAGATTTTAATTCACCACTTTATGTTATTCTCTGATGAGAACATCATGCTTGAATCTCAGGCAAAAGAAGAAACTAAGGAAGTTGATGAGGAAATCTTACATATGCGTAAAATCCTTAAAATGGAATTAGTAGATCTTGATCTTTCTGTACGTGCATTAAACTGTTTAAAGGCAGCGGATATACGTTCATTAGCTGATCTTGTTTCTTATGATGTTGCTGATATGTTAAAATTCAGAAATTTTGGTAAGAAATCATTAACAGAGATACAAGACTTAGTGAAATCTAAAGGTTTATCTTTCGGTATGAACCTTTCAAAATTTAAATTAGACGAAGAATAAATAAGCGAAATGCATAATTCCCGATCCCGAAAGGTTGATCGACGGTATGCACGTGCATAATCAAACAAACAATGAGACACGGTAAAAAAGTAAACCATTTAAGTCGTACAGACAGTCATCGCCGCGCGATGCTTGCTAACATGGCTTCTTCGCTTATACTACACAAGCGCATTACAACTACACTTGCAAAAGCAAAAGCTTTGCGTGTTTATGTTGAACCAATTATTACAAGGTCGAAAGATGATACTACGCACTCTCGACGTACAGTATTTAGTTACTTACAAAACAAAGAAGTAGTTTCAATCTTGTACCGCGATATTGCAGCTAAAGTTGCTAATCGCCCAGGTGGTTATACCCGTATTCTTAAAATGGGAAATCGTTTAGGTGATAATGCTTCTATGGCATTAATCGAATTAGTTGATTATAACGAAATTTATACTTCAGGTGATGCAGTTGCTGAGAAGAAATCAACTCGTCGTCGTGGTTCAAAGGCTAAAAAAGCTGACGATACCCCAGCTGTTGCTGCTACTGTTGCTCCAAAAGCTGAAAAGGAAGAAATTGTAGAAGTTGCTCCTGCAGAGGAAATCCAGGTTGAAGAAAGTCCAGCTGTTGAAGCTACTGCTGATGAATCTGAGGCGCCTTCGGCAGAGGAAACTCCGTCTGATGAAGCTCCAACAGAAGAGAAAAAAGGAGAATAATTTTTCCCTGATCTAACGAAAGACCCGCTCAATGAGCGGGTCTTTTTTGTTTCTGGCTTATATTCTGCATTTTTTAATATTTGTTTCAACCTTAATTGCATATCACAATGTTAGTTACTCAATACTAGTTACTCAGTACTAACTAACCCAACTGCCAACCTGTCATTTTTAAAAGCACTCACTAGGAGTCAATTAAGAATAAAATACTGTCATTTATGGTCAAGACTTAATTGGCACAAGGCTTGATAAATAAAAAATAGTATTAATAATAAATTAAGAAGGATTAAAATATGGCAAAGATAATTGGTATCGACTTAGGAACTACAAATTCATGCGTATCGGTAATGGAGGGTAATGAGCCTGTAGTTATTCCAAACAGCGAAGGTAAAAGAACTACCCCTTCAATTGTAGCTTTTATAGACAATGGTGAACGTAAGGTAGGAGATCCGGCAAAACGTCAGGCAATCACTAACCCAACAAAAACTATTTCTTCAATCAAACGCTTCATGGGTAATGGTTTTGGAGAGGTTACAAATGAAATGACTCGTGTACCATACACAGTTGTTAAGGGTGATAATAATACCCCGCGTGTTAAGATAGATGATCGTTTATATACTCCTCAGGAGATTTCTGCAATGATTTTGCAGAAAATGAAGAAAACTGCTGAAGATTTTTTAGGTCATGAAGTAAATGAAGCAGTTATTACTGTTCCTGCTTACTTTAATGATGCGCAGCGTCAAGCAACTAAAGAAGCCGGTGAAATTGCTGGTCTAAAAGTTTCTCGTATTATCAATGAGCCTACAGCCGCTGCACTTGCATACGGTTTAGATAAAGCTCATAAGGATATGAAAATTGTGGTGTTCGACTGTGGTGGTGGTACGCATGATGTTTCTGTTCTTGAATTAGGTGATGGTGTATTTGAGGTTAAATCTACTGATGGTGATACTCACCTTGGTGGGGATGACTTTGATGCTGTAATCATCGATTGGATGGCAGATGAGTTTAAGAGTGATGAGGGTATTGACCTTCGTAAAGATCCAATGGCGCTTCAGCGTTTGAAAGAAGCTGCTGAAAAAGCTAAAATTGAATTGTCAAGTACCGCTCAAACTGAAATTAACCTTCCCTATATTTCTGCTGGCGACGGAATGCCGAAGCACTTGGTTAAATCATTAACCCGTGCCAAATTTGAGCAATTAGCTGATAGCTTAATTAAAAGAACTATTGAACCTTGTAAGAAAGCATTGAAGAATGCTGGTTTAAGTACTTCTGATATTGATGAGATTATCTTAGTTGGTGGTTCAACGCGTATCCCTGCTATCCAGGATGCTGTAAAAGCATTTTTTGGCAAAGAGCCTTCAAAAGGTGTAAATCCTGATGAGGTGGTTGCCATTGGTGCAGCTATTCAAGGTGGTGTTTTAACTGGTGAGGTTAAAGATGTATTATTACTTGACGTTACTCCGCTTTCATTGGGTATAGAAACAATGGGTGGTGTAATGACTAAATTGATCGAGGCAAATACTACTATTCCATCTAAAAAATCTGAAGTGTTTTCAACAGCATCTGATAATCAGCCATCTGTAGAGATTCATATTTTACAGGGTGAACGCCCGATGGCAAATCAGAACAGAACAATTGGTCGTTTCCACCTGGATGGTATTCCACCTTCACCACGTGGTATTCCGCAGATTGAAGTAACTTTTGATATTGATGCTAATGGTATTCTACACGTAGCTGCAAAAGATAAAGCAACTAATAAAGAGCAAAAAATCCGCATCGAAGCGTCTTCAGGTTTAACTGACGAGGAAATCAAGAGGATGAAAGATGAAGCTGAAGCAAATGCTGAAACTGATAAGGCAGCACGCGAAGAGGTTGAAAAATTAAATGCAGCTGACGCTTTGATTTTCTCAACTGAAAAGCAATTGAAAGAATATGGTGATAAATTGGCCGACGATAAAAAAGCTCCAATTGAAGAAGGTTTGAAAAAACTGAAAGATGCACATGAGGCAAAAGATTTCGCTGCAATAGATACCGCTCAGGCGGAACTTCAAGCAGCTTGGAACGTTGCTTCAGAAGACATGTACAAAGCGTCTCAGGATGCTGGACAGGGTGCAGGAGCAAGTGAAGGCGGACAACAGGCAGCAGCTGACGATACAGTTACTGATGTTGACTTTGAAGAAGTAAAAGAAGACGAAAAGAAGTAATTTTTTTAATCTAATAGTTGAAAGCCCATTCTTTTAGGAGAATGGGCTTTTTTAATGATTCAATAGTTCATGAAGGATTATTGATTTCAATGGAAATTATTAAATTGAAGAGGTAGAAAATTTGTTTCAAAAAAAAAGCCTCAGCATATTTTTCAATAACCTAAGGCTTTTAGAAAGAAAAAAATACTACCACAGTTTAGATGGGTAAACTCCTTCTGCAACCAGTTTATCAATATTTTCTTGTACAAAAGGCTTGTCTTCAGCATAAGTAACGCCAAACCATTGGTTTTGAGTAGGAATTACCTTAAAAGATGCTTGTTTGTTTTTGATGAGTTTTTCAGCAACTAAGGGAATGAAAAACTCTGATTTGGGGTTTTCAATATTTGCCAAGGCAAACTCTTTAAATAAGTCGGCTGTATAATCGAATACTTTAGGAGTGAAGCCCCAGAAATTCATAGAAACACGTGTATTAACATTCACAGGAAATTCGGTGTTGTTTTCCTCAAATACAATCGTCTTCTGCTCACTATTATCTGTCTTAAAAAATACTTTCGTGCGCTCTTGAATTTCAGTTAGATTACCATCTAAATCAACTTCACAAACTCCTCTAGATACAGATCCATGCTCCGAAAGAGTTTTATCAATCTGGTATCCAATCATTGAAAATTCTTGATCATTCACTTCATTGTTTAAGAAGTCGGCCATTTTTTGATAAGACTCACGGCCATAAAAATCATCTGCGTTAATGACACAAAAAGGTTCTTTTACAGCATCGCGTGCAGCAAGTACAGCATGTGCTGTGCCCCAAGGTTTTGCTCTTTCAATTTCAAAATCTATCCCAAAAGGTTTTATATCAAATGTTTGGAATACATAATCTGTTTCGATTTTTCCATTTAGTTTTGGCTCAAAAATGCCTTTAAAATTTTCTGCAAATTCTTCCTTTATCACAAAGATAACTTTGCCAAAGCCAGCCTTTATAGCATCGTAAATTGAATATTCGATGATTGTTTCACCATTTGGTCCAAATCCATCGGTTTGTTTCATGCTGCCATATCGGCTGGCCATTCCTGCTGCCAGGATTACTAAAGTTGGTTTCATTATTATTTTATTTTGAATTAAATATTTTGGTCCTATTTAAAATTTCTAATCGTTTAATTTTTAATTTATAAATTTTCAATTGCTCCTAAATTAATTTAGGGACAAAATTAGGCCTCGTACTACAATTGTTGTTCCAATTTTTTTGCAATCAAATAATTTACAATTTTTCAAATTTATTTTTCTGTTTTATTTATAAATATATATAATAATTAATAAATAAGAAATATATTAAATCTATGATATATAAACATTCTTTTTATTTAAATGTACTAAGGTTGTATCTATTTATTTTTTACATATTTTTCCAGCCAATTGTCCATTTCCCACATAGTATGTAAAATCGATTCTTTAGCACTGTATCTATGTGCCTCAAAGGGTAATAAAACCAGTCTGGAGTTAGTACCATGCCCTTTTAAAGCAGCAAAAAGTCGCTCACTCTGTAATGGGAATGTGTCTGCATTATTGTCCGCTTGTCCATGTATTAGTAATAAAGGACTCTTAATTTTGTTGGCATAGTTGAAAGGTGATATTTTATTATAAACGGTTGTAGCCTGCCAGAATGTGCGTTCTTCTGATTGAAAACCAAAAGGAGTGAGGCTACGATTATATGCCCCGCTTTGGGCGATTCCTGCAGCAAAGAGGTCGGTATGCGCCAATAAATTTGCCGTCATGAATGCTCCATAAGAATGGCCTCCAATAGCGATTTTATTTCTGTCGGCCACACCCATTTTTACTAATTGGTTAATGGCGGCCTCTGCATTGTATCTAATTTGCTCAATGAAGGTATCGTTTGGCTCCTTAATGCTCTCGCCAATAATTGGCATATCGGCATTATCTAGAATGGCATAACCACGGCTTACCCAATATAATGGTGATCCTGGGCTTAATATGCTAAATGTGTATGGAGAGCCCTTAACTTGTGCGGCCGCTTCCATAGTTTTAAATTCACGAGGATAGGCCCACATGAGTACTGGAAGTGGTGGGGCGCCAGTTTTAAAGTTTGCGGGTAAGTAAAGTGTTGCCCCCAATTTGATACCATCGAGTCGTTCATAGGAAATTTGCTTTTTCTGAACACCATTTAATTCGGGATATGGGTTAGGGAAATTTGTTATTTGCGAATAACTTAAATCTGATAAATTTATTTTGAAATAATTTTTCACCGTGTCTGCCGCTTCTCTACTGTTAATAATAAACTTGGTATTATTAAAATGAAGTGGACGCTCATAATAGGGTGCTGTTGATCTGAAAATGGTGTCGCGAATTTTCGTTTTAATATTAAATTTTAAGATGAAAGGTCGATCGCCATCTGCAGAGGCGCCATCGCTAATACTAAAAATCGCTATATTATCTGGGTCGCTTAGTCGTTTAAGTGCATTAAATTCGGTTAACAAAACATTTCTGTTAAATTCATTTTTCTTGGTGAGTAATTCCCCTGGATCTTGATAAGCATCTTCAAAATAGCGATCGAATAGGTTAATTCTGAAATTTTCATCGCTAGGTTTAATAAATACCCGTCTTTCAGTCCTTGTTTTCCACCATCTTTCAGTAATAATTGCCAGTTTGTCATCACTCCATAAAATAGAATGAAAACGGAAATAACAATCTGCGAGTTTTAATGGATTTTGGTTAAATGGTGCTGCTTGTGTATAAATGATGTCGCGAATACTAGCTTGCTGTGCCGGATTTCCATTGTCGAGTGCTTCAATCCAGTAAAGAGTCGCTCCTTTATCTGCTCGCCAAGCAAATTCTCTAGGTCCTTTTGGCACTGCATCAAACCCTAAAGGGATATTTTCAGCTAAAGGTGCTTCAAATAACTTCTTCACTAACTTTTCTTTTTTGTCGTAAAGTGCAGTGGTAAAAGGAAATAAGCCAATTGGTACGGTATAGGAATAAGGACGCTGGATATTAGCAAGAAGTAGATAATCTCCATCTGGCGAGAAGTCTATGGAGCGGACAATTTGTGGTTGAAGGAAATTGCTGCTTTCTCCATTCAAATTGATTGTTTTTAATTGTGAGGTAAAAAAGTGCTCGAATATTTTCTCATCGAATGGATTTTTCAATAGATCTTGATAGGTCCGTGAGGGTGTCGATTGTTTCGTATTTTCCTGAATAAGTGGCCCCGATGGTATTTTTTCGGGTTCAGCTAGATTCCTCAATTCATTTATAACAAATTGCGCTAAAATTGCCTTTCCATCAGGCTTCCAAATAAAACTCTTGCCATAGCATCGATTGATATGCTCTTTGCCTAAACGTTTTGCTTCCTGTGTTTTTAAATCGATCATCCACAATTCAATCCCAGTTTTAGCGGTGTGGCAGAATGCGATTTTGCTTTCGTCTGGCGACCATGTTAAATCGGAAAGCTTTAGTCCAAGGGGCAAGCCGCTAAAGCCATATTCTGCACCATTGCTAGTTGATTTTAATCTAATGCCAGTATAAAATATCGCTCTACTTGGGCCATTAGTTATTGGGTCGATGCGCAATCCGGCGAGTCCATATTCAAATGAGGAAAGTTCAGTGATTGATGGGAGTTCTTGAGGATTTAATAAGAGCATCCATTGACCATCAGAGCTGAGAATAACCTCTTCATTAATAGGAGCTTCCAATAAATTTATTAATGCTTGTGGGGGTTTTTGATATGCATTATTTTCTTGTGCCAAACTTGCCGTAATGCAGAAAAAACTAGAGAGCAGGAATCCAATAGATTGTTTAAACATGCTATTTATTGATATGTTATTCAAAATCAAGCTTATATAAATTAGGGTGCTGCTTTTTAATGGCAGCACCCTAAAGAGCGTATTTATTTTTTTATGAGTTTAAGAATTGCATTTAGCCCATAAAAGAATAAGTGGATTATTTTACGGATCTAAAATCCTGGTCAACCTTAATTGTTAATAGCGATTCATAAATTAGACGGATTACATTATCAACATCCTCTTTATGGATCATTTCAACAGTTGTGTGCATGTAACGTAAGGGTAGGGATATTAATGCAGAAACCACTCCATCATTAGAGTAGGCAAATGCGTCGGTATCTGTACCTGTTGATCTTGATGATGCCTGGCGCTGGAAAGGAATGTTGTTTTCTTCTGCAGCTTTAATGAGTAATTTATTTAGATTAGTTTGTACTGCAGGAGCATAAGAAACTACAGGACCCTTACCGCAGGCTAGATCACCTTGAGTGATTTTGCTTATCATTGGTGTTTGGGTATCGTGTGTAACATCCGTTACAATTGCAATGTTTGGTTTAATTCGATGCGCAATCATCTCAGCACCTCGAAGTCCGATTTCTTCCTGCACTGAATTTACGATGTATAATCCGAATGGTAGTTTTTTCTTATTTTCTGAGAGTAGGCGTGCAACTTCAGCAATCATAAATCCACCTGCACGGTTATCAAGTGCGCGACCCACATAGTAGCGATCATTCAGGACCATAAATTCATCCTCATAGGTAATGACACAGCCTACGTGAATACCAAGCTTTTCAACTTCCTCGCTGCTTGTACAACCACAATCCAAAAAAATATTTTTCATTGTTGGTGCTTCTTCCTTCTCACCACTACGTGTGTGTATTGCAGGCCATCCAAAAACAGCTTTTACAATCCCTTTATCGGTATGTATATTCACACGCTTTGAAGGAGCAATTTGATGATCAGAGCCCCCATTTCTGATGACATAGATTAGTCCGTCCTTTGTAATGTAATTCACAAACCATGAAATTTCATCGGCATGTGCTTCAATAACTACCTTAAATTTCGCTTTTGGATTAATTACAGCTACTGCAGTGCCATAATTATCTACCATGTGCTCATCTGTGTAAGGTTTAATATAATCGAGCCACAAGCGCTGCCCTTCCCATTCAAAGCCTGTTGGCGATGCGTTATTGATGTATTTTTCAAAGAATGCCAGTGATTTTTTAGTGACTACCGGAATGTGCTTCTTTTCTTTATTTTTTGCCATTTTCTTATTTGTTTTTTAAAATTTTCTCCATAATCACAAAATCGAGACCATCTTTATGGAAGGAATGGTCGGTTTCAACAAAGCCAAATTTACTATAAAAACCTGAAGCATTTTTTCGTGCATTGCACCAAATCCGTTCAAAGCCCTCGTCTGTGGATGTTTTAAGCAAATAGTTTAATAATTCGCTGCCATAGCCTTTACCTTGATATGGCTCAAGGGTAGCAAATTTTCGAAATTGTATTGAGTTTTCACTTTTGAAAATTGAAAGTACGCTTATTAATATATCTTGATCAAATAACCCCAAATGCATGCCATAATCATCTTCCGCTAGCCTGATTTTATCTAGGGGCTGTTTGGGGTATAAAACATCACGGCGTATGCGCCAGGTTAACTCGGGACTTATTTGTTCGATGTGTGCCATGTCCGATATTTAAAGTGGAATATTACCATGCTTCTTTTTAGGATTGTTTACCACCTTGTTTTCAAGCATTTTAAAGGCTTTAATTAATTTTTTTCTTGTCTGGGATGGCTCAATTACCTCATCTATAAATCCTCTTTCAGCTGCTCGATAAGGGTTAGCAAAAATATCGGAATATTCCTTTTCCTTCTCAATCCAGCGTGCATTGGGATTATCAGAGGCAGCAATTTCCTTTTTAAAAATAATTTCTGCAGCACCTTTAGCACCCATCACAGCAATTTCTGCACTTGGCCAAGCATAATTCATGTCGGCGCCAATGTGTTTGGAATTCATTACATCGTAGGCACCACCATAGGCTTTTCTGGTAATCACAGTAATTCGTGGTACCGTAGCCTCACAGAAGGCGTATAAAAGTTTGGCTCCATTGGTGATGATCGCATTCCATTCCTGATCTGTACCTGGAAGGAAGCCTGGAACATCTTCTAAAACGAGCAAGGGGATGTTAAAACTATCGCAAAACCGAACAAAACGAGCCCCTTTAACTGAAGAGTTTATATCGAGTACACCTGCTAAAAATGCTGGTTGATTAGCCACAATGCCGATGCTTCTACCTGCCAGCCTGGCAAAACCTACCACAATATTTTCTGCGAAATCTTTATGAACTTCTAGAAAAGAATCCTCATCAGCAATTTCTGTTATAGCTTCTCGAATATCATATGGCTGTGAATTGTTTTCCGGGATGAGGTCATTTAGTTTTAATCTTTCCTCATTAGCTGGCTCATATGCTATTGCAGGGGTATTTTCCTCGCAATTTTGAGGCATGTAGCTGAGTAGTTTTTTAATGTGATTAATAGCATCAATTTCATTGCTGCACGCAAAATGTGTGACTCCCGATTTAGTAGAATGTGTGGACGCACCACCCAGTTCTTCGGAGCTTACTATTTCATGTGTGACTGTTTTAACTACATTAGGTCCGGTGACAAACATATAGGATGTGTTTTCAACCATGAGCACAAAGTCAGTAATGGCAGGCGAATAAACTGCTCCACCGGCACAAGGGCCCATGATGGCCGATAACTGTGGTACAACACCTGAAGCCATTGTGTTTTTGTAAAATATATCGGCATAACCCCCTAAAGAAACTACACCTTCTTGTATTCGCGCACCACCAGAATCATTTAATCCAATAACTGGAGCACCATTTTTAAGTGCAAGGTCCATTATTTTGCAGATTTTTTCGGCATGTGTTTCAGAGAGAGAGCCTCCAAAAACTGTGAAATCCTGAGAAAAAACATAGACAAGGCGGCCATTGATCGTTCCATAACCAGTAACCACACCGTCGCCAGGGTAGCGTTCTTTCTCCATGCCAAAATCGGTTGAGCGATGCATAACCAGCATACCAATTTCTTCAAATGAGCCTTCATCTAATAAAAAATGGAGGCGCTCTCTGGCAGTGAGCTTTCCCTTTTTATGCTGACTTTCCATTCTGGATTTTCCACCACCAAGAAGTGCCTCTTCTTGCTTTTTCCTTAAAATTTCTATTTTATCGTTCAAAATACGCAGGTTTATTTATTTGGTCATGGGGGTTAAAATTACTAAAAAATGAATAAAGGAATCATACAAACCGATTGTTTTCCTTTGTTTACATAGCTGTGATTTAATATATAGGAAACAGCGTTCATTTGCTTCATAATTTATTGAGAGTAAATTACAAATTGTTTTAATAATGCTAAATTTGTCTGACATAATTTAATGAGTGTGAGAATATTTTTTTTTATATGGTTTACACTTTTTTCCCTAAGTGTTTTCGGACAAGATGAAAGGGATGAGAAGGCAATGATTGCTGACTTTACAGGTGTGCATTTTAGGTCGCCAGATACCTCGTTTTATATAAATTTTCGGTTTAGAATGCAGAATAGGCTGGGGGTAAATACCAAATCAGGTAATGATCTGAGTTTTAATGAATACGATGCGCGTGTCCGCCGATTACGTATGAGGGTTGACGGATTTATTATGAATCCTAAATTAACATACAGCATTCAGCTGGCATTTACACGCGGTGATCAGGATGTAGATAATACAGGTATTGCAAATGTTGTACGCGATGCAGTGATATTTTATCACTTTACTCCCAAGTTCTATATTGGATTTGGGCAGAATAAGTTGCCGGGTAATAGGCAGCGTGTAAATTCATCAGGCCAGCTGCAGTTTGCCGATCGTTCCATAGTAAATGGAGCGATGACAATTGATCGAGATTTTGGTTTAAAGGCCTATTACCACAATAAAATCGGTGAAATGGATTATTATTTGAAAGGGGCAGTTTCTACAGGAGAAGGAAGAAGTGTAAACTCCACAGATGATGGCCTTGCATATACTGGGAGAGTAGAACTTTTGCCACTGGGTGAATTTACGGGAGGAGGTGATTATTCTGAAGGTGATCTTGAGCGTGAGCCTAAACCAAAAATTTCTATTGCTGCAGGATACAGCATGAATAAAAAAACTAATAGGACAGGGGGGCAACTTGGTAAAGAGCTTTATCGACCTGTTGATATGGGCACATGGATGTTAGATGCGATTGGAAAATACAAAGGTTGGGCATATTCTGTAGAATATTTAAAGAGGCACGTAGATAATCCATTAACATACAATGATTTAGGTGTTTTAGTATATGCATTTACAGGAGATGGTATCAATCATCAATTTTCTTATGTTTTTCCAAGTAATTTGGAGCTAGCCATGCGTTATTCTCGGTTAAGCCCATCAGTTAAACTTGCCGCTTATGAATCGCAAAAAAATATTTTTGAGCTCGGAACAACAAAATATTTTAGTAAGCATCGAGTTAAAATGCAGTTAAATGTGAATTATATGGCCGTTGATGGCAATTATACCTTTGCCCATAAAGGAAATCGCTGGGGACTACTAACTCAGTTTGAGCTAGGAATTTAAATATTAGTTGACTTAATTACTGGAAATGAAAAATTAGGTTCGGTTTCTGGCCCGAAAAGGAGATATTTTTCGTAAATTCGCGTAATTAAAGATTTTATTGTTCGGTTTGTAAACTTAGATGAAGAAAGAGTTAGTGCGATTGTTGTTCAGTTTTATATTTCTAATCATTTTCTCAGTGAAGATGGTTATTTCTATCGCACCCCTAATTGCAATCCATCTGGATAGTAAAATCATGAATTCAGTGATCATGCAACTTGAAATCGAAACTAATTCTTCAAAAGCTGCAGATCAAGTCAAAGATTCTTTAAATAAGGGCGAGTATTTAATTGGTTCAAACAAATTTAATTTTGAAGAACCGCATCAGATAATGAATAGTATTCAATATGTTCTTTTGCAGTATGCTCACAAAGAATTATTCTACCCAAGAATCCCTAGTCCGCCACCCAACTGCTAAAACTCCGGATTTATTCCAACACTATTTTCCTCGAATTTTAAAAGAGCAAGGATTGTTTACACAATCCTCAGTTCTTTATTGTGAATAATGAGTAAGCAATAGCTACATTTTTTCTTTAGGAAGCTTTTTATAATTAATCCAATTTTTATACTATTCTAGTTTATCACAAATCTTACCTATTCATAATATGACTAATAATTCAAATAAAAATACCTTTTTTGACATTTCTAAGTACTTTAATAGTACTAATTTAAAGAAAGATCTTCCTGCTAGTATCGTCGTATTTCTAGTTGCTTTGCCTTTATGTTTAGGTATTGCTTTAGCGTCAGGAGCACCACTTTTTGCTGGTGTTTTAACCGGAATAATAGGAGGAATTGTTGTTTCAGCAATTAGTGGATCGCAATTAAGTGTTAGCGGACCAGCTGCGGGTTTAACGGTTATTGTTTTTGGTGCAATTGCTTCTTTAGGATCATACGAAACATTTTTACTTGCAGTGGTTCTGGCAGGGCTAATACAAATCATCTTCGGATTCTTAAAGGCTGGAATAATTGCCAATTATTTCCCTTCATCGGTTATTGAGGGAATGCTAGCGGCGATTGGTATTATTCTGATTTTGAAGCAATTGCCACATGCAGTAGGATTTGACTCAGATTTTGAAGGAGATGAAAGCTTTTTTCAAGCGGATCATGAAAACACTTTCACTGCAATTGCAGCGGCCTCAAATATGATTAGTTATGGTGCGGTTATTATAAGTGTTCTTTCACTTTTAATTATGATTTATTGGCCAAAAATTAAAAAAATGAGTGCCATTCCTGCACCAGTTCTTGTTGTTGCATTGGGTATTATTTTAACTATTCTGTTTCAAAATACGGGTCTTGCATTAAGTCAGGCACAATTAGTAAATATACCAGTTGTGAATTCATTCTCTGAGTTTACTAGCCTATTTTCATTCCCTGATTTCTCTCAAATAAATAATCAGGCGGTGTGGACTGTTGCATTTACCATTGCCATTGTGGCGAGTATTGAAACGCTTTTGAGCATTGAAGCTGTTGATAAAATCGATTCACTTAAACGAGTTTCGCCCACTAATAGAGAATTGTTGGCACAGGGACTAGGTAATATGACTAGTGGTATGTTGGGTGGTTTACCTATGACTTCGGTAATTGTAAGATCGTCGGTGAATGTGAATTCTGGAGGTCGGACAAAAATGAGTGCCATTTATCATGGCTTTTGGCTGCTTTTATCCTTGTTATTTATCCCTGTTTTATTAAATAAAATTCCTTTGGCTTGTTTAGCAGCTATTCTATTAATCACAGGATATAAACTCGCAAATATTTCTTTATTTAAGAAAATGTGGAAAAATGGTAAGGATCAGTTTATTCCATTCGTGGTTACTGTTCTTGCAATTGTGTTTACCGATTTACTTAAGGGTGTGGCCATAGGGATGCTAGTTGGCGTATTTTATATTTTGAGAACAAATTTGCGTAATCCTTACTTCTTTAAGTTTGAAGAAAATGGAGGGAAAGAGGTAATTCGAATTAAACTCGCTCAGGAAGTATCATTCCTCAATAAAGCCGCAATTCAGTATACGCTAATAAATTTACCTTCCGAATCTGATGTGATTATTGATGGAACTGATTCCATGTACATTGATCGCGATGTATTGGAGATTATTCACAATTTTAAGCATAATGCATTTTCGAAAGGTACCATTGTACAAATTTTAAATATCCGTGATAGCTATGAGGTGCCTAGTCTAAAAGAATTAGTTTATAAATCGAGAAAAAATAATTAACTATGTTATCTAAAAAAACAAATAAATCAAAGGTTCCTAATATGTCAGCTGAGAATAGTGAAAAGCAAAAGCGTGCCTATGAAGAATTACTTCAAGGTAATCGTGATTGGGTAAAGAAGGAAACAGAAAAGGATCCTGATTATTTCAATAAATTGGCCATGGGGCAGGATCCTGATGTGCTTTGGATTGGATGTTCTGATAGTAGGGTTCCTGCAAATGAGGTAACAAATACTAAACCAGGGCAGGTATTTGTGCATCGGAATATTGCCAATATGTGTGTTCATTCAGATATGAATATGTTAAGTGTTCTCGATTATGCGGTTAATGTATTAAAAGTAAAGCATGTAATCGTTTCAGGGCATTACGGTTGCGGTGGTATCGCAGCGGCGCTTAGTAATACTCAATTTGGTTTGATAGATAATTGGCTTCGTCACATAAAGGATGTTTATCGCTTGCATAGCAATGAGCTTGACCGGATTATGGATGATAAGCTAAAAGTTAATCGTCTTGTAGAATTGAATGTGATTGAGCAGGTTTATAATTTATGTAAAACCACAATTGTTCAAAATGCTTGGCGTGAGCGTGAAGATTTGGAGATTCATGGATGGGTAATTGACCTTAGCTCCGGACTAGTCAAAGATTTACAAGTAACTGCAAAATCAAGTAATAACCTCGGCGAAATATTTAAGTTGGATGAGTCTAAGGTTTCCTAATGATAAAAGAGCTAAGTCCTAAGATTTAGCTCCTTTATTGGTTGTCAGTTGATAGTTGTCCGTTATCAGGCTTGCGACTTCTGCGAGATTGAATTATATGGTTATTTTCAATCAAAAAAATCACAGTTCTAACATTTTCGGTTGATAACAGATAAGCCTTTTTAAATAGGGCTTTTCTGTCAACTGACAACTAATAACGGCCAACCCCCTCTCTACTCTTTCTCCAAAAACGGATATTTATAATCTTTCGGTGGATCAAAAGTTTCTTTGATTGTTCTTGGTGAAACCCATCTTAAAAGATTGATCATTGAACCTGCTTTATCATTGGTTCCTGATCCTCTTGCTCCTCCAAAAGGTTGCTGTCCAACAACTGCACCTGTACATTTATCATTGATATAAAAGTTTCCAGCAGAATTTCTTAAAGCATGAGTAGCTGTAGCCAAAGCATAACGGTCTTGGGCTAATACTGCTCCCGTAAGGGCATAAATGGAGGTGCTATCAATAATTTCAAGGGTCTTCTCGAAATCCTTATCCTCATAAACAAAAATGGTAAGCACCGGTCCGAATAATTCTTCACACATGGTTACATATTTCGGATCTTTAGTAAGAATAACGGTTGGCTCGATAAAATATCCTTTGGATTTATCGTAATTACCTCCAGCAAGAATTTCAAGATTCTTGTCGTTTTTTGCGCGGTCGATATATCCGCTAAGCTTATCGAACGATTTCTCATCAATTACAGCATTTACAAAATTTCCGAAATCTTCAGTAGGCCCCATTTTAATGCTAGCAAGGTCGCGAACAAGTAAATCTTTTATTGCAGGCCAAACAGATGCTGCAATGTAAACTCTCGATGCAGCAGAGCATTTTTGACCTTGATACTCGAAAGCGCCACGTAAAATTGCAGTACTTGAAGCTTGTACATCTGCTGAGCCGTGGACTAAAATAAAGTCTTTTCCACCGGTTTCTCCAACAATGCGTGGATAGGTTTTGTATTTATGAATATTATTGCCAATTGTTTTCCAGATGTCTTGAAATACTGCGGTAGAGCCCGTGAAGTGAATTCCCGCAAAATCAGGGTGATTGAAAATGACTTCACCAGCATCTGGACCAGAAACATAGACCAAATTGATTACACCATCTGGCAAACCTGCTTCACGGAAAATTTCCATCAAAACATTGGCCGAATAGATTTGAGTATTGGAAGGTTTCCATACTACAACATTACCCATCATGGCTGCTGAAGTAGGTAAATTTCCCGCAATGGCAGTAAAATTGAATGGGGTTAATGCAAATACAAATCCCTCAAGCGCTCTCTGCTCCAATCTGTTCCAGTTCCCTCGAGGTGATACTGGAGGTTGTTGCTGATAAATTTCAGTCATGTATTTCACATTGAAACGCAGGAAATCAATTAACTCACATGCGGCATCAATTTCCGCCTGAAATGCATTTTTTGACTGCCCCAACATGGTGGCGGCATTCAGTTTATATCGATACGGTCCAGCAATTAAGTCTGCCGCTTTTAAGAAAATAGCAGCACGTTGCTCCCAAGCCAAATTCTCCCAAGCACTTTTTGCCTTCAAAGCTGCTTTGATAGCTTCAGAAACATGTTCTTTTGTGCCTTGGCTATATGATCCCAACAAATGCTGGTGATCGTGAGGTGGGTAAATATTGACTTTTTTATCGGTTCTAATCTCTTTCCCATCAATATACATGGGTATGTCGATTGTTTTGGAACGAGCATCAGCAAGTGCTTCCTTTAATAAAGTTCTTTCCTTACTTCCTGGAGCATAATTTAAAATTGTCTCATTTACAGGTTGTGGTACGTTGAAAAATCCTTTTAACATAATTGTTGTTCTTAATTGCGGCAAAGATAAGGCTTTGATTGTAATCTGCGGATTGATTTCCTTTAAAAAATAAACCGACCCGATTATTGCATATTAATAAATGAACCGTTAATTAAACATCTTCTTGTTTGAAATCAGGTTTTAACATGATAGTTCTCATTATTCGGCAGGAGAGCGTTGTTGATCTTTGTAACAACGGAATTTATTTACCTTTTAATTTAAGATTATGAGTACAAATGTAATGGAGGCAGTAAAAGTTACTGAAAACACAGCGGTAATGAAAGGCTTGGTTTATCAGGGACCGGGCGAAAAGAAGTGGATGGATGTTCTAAAACCCAAGGTCTTAGTCCCAACAGATGCGGTTGTTAAAGTATTAAAAACGACTATCTGCGGAACGGATCTTCATATTCTGAAGGGAGATGTTCCGGCAGTCACTAAAGGAAGGATTTTAGGGCATGAAGGTGTTGGTATTATTGAAGAAATAGGAACTGCCGTGAATAACTTCAAAAAGGGTGATCATGTTTTGATCTCTTGCATCACTTCTTGCGGTAAATGTGAATATTGTAAAAAGCAGATGTATTCGCACTGCGAAGATGGTGGTT
Source organism: Daejeonella sp. (assembly GCF_044232565.1). Classification (GTDB taxonomy): domain Bacteria; phylum Bacteroidota; class Bacteroidia; order Sphingobacteriales; family Sphingobacteriaceae; genus Daejeonella. Next base: position 2,511 of record NZ_JBIILQ010000006.1, on the reverse strand, counting down.
GGATATTAGGTCACTTAATTGATGGAACCCAGGCTGGATTTGTAAGAATTCCTCATGCCGATAATAGTCTTTATAAAATACCGTCCGGAGCTAATGAAGAAGCGATGGTTATGCTTAGTGATATTTTACCCACTGGCCATGAGATCGGTGTAATTAATGGTGCTGTAAAGCCTGGAGATACGATTGCCATCATTGGTGCTGGTCCGATAGGTATGTCGGCTTTACTTACCGCACAGTTTTATTCGCCATCAAAGATCATTATGGTTGATATGGATGAAAATCGACTTAAAGTAGCTAAAACTTTTGGTGCTACCCATACAATCAATCCAACCAAAGATGATGTTGCCAAAGTAATTGCAAAAGAAACGAAAGATGGTGTAGATGTAGCCATAGAAGCAGTGGGTATTCCACAAACCTTCGGTATTTGTCAGGAAATTATCCGGCCCGGAGGTCATATTGCCAATGTTGGTGTGCATGGTAAAAGCGTGGATTTGCAGCTTCAAAAATTATGGATACAGAATATTACTATAACCACCGGACTTGTAAACACGAATACTACGCCAATGTTGTTAAAAACAGTACAGAGTAATGGTATTCAGCCTGAAAAATTGATTACCCATCGATTCAAGTTTGATCAAATTATGGAAGCTTATGAGGTCTTTGGAAATGCAGCCAGGGAGAAAGCTATCAAGGTTATTATTGGAGATTAAGGATTAATGATCTGCAATCATTAATCCTTAAAATAATTTGTATCCCTAAAAATCAAAAATGTAATTTTTGATTTTTAGGGATAATTTAAAAATGGTCTTAATCTATATATCTTTCCATTCCTTCGGAAGGCTTCCATCCAGATTTAGGTTCATAATAGTTCCATAATAATTTCGAAAGATTTCTTATAAGCTGGTAACCCTCATTGTCTGGGGTCCAACTTTCATCTTTTTGATTTTTCGTAGCAATGCAAAACACATAGTCGCCATGCGGGGCATTTACGAGTACCACTTCTGAGCGTGAGCGATTTACAGCACCTTGTTTTGAAGCAGCCTGAACAAACGGTGGTATTTGTGAAAGAGCTTCCGCATCCCAATAAATCCGGATCATATTTCTGTACATACGTTCACTTGCTGCCGGACTAACCGCTTGGCCGTTTCTGATTTTTGTGAGTAGGAGGGCCATTTCCCGCGGACTAGCTTGTCCCCAGCCATAGCGTTTTTGAAAAGCTTCTCTCCCGGGAGTCCTTGAATTGATGCGAATGTGCTCAAATCCATTGTCGCTAAGCCATTGATTTATATTCGCACCACCCACCAGTTTTTGAAGCCATAAGCTTCCAGTATTGTCACTTGTGGTGATGCTTAGCATCTGAACCTTGCTTAATTGAATTTTTTCACCATCTTTAAATGAACCTAGAATATCTTCTCCGGCATAAAGAAGGCTATCGCGATAAATCAGATTTTGGTGATAATTTAATTCTTTCTTTTCGATTTTATCAAAAACTCCACACATAATTGGAATTTTTATCATACTTGCAGTAGGAAAAATGGTATCCGCATTGATTGCTGCAATTTTTCCTGTTTTCAAATTTTGGACAAAAATTCCTACATCTCCATTAAAGCCATGAACGAGTTTTTGCAGCTTCTCAGTAAGTTTTTTATCAGCTTTTGTTTGTGCAGATGCATTCCAAATCGTTAGAAAAAGCATGCTAAATAATATAATTGACTTTCTTATCATGATCATTAATTTAATTATTCAAACATCAATAAATATAAGCGTGAAATCAAATATGTATTTTTGTTAAAATTTGAATGAATGAAATTACTTCGGCTGCTCTTATTTCCATTTTCAATTCTTTATGGAATTGGGGTTTTGCTTCGCAATTTGGCCTATGATTTCGGACTGTTAAAGTCAATTAGGTTTCAACTGCCAGTTATTTCTGTAGGTAATCTCGCCGTTGGGGGTTCTGGAAAAAGTCCTATGACGGAGTATCTTATTAATCTTTTAAAGTGGAATTTCACTTTGGCAATGGTAAGTAGAGGTTATGGTAGAAAAACGACAGGTTTTCGCTTTGTAGACGAAAATGATACTGTAGAAAAATCGGGCGATGAGCCGCTCCAAATCAAGCGCAAGTTTGAAGGGATTACCGTAGTTGTTTGTGAAAGTAGGGTAGAGGCAATTGAGCAAATTGAATGGGAAAATGACCTCATTATTTTGGATGATGCTTTTCAACATCGCGCAGTGAATCCGGGATTAAGTATTTTGCTGTTTGAATATTCTTCCTTTCAGAAATTTCAGTTTTTATTGCCTGCAGGTAATTTGCGAGAACCTATGTTGCAAAAGAAAAGAGCAGATATAGTTGTGGTAACTAAGTGTCCTCAAACTCTTGATGAGCCTCAAAGGCAGAACATTGCAAGCACATTGAATCTTAATGTTAATCAATCTTTGTTTTTTTCATATTTAAAATACGGTAAACTTAAATCTGTTTATGAAGATCGCATTTCAAGGCCAATGAACTCATTA
>NZ_JBIILQ010000129.1:0-7815 GCF_044232565.1 Daejeonella sp. | reverse complement strand
TAATTACTCAGTACTAATTTTCCTTCTCCGATTTTCTATCTCCCTACTTTGTACTAATTACTCAGTACTAATTTTCCTTCTCCGATTTTCTATCTCCCTACTTTGTACTAATTACTCAGTACTAATTATCCTTCTCCGATTTTCTATCTCCCTACTTTGTACTAATTACTCAGCACTAGTACACTAATCTTCATAGCCAAAGCTCTTCAAATAGTTTTTCCGGTTTCTCCAATCAGGAATAACCTTAACAAACATCTCTAGAAATACTTTTTTCTGTAGAAACTCTTCCATGTCTTTGCGGGCATATGTTCCAACCTTTTTCAGCATTTCGCCGGCTTTTCCGATGATGATATTTTTCTGTGAGTCGCGTTCTACAATAATTTCAGAGCTTATGCGAATAATTTTTGCCTCGTCTTTAAAGGCTGTAATAATCACTTCAGTACTGTATGGAATTTCCTTGTCGTAGAGTTTAAATACCTTTTCACGAATTATTTCTGAAACGAAGAAGCGTTCATTTCTATCGGTTAGGGTGTCTTTGTCGTAATATGGTGGATGCTCTGGTAAATTATCCATGATAAACTGCATAACTGCTGGAACATTATGATCATGCAAGGCCGAAACAGCAAATATGGCTTTGGGTTTTAGTTTTTCTTCCCAATAAAGTATTTTTTCTTTAACTAAATCCTCGTTTGATTTATCGATCTTATTGATAATCAAAGCAATAGGGGAATTGGTTTTGGCTAGTTTTTCAAGAACATCATTTTCGTCGTACTTTTCATTAATATCTGTGACAAATAGGATGATATCTGCGTCGACTAAGGAGCCATTTACGAAACTCATCATTGATTCTTGCATTCCATACACCGGTTTTATGACTCCGGGCGTATCCGAAAAAATTAATTGCGAGTCGGGTTCATTAACAATGCCTAAAATACGGTGACGCGTAGTTTGTGCCTTTGGAGTGACTATAGAGAGTTTTTCTCCGACTAAGGCATTCATTAGGGTTGATTTCCCAACGTTTGGTTTCCCAATCAAACTAATAAATCCGGCTTTATGCGACATGAAAAATTTATTTTAAAATATATTTGCACCGCAAAGAAACGAAATATATCTTTGCAGTCCAATTTAAAAGCAACGCTTTCATTCTTTAAAGCTTTAAATTGTCACAGTGCGGGATGGAGCAGTTGGTAGCTCGTCGGGCTCATAACCCGAAGGTCGTCAGTTCGAGTCTGGCTCCCGCTACCCAAGTTAAAAAGCTGAAATGACGCTTAAAACTCAAAATGGCCCGTTCGTCTAGGGGTGAGGACGCCAGATTTTCATTCTGGAAACAGGGGTTCGATTCCCCTACGGGCTACGAAACCCGCTCTAATAAATAGGGCGGGTTTTGTGCTTTTATTGGTTTTGGCAATTTTTCATCGCTTTGAAATCAGATAAGTGTACTTATGGGCTGGTTTTGAGTTCGGATTTAATCCTTAATAGATGGGTTTAATTAAAGCCTAAAGATAATCTTAGACCTTTTATTTGCCATAAATAGATTAGGGTAATGAAGAAGGAAAGATAATGATCAACTAAGTTTAATCGCGGAATATTACGATTCAATATTTATCACATGATTTTTTTAAGTTCATTCAAAATTACCGGATCCAACTTATAAATAGTCAGTCTTTTGTCCTCAGGCAATGGTTTTCTCTCAATTGCATTTTCCCAATTATATTTTGCTTTGAGTTTTTTATTAATCTGACCAATTACATTAAACCTGATTTTTCTTTGATTTTCTTGTGTTTTATCGGTTGCCTCTAAAATGTCGTTAATTTCATAAGTGTTTAAATACTCATTTACTTTAAGCGCCACGAGTTTATTTAAGAATTTCCTTTCCAATTGGTTGAACATTAATTCATTATCATCAACAGCTCCTTTGCGCTTCCATTTCAAAATGGTCATGATAATAACAATTAGAAACAAGCCGAGTGCATACCATTGCCATATTATACCTGTACTATAAAATTTGCCTACATAAGTGGTGTTTTTCCGAATTTCGGAAATTGATATTTTCTGGACAGGCCCCTCATTTATGCTCTTAAAAATGATTAATGTATCTTGATGTACATAATGATACAGACCAATGCCAAGATCTTTTCTACTATTTTGATGAAGATAAACTTCATTTTTGTTTGGATCGATGACGTAAATAGCCTTGTTTAAAAAGTGAAAAAACACTTCACCGGTCCAGATAATTCCTTCAGATTTTTCAGGTAGCAGATTACTATTTAATTTACCCAAAAACTGCCATTCATTTTTCTTGAAATCGAACAGGTAAAAATTATCAATATAGCTTTCTTCTTGAACCTCCAGAAAATTTTTGTGTTTTGAGCCACCAGAATAGTACACATCCTGTTTGTTGCTATAACCTTGGAAGCCATCTGTAATTGCTAAAGGCCCTTTATTTTTGGGCCTAAGTATTTCCCATTCTTTTAATTGTTCTGCGAAGTAGGTTATTGAAGTATTATAATTCCAAAAACCTTCGCCACCTATGGAGTATAAGATTTCATTTCTAATAAACTGGTTTGCCGTAAAGTTAAATCCGCTGTGGAAGGTTTTATCTAGCCTCTTAAATTCTTTTTTTAAAGAGTCATATTCAAATAATTGGCCTGTCCCGATAACTTGTAAAAGTATCTTCCTTCCATTCTCGATGATAAAAAATTTATTTGTAAAATGCGTGGGAAGATTATTGAAAATTTGTGGGTCTAATTTTACTTTGCCTTCTCTTAACCATGGCCCACTTTCTCTTTCCTTGTAGAGTTCTAATGTTTCGGGATTAACTCTGACACGTAGTTTAGTCTGCGGATCAACCCACATGAAATAACGATCTATCCCAAAAATTTCTTGAGATAACATTAATAATACGAATACGAAAAATATTCTTAGTGAGGTAGACATTAAATCAGTTTAACACAAATTAGAACATAAAAATGATTTTTGCCTAAATTAATATGTGATAATGTGTTATTATAACGCAAGTAACGGAAATTGCTCAATTTAAGAGCGATTTAAGAGGGAATACTATACTTTATAATAGTGACCAATTTTTATCGGGTCAAGGATATCTGACAATCCTTTTTATGTTTTCTCTAAAACTATATATTATTGAAGCTCAAATCGAAATAATTAATTCATCAATAACTCTTGAAAAGTAAAAAGTTCCTTTAAGTTGGGATCTACCATAACCTTTACAGATGCCATATCTGCGTCTCCAAATACTTGCAATCTAGTGAAGTTGAGTATTGTTGAACGTTTGTCTTCATGAAGTAATGGTTTATCAACAATAAAACGATGTGAATCACCATTTATCAGAAGAACAGGTTTCTGATACTTTTTACTGAGTTCGGCTAATTTCAATCTAATTTTTTCAAATCCCGATGAGCCCGTGCCCATGTAAAACATATCTGCTTGGATAACCATAACGAGTCCTTTTTTATCTGAAGCCTTGTTATATAATTCTTCAAGCCAAGCTAAATTAGCCTTCTCACGTTCAATAAATTCCGTATTATCACCAAGCTCTTTTAAATTATTATTTGTTCCAACCAAATGAACCGTAGCAAATTGAACACCACCATATTCCCAAGCTACATTTTCAACGTAGCTAGAAAATTGAGGGTTTTCTGCCTGACTATTTAAGGCTATTTTTTTCTGTCCGAAGCTCTCCTTAGAACTAAAAAACATCTTTCTCAATAGCGCTAGGCGCTCTAATGGATCGTATTCTCCTGCTGCTTTTCGGTTGCAATCGGTCCATTCATTATCGCCCGGGGTATAGATTAGTGGATTCTTAAATGTTCCAAAATAGTTATAGATTTTTTTAAAATATTCGTCTGAGCAGGGTGTTGAACCTGATTTGAAATCACCAACATGTACGCTAAAAGCGGGCTTTTCACTGTTTATCTGTTCAATTAATTTTTCAAAACGGGGGTAATCGTTTGGGATTCGATAGGGCATGTCGCCGAAGGCGATGAACTCGAATTTTTGAGATTGAGCAAAGTTAGTAGATGCAAAAAATAGGCAAATAAGACTTAAAAACAGGACTCTCATGATTTTAATAATTTTTAACTAATCTAACCAGTCTTAAGCGTTTTCCAAAGTTAATTTCAGAGTTTTGAATAGCTATATCCGCATGTCAATTAGCTTGTTTTTTGGGTAATTATAAAGTAAAAGCAAAATCAATATAAATAGTTCTTTAGTTTGTCTTTGAAAAGCTTCATAATTCAATGAATAGCCTATTTTTGTAAACATATTAAACGATTCAAAATTCATTATGAATAAATATTTTTTTTTAGTGTTATTTTTCATTTCTTCGGGTTTATATGCCCAAAGTGCTTCTGTTGAGGGTTTTACTTTCGATAAATCTGCTAATGCTCCTTTAGAGTTTGCTAGTGTTTCTTTGTTTAAATTATCTGACTCAAGTTTGGTTAGCGGACAAGTAGCGGATATAAATGGGAAGTTCAAATTTTTGAATTTGGTGGCCGGACTTTATTATATCAAAGCGCAATTTGTTGGTTATGATACCTATAAATCGACTACTTTTTCTTTGTTAGCTGGGAAAAAATTAAATATTGGGGCGATTGAACTTAGGGTAAATCAAAAATTTTTGGCTGAAGTAAAGGTCACAGGACAGCAATTACAGAGTTTTAATAAAATTGATAAACAGGTTTATAAGGCCGATCAGTTTGAGTCGGCAAAAGGCGGCACTGCTGTAGATGTAATTAAAAATATGCCCTCTGTTACGGTAGATGGGCAAGGGGAAATATCCTTGCGTGGATCAAAAGGCTTTCTAGTTTTAATAAATGGTAAGGCAGTACAGACGGATGCGGCTACGATTTTGAGTCAGCTGCCTGCAAATTCGATAGAAAATATTGAACTAATTACTGCGCCATCAGCAAAATATGATCCCGATGGTAAAGGGGGTATAATTAATATTACAACCAAAAAAGGGGCCGATGATAGTAGTGCTTTCATAGCTAATGTTCAAGGCGGTTTACCTTCGGTAAGGAATTATGGAAATGCTGAAGATCAGCAACGTTATGGGGCCGATTTTACTTACAACTATAAAAAAGATAAATGGGATTTTTCTATTGGGGCTAATTATTTAAGAAATGATAATGCTGGTTTTAGAGATGGGGATTTGTTTACTATTATTGGTGTCAAGAAAACTAGCTTCCCATCTCAAGGAGAGCGAAGTTTTGATAAATATAATTATGGGGGCAGGTTCAATCTTATATTTACACCCTCTGTAAAAGATCAATTTTCTGTTGGTTTTTTTGCCGGACACAAATATCAGGATCGTGTGGCTGATATTAATTATAGCAATGTGAATACGGTTTTGGCTACAGGTCAGATTATTGGGCGTAAAAATTATTTTAATGCAAATACGCAAAATAAACAGGGTGATTTTATTTTAGGGAATTTAGAATATCTGCATAATTTTGATGATAAATCGGTTTTAAATATTTCTGCTCTGGTGGAGCAAGCAGAATTGGAAGGTTCAACAAAAAATAGGAATATTGAACTTCAAGACACTGTTCAAAATACTTTGAGCACTTATAAAAATCCTTTAACAGGCTTTAGGATTAAGGTAGATCATAGTTTTAATTTGGGTAAAGGCAAGCTCGAAAGTGGCTATCAATATCGTCTAGATCAACAAGATGGGCGGTTTATTTATGCTGTAAAGGAGCGAGGAGCTACTAATTTTACCACTGATCAGGCCTTTTCGGGAAATGTAAAAGCAAATAATCACATTCACTCGCTTTATAGTCAGTATTCTGGCAAGGTAAATAAATTGGAATATGTTACGGGACTCAGGTATGAATATTCAACACGCGATTTAAGTGTAAAGTCTTTATTGAATGATAATTACAAGCTGGAGCTACATAACTTATTTCCTTCAGCCAGCATTTTGTATAATTTTGAAAACAGCTGGAAAGCGAAGGCTGGAATTAGCCGGAGGGTGCAGCGAACTAACAATTTTGAGCTAAATCCGATACCAGAAAGAGAACATTCTGAAACGCTTGAAAGGGGAGATGCGAATCTTTTGCCAGAATTTATATACTTGGCTGAAGTTGGTGTCACAAAGAATTTTAGTAAGGGTTCACTATTTTCTACCATTTATTATCAGGATATTAAAAATCCTATTCAAAGGGTAAACAATGTATATACCGATACTATTTTGAATCGTGTTTATACCAATGCCGATAAGGCAAAGCGCTTGGGAATTGAATTGGGACTAAATTATAGTCCCGCGAAATGGGCACAACTTTACCTCGGCACCAATGTGTTTAGAAGTTCACTTAGTGGTTTAGTGCTAAATTACCCAAATGTTCAGAAAAACGCGGCTTGGGTAAATTCAATCAATGCCAATATGAATTTCCAGCTAAACTCCACACTGAGTGTGCAAGGGAATATGAACTATATTTCTGCTCGTCCGACGGTGCAGGGGGAAGATTCACGCTTTTACTCGCCTAATATGTCTATTAAAAAAACACTGATGTCGGGAAGGTTAACGGCATTATTGCAATGGCAAAATATGGATATGGGCTTGTTAAAAAGCAATGAGCAGCGTATCACCACCTCTGCCCCCGATTTTTATACCACAACTAATTATATTTATGAGGTGGATGTAGTGATGATCAATTTGAGTTTTAACTTGAATAAGCTTAAAAATAAATTGAAATTGCCAGGTAGTGAGTTTGGCGAAAAGGAATTTTAGTTTATGTGATCGGGGTAAAAATGAAAATTTCTACCCCGATTGAAAATTCTATTAATTTTGAGCATCATAAATAACTACTCGCTCAAAGAAGACTTTAAATTCTTCTAAAAAGGCTTTATGAAGCGTGTGGACTTGATAAAAATCATGTGCTGCTAAGTCATCAAAAGCCAATAATAAACTAAAAGTATAGCTGGTATCTACTACAGCACGCTCAATGGGTGCTGGAGTACCTAAATGAAAAAATTTTACTACTTCAATCTTTTCTAATGTACTTAAGCTTTTTTGGAAGGCAATCTTTTGTTCGCTAGTGATATCGGCCTTTAGCCAGAATAAAACATGGTGAGTGATCATATTTTTAAATTTTTGACGCAAATATAGTGATGAAGCTCAAAGGAAGCGCTGTACTTAAATTAATAATTTTGTTTTGAATTGTTTTTAGCTAAGACACAAATATTCTTTAAGAATCGGTAAATCAGCTTCAGCCCAATCTAAATCCAACAAATTCTCCTTGTCTAAGTATTTAAAATCTACATGCTCTTTGAGGTTAATTTCACCGCTTAAGTATCTACAAATGAATGGAATAAGCCGTATGGATTTGTCTAAATAATGATGATCATTTATACTTAATTGCTTAATAACGCTAATCTTAATATCCAGCTCTTCTTTTATTTCTCTAATCAAGCATTCTTCAGGCTTTTCATTAAGCTCCACTTTGCCGCCGGGGAATTCCCATTTAAGCGGAAGGTGCATGCTCGTGCTTCTTTGGCAAACGATTACCTTGTTTTGACTGTTTAGAATGATGGCGCAGGCGACGAGTAGCATCGTTTAAGGGAATGGAATGTTATAATCAGTAAATTGGTTCCTATAAAACTTAAGAATTAAGCAAAATACTTAAAATCTGTATAAGTATGTTATTATGATGGTTATGATTATTGCTAAATGGAAATTTACACTTCCCTAAACCATGTGTTGGAACAAGCAAAATGATGGTAAATTATTGGTTTTAAAGGCTATCGTTTTTTTATTTTGTGCCAGACTAGCTTGTATAATAAATGAACGCT
>NZ_JBIILQ010000128.1:0-7825 GCF_044232565.1 Daejeonella sp. | reverse complement strand
CTCCATGCATTCCTCTCAAATGGAAAAAAAAGCTGCAGATGCTGAACGTGCTTCTGTTAAATATAAACAAGCTGAATTCCTTCTTAGTAATATTGGAATGGAGTATAATGGCATAATTTCAGGTCTCACAGAATGGGGCATGTATGTTGAAATTATTGAGAATAAATGTGAAGGAATGATCCGATTAAGGGATTTAAATGATGACTTTTATGTACTTGATGAAAAAAACTATTGCATAATCGGACAAAGGCGAAAAAAGAAATATCAGCTAGGTGACGAAGTAAGAATTCTTGTTAAAAAAGTAGATTTAGCGAAACGACAGATAGATTTTAGCCTAGTTCGCGACTAGTTAAATTAGAAATTTACATATCAGAAAAGCCGATTCTAAAAAAGAGTCGGCTTTTCGGATTCAAACCTTTTTACATTCCAATAAAATGCAGCTCAAAAATTTGGCTTTAAGTGTTCTCATTTCGTATATTTCGACTGTTTTAAAAAACAGATGAGACATTTTTGTTGATTTTGTTATAATCCTATATCTAATAAATGCATTCAATAGAACAACTCCAAGCCCTTATTAATAAGGCTATTAACGATACCCAGTACACCGAACAGCCAGTTGAACTTTATGAACCTATCAGCTATTTGATGGAATTAGGTGGAAAACGTATGCGTCCGGTTTTAGTTTTAGTATCTACAGAGCTCTTTGGGGGCCAAGTTTTAAAGGCCCTTGATGCTGCAATTGGCATTGAGATATTCCATAATTTCACGCTCATGCATGATGATATAATGGATAAGGCTCCAATTAGGAGAGGCAAGCCTACAGTTCATGTAAAATGGAATGAAAGTGCAGCAATTTTATCTGGAGATGTGATGTTTGTAGAGGCCTACAAACTCATGATCAAGGTAGAGGATAATATTTTAAGAGATGTACTCGCTATTTTTAGCGAAACAGCTTCGGGAGTATGCCAAGGGCAACAAGCCGACATGAACTTTGAAAACAGAAATGATGTTAGCTTAGCGGAATACCTCGAAATGATTAGGCAAAAAACTGCCGTGCTTCTTGCTGGAAGTATGCAAATTGGAGCATTAATTGGAGGTGCAGCGCAAAATCAGGCAAAATTACTCTACGAATTTGGTCAGAATTTAGGATTGGCATTTCAATTACAAGATGATATTTTAGATGTTTATGGAGATCCAGAAAAATTCGGAAAACAAGTTGGAGGCGATATCCTGTCCAATAAAAAAACATTCATGCTAATTAAAGCCAAGGAACTTGCAAAAGGAAATATTGCTAATGAACTAATTCAATGGATAGAAACATCTAACAATCCAACAGCTAAGGTTGAAGCTATTACTAATATATACAATCAATTGGAGGTCAGAAAACTAGCTACATTTTTGATGGAAGACTATGTAAACAAAGCATTACATGCATTGGACCAAATAGCAGTTGAAGCTGGTAAAAAAGAACTATTGAAAGGTTTTGCAGAGCAATTACTTATCAGAGAGCAATAAAAAAAGCCCTAATTTCCATTAGGGCTTTCAAAACAATATTTTATTTATGATTATGCTTCTTCTGAAGGAGCAACGCTATCTTCTGCTTTTACCTTTGCAGCTGGTTTAGCAGCAGCTTTGGGGGCAGCTGGCTTAGCAGCAACTTTTTTAGCTGCTTTAGCTGGAGCTTCTTCTGTTGAAACAGCTTCAACCTTAGGAGCATCAGCTTTCTTTACCTTTACAGGTGCTGCATCTTCTAATAGGAATACTCTTGGAATAATTGAAACATATGATTTATCATCAGATTTCTTTCTGAAAAATACAGTACCATCAATTAAAGCGAATAACGTGTGGTCTTTTCCAATTCCAACATTTTTGTCAGGATGATGTTTTGTACCGCGCTGACGAACGATAATATTTCCTGCAATTGCAGCCTGACCACCGAAGATCTTAATACCTAAACGTTTGCTATGCGACTCGCGTCCGTTTCTGGAACTACCGGCTCCTTTTTTATGTGCCATTTTATTTTTTTATTTATGAATTGATAAACAATTCAGGATTTTAAACTTAAGAATAAAAAACGTGTAACGTATAACGTACAACGAATAACTTATAGAGAAATACTAGTAATCTCTATTTTAGTGAACTGCTGACGGTGTCCATTTTTCTTTTTGTAGCCCTTACGACGCTTCTTTTTGAAAACGATCACTTTATCACCTTTTAAATGAGACAGTATCTTAGCAGTTACTTTAGCACCCTTCAATGCATCAGCACCAATAGAGAATTTACCATTGTTCTCTGCTAATAATACGTTGTCAAATTCAATACTAGCGCCTTCTTCTCCTTGTAACCTGTGTACAAAAAGATATTGGTCTTTAGCAACTTTGAATTGCTGTCCGGCTATATTTACTATTGCGTACATTATTAATTTATTTTTTTAAATGAGGTGCAAATATATGGAATTATTTTAAATAATAAAAGTCTTTACAAAATCTGAAAAATAAATGTGTCATTATAAGCCAATACAATTATTGCTGATCTCGATCTCTCACATCATTAATCATGTTACTTACCTCAGTAATTAATGTTTTAGCAGCATCATTTAACTTAGGATCATCTTTGTATCCGGTATCAAATTCGATATGCTTGGCTTTGCCCTTATATTTAAACTCCAGATAATAGTGTGGAATATTGCCCGTCTTCCCATCTAACTCCTCGCCTATTATCTGCTCAGGAAAATTCCAGAAACCTAATTCTGCTGCCTTTCTATGTAAATACAATAAATCATCTTTACGAAGTTTTACCTTTGTTTTTACCAATGAATCTCTACTATTTACATACTGATAATATCCAGTTTTAGAATCATATTGATTGACTAGGGAATCTCCTAAGCCATATTTAAACGTGATTGATTCAAAATCAGAAAACCGGTATGGGGCATTCTTAACCATAATGGAATAATAATAAACCATGTAGATTAGGAAAGGTGCAATAATACAAATACCTAAAAATATCTTTTTCCTTTTATCACTCATCTTTTTGAAATATAAACAATATATTTTCTTGTATTAATGTTTTTCTATTTGATCTTCTAATTTATGAACTCTGTTCTCATTGGGGGCTCCCAGGTCATCCACTGGCGGATGAAATTCACCTTCCCATTTAGCGATAACCACGGTAGCAAGACAATTACCAATTACGTTTACCGATGTTCTGGCCATATCCATCAACTCATCGATTCCCAAAATGATAAAGATTGGCCAAACCGGCATCCCGAAGGATGCAGCAGTACCTAAAAGTATCACTAGAGAAGCTCGAGGCACACCAGCCACTCCCTTACTAGTTAACATTAATGTAAATACAATCAATAATTGCTGTCCGAATGTCAAAGGCATACCAGCAGCTTGTGCCACAAAAATTGCGGCTAAAGCTAAGTAAAGTGTCGTTCCATCCAAATTAAAACTATAACCCGTTGGCATCACAAAAGCAACAATTTTACGTGGAACACCAATCCGCTCCATCGCTTCCATCGCTCTGGGAAGTGCAGCCTCCGAGCTCGTGGTCGCAAATGCAATTGAAACCGGCTCTGCAATTGCTTGCAAGAATTTCTTTATCGGCAATCCTATAATTAAAGCAATGGGCAATAAAACACCTATTAAAAAAACAAATAAGGCCACATAAAGTGTTAATAATAATTGAAAGAGATTTACTAATATCCCAAGTCCCATATGCCCTACCGTATATGCAATAGCAGCACCAACACCAATTGGAGCGAAATACATAATGATATTGGTAAACTTAAACATGACTTCAGAAAGGCTTTCAGTGGCTTTCAACATCGGTTGACGCTTATCTTCACGAACCATCGCCAGAGCAATACCAAAAATTATACTGAAAATAACAATTTGTAAAACCTGACCTTCAGCAATTGATTTGGCAATATTCTCCGGGAAAATATGAAGAATAATATCATTAAATGTTTGTGGCGCAACCTTTTCGAGCTCTTCATGAGCGCCTGGAGGAAGCGTTATGCCCATTCCTGCCTTGGATATGTTAATTGCTGCTAGACCAATAAATAGGGCTATGGTAGTAACCACTTCAAAATAAAGTATTGACTTCCAACCCATGCGACCTACTTGCTTCAGATCAGAATGACCCGCAATTCCGAATACAAGAGTAGCAAAAAGAAGAGGTGCTATAATGGTCTTAATCATTTTTAAGAACACTTTACTTAAAACTTGAAGCTTTACACCTATTTCTGGAAAATCATTTCCAATTTCTGCACCAACAACCATTGAGATTAAAATCCAAGTGGTAAGCGACTTCTTTTTAAGTCCGTATAAAAATAAACCCGCAATAGCTAGCCATCTTGAGAACATGAGTGCTACTTCAGGAATAGCAATAATATTGTAATGATTTAAGAAGGTAAGTAACGCAGAAACAGTAACTGCAATTAATGCAACGATTCCAAAATTTTTAAATTTCATAAGTTAAGGTTAGCTTAATGAACAAAAGTAATTAATTAGATTTACCAAGCAAATGAAAGAAGCACATGAAGCCCGAAAAATTAAGTGATTTAAAAAAAATATTAGCGGGACTTAGCGCTACAGAGCTTACAGAAATTTGTTTGAGGCTTGCAAAATATAAAAAAGAAAATAAGGAATTGCTTACTTATCTGCTTTTTGACGTCCAAGAGCCCATGAAATATGCCGAAGACGTAAAAATATTTTTAATAGCGGATTTCGAAACCATGCAAAAACATTATTTCTACAGTACAAAAAGTCTGAGGAAAATAATTCGTTTAATGAACCGATACGCTAAATATACAGGCTCAAAACAGGTTGAAATAGAATTAGCTATTTGGTTTTGCACGAACTATCTTATTTATGTGGATCTAAAAACAACGCATAAACCCTTGCAGGCTTTGTTAAATAGACAAATTGAAAAAATTGTAAAGTTAATAGATAAGCTGCATGAAGATCTTCAATTTGATTATCAGAAGGAATTTGACGTATTGATCATAAACGCAGAAAAATGGGCAAAATGGATCAATAAAAGTCAATATTTGTAACAAATAAGAACATTATAAATCTAAACGGCAAAATAAGGGTTTGAGTAAAGAGGCACTTTTCAAGGAAATTTTTCAGGCTAACTCCAAAAAGATATACCATTTATGTTATGGATATACGGGGGATGATGAATCGGCGAACGATCTGGTGCAAGAAACCTTTATAAAAGTTTGGCAGAATCTTGATAAATTTAGAAATCAGGCATTAATTTCAACTTGGATTTACCGTATCGCTGTAAATACCTGCCTCTCCTATTTGCGTGTTGAAAAAAGACATCCCAAAGACGAACTTACCGACAATATTATTGAAACTAAGGGCGAAGAGATCTCAGAAAAAAATGAGCAAGTTTCTTCTCTTTATAAATGTATCGCTCAACTTGAAGAAAACGAGCGTTTTATTATCACTATGGTATTGGATGAACTTCCCTACACTGAAATTGCCGCAGTTTCGGGAATATCTGAGGGTAATCTAAGAGTTAAAATTCATCGTATCAAACAAAAACTGACTGAAATTTATAATAAATATGAAAGATTTTGAAGCACTAAAAGTAATCTGGCACAACCAGATCACGCTGCCGAAAGTCGAGCACGAAGCCGTATTTAAAAAAATACAGAAAACGAAAAATGGGCTTTCTAGGAGGTTGCTAATTGAGATTATTGGCATGACACTCGCTGCAACAGCAATATTATCTGTTTGGTGGTTTATCCCTTTTAATATGTGGACTACCCATCTTGCCATGATAATATTTCTGGCATGTTGCATTTATTATATAATCGCAATAATTGGCAATTATCGTCAAATAAACTATGATAAATTAATTGATAAACCCGAGGATTACATTACTTATTTGAAGAAATATAAACAGGAGAGGTATGTTTTAAACACCCGAAAATACAGGATTTACACAATCTTTTTGAGTACTGGTTTTTTACTTTACTTTGTAGAGATTTCTTTTATGACACCTACCTGGGTAATAATTCTAGCTTTGATATTCACATTTTCTTGGATTGCTTTTTCCTATTTTATATCCATGCGAATTTATATAAAAAGAGAAGAGTCTAAATTAGAAGAAATGATTCAAAACCTAGAACGAATCCAAAAGCAGTTTGAGGATAATAACTTGTAAATTATTTCTTTTTCTGTACCGATTGTTCCTCTTTTATCTCCTTAAATTGAAAACTATTGTTTCTCAATGTATATTCTAATTTACGTATCTCACCAGTAGCAGTCCCCGTTGAATCATTCTTGTCGTAAATTGGAAATTGACGCAATAATTTACCATCCTTTATATAAACGGAGTCGTCCCCATGATATCCCTTATTTAAAGTTGAATTGAGCTCCGGAAAACGTAATTGCTGACTAGAACCACCATCACTATATTCATAGATATACATATTTAAATAGGATCCCTTTCCCTCACCACTTGCGTGAATGTACAATTCTGGATTCCCATCAGAATCTAAATCCATATCCCAAACATCAACTATTTTGCCATCAAGCTCACCAGCAACAGAGCGATAATTAAGTTTAGTTGAATCTGATCTTAAAATCAGATACCCTCCTACCGAATTAGAACCTCGACCCCAACTCACAATATCCAAGGTTAATCCCGGTCTAACTTCAATAGCCTTATGAAAACGAAAAGGTTGCATTATTTTCTTTACTACTGGTTTCACCTCTTCCGTTTTTTCTTCATTTCCACATGCAAATAATAGCGTGCTTGCTAGTAATAATGCGGGGTAAATCGTTTTTAAATTCATTATAAGCTTTTTAAAATATCATTAGGGTGTAGTTCAAATTTAACAATTTAATTTACCCTTAACGTTTCCATCAATTAACAAAATTAAAAATCTTCACCAATTATACAGTTTAAGCTAAAGCAAAGGGATAAAAATTTCTAAGATTATTGGAGGTAATATAGAAATATAAACAAAAATGCCCTTGATTTCTCAAGGGCATTTTTAAATATGTTAACATAAAAAACTATGCATCTTCCTTTGCTGCTAAATAACGCTCGGCTTCAAGAGCAGCCATACAGCCTGTTCCTGCAGCTGTAATTGCTTGACGCCATAATTTATCTTGAGCATCACCACAAGCAAAAACTCCTTCAATATTAGTTTTAGTGCTATTTGGTTTCGTTATTAAGTAACCCGTTTCGTCCATATCTAACAAACCCTTAAATATTTCTGTATTTGGATTATGACCAATGGCCACAAAAAATCCACTTATGTCAATTGTTTTTTCTTCACCAGTTATATTATTAGATACCAAAACACCTGTTACATTTTTTCCATTGCCCAAAATTTCTTTGGTGTCTGAATTATAATGAATCTCAATATTTGGTGTATTTAGAACTCTATTTTGCATTGCTTTTGATGCTCTAAACTCATCCCTGCGGACAAGCATGTGAACCTTGTTACAGAGCTTAGCAAGATAAGTGGCTTCTTCTGCCGCTGTATCACCAGCACCTACAATCGCAACATCCTGACCCTTAAAAAAGAACCCATCACAAACTGCACAGGCAGACACCCCAAAACCATTGTATTTTTGCTCACTTTCTAATCCCAACCACTTTGCTGAGGCACCAGTAGCAATTATCACTGTATCCGCTATTATTGTTTTATTTTCATCAATAATCACCTTATGAGGTATAGATGAGAAATCAACACTACTAGCATAACCAAAGCGAATTTCTGTACCAAAACGTTCCGCCTGCTTCCTAAAATCTTCCATCATCTCAGGACCCATTATTCCTGTTGGAT
>NZ_JBIILQ010000127.1:0-7870 GCF_044232565.1 Daejeonella sp. | reverse complement strand
ATCCTATGGGCGACCCTTGGTTTTATTTACTTTCAGTTTTATTGGGTAGTATTAGTTTTGCTTCAGTTTTTACGATGATTTCTGGTATTGCTTCGAAGGCGAGTAATGGTGGCGGACTAATGGCCATTTTGAGTTTTCCTTTGATAATTCCTTTGCTGGTGGTTTTGATTAAATTCTCCAAAAATGCGATGGACGGTTTAGATAGGTCGGTTTCTTATGATGAAATTGGCGTTATTTTAGCTATAAATGTGATCGTTATCACTACTTCTTTACTGTTATTTCCTTACCTTTGGCGTGATTAAAATACAATTCTATGAATAAAATTTGGTGGAAGATTTTGGCTGTAATTCTTGTGCTATTCTCCATTGTTGCAGGCTTTCTATTTCATGTTCCCGCCAAGCCAATATTGAACGAAACCATTCGTAATATTCATTTCCACGTACCAATGTGGTTCTCAATGATTGTTATGTTGACGATTTCATTTGTTTATAGTGTACGTTATTTGCGTAGCTCAAATGAAAATGACGATTTAATGGCGGTTGAAAGCGCCAATGTTGGTATTGTTTTTGGTGTTTTGGGCCTTGTTACTGGAGCTGTTTGGGCCAAATTTACTTGGGGTGAAGCATGGAGTAATGATCCGAAGCAAAATAGTGCAGCAATAGCTCTTCTCGTTTATTTGGCTTATTTAGTACTTAGAAATTCGCTCGAAGAGGAGCAAAAAAGAGGAAGAATTTCTTCGGTATACAATATTTTTGCATTTCCAATCATGGTAGTTTTACTATTTATACTGCCACGATTAACCGATTCTTTACATCCCGGAAACGGAGGTAACCCTGGTTTTAATACAAAGGATATGGCCCCCGAACTTAGGCCTGTATTTTATCCTGCTGTGTTAGGATGGATATTAATCGGTGTTTGGATTACAAACATCAGATACCGCATTCGTAAAATTGAAAATAAAAAATTAGAGGATCATTAATTTCTTTCACATCAAATTATAAAAATATATTTTTAAATCTTGCCAAATGAAAACTGTTATCTTAACAATTTGTTTCCTATTATCACTATCAATGATCAGTATTGCTCAAAACTTGAACGGGGTTGATATGGCAACCGAGCTGAGAGAATCGGGAAAGATTTACGTGGTGGTGATGGTTCTTGCCGTTATTTTTATAGGAATTGCAATTTATTTGTTCTCAATTGACAATCGATTAAAAAAAATTGAGAAGCAAAAATAGTTGAAAATCGAGGTTTAAAATCTTTCAACTAAGATTTTATCGTTTTCTGTTGAGATGTACTTTATACACTAAGTAATTTTCATTTTAAGTATCGACTTTTTTCTAACAACTTTGCATCAGAAAAACCAATTATTCAAACTTATAAATTAATTTTATGGCTAAGTCTATAGACGCAGCGCACTCAGAAACTTCGTTTTTTGGAGATGTTTGCCAGTTTTTTGATCATGCAGCACAATTCACTTCTCATCCTGAAGGATTGCTTGACCAGATCAGATCATGCAATAGTGTTTATCGTTTTCGTTTTCCAATTCGTCGCGGGAACGGCTTCGAGGTTATTGACGCTTGGAGAGTAGAGCATTCACATCATAAATCGCCAACAAAAGGTGGTATTCGTTATAGTGAAATGGTGAATGAGGACGAAGTGATGGCACTTGCAGCATTAATGACCTATAAATGTGCTATTGTTAATGTTCCTTTTGGAGGCGCAAAAGGTGGAATAAAAATTAATCCTAAAGATTATACCACTGCCGAACTGGAAACAATTACACGTAGGTACACTGTTGAATTAATTAAAAAGAATTTTATCGGTCCCGCGATAGATGTTCCAGCACCAGATTATGGATCAGGTGAGCGTGAAATGAGCTGGATAGCGGATACTTACCAAACAATGAATCCAGGACAATTGGATGCTTTGGGTTGTGTTACCGGAAAACCATTGGCTTTGCATGGTATCGCCGGAAGAAAAGAAGCAACCGGTCGTGGAGTAGCTATTGCTGTTAGAGAATGTGTCGATATTGCTGAAGACATGAAAAAAATGGGACTCAGTCCTGGTTTATCAGGTAAGCGTGTAATCGTTCAAGGTCTTGGTAATGTGGGATATCATACAATAAAGTACCTGATTGAATTTGGTGCCACAGTAGTAGGGATTTGTGAGTTTGAAGGAGCAATTTATAATTCTTCAGGTTTAAACCTAGATGAGGTATTTACTCATCGCAAAATAACAGGTTCTATTCTAGGTTTTGCCGGTGCCCAGAGAGAATTTAAAAACTCTGCTGAAGGATTAGAGCAAGAATGTGATATTCTTGTTCCAGCGGCTCTTGAAAATCAAATTACGATTAACAATGTAGCAAATATTAAGGCTAAGATTATTGCTGAGGCAGCAAACGGACCAACAACTCCTGAAGCAGCAGCAGTATTGATCAATAAGGGTTGTATCATTATTCCTGACATGTACTGTAATGCTGGTGGGGTAACTGTATCTTATTTTGAGTGGCTTAAAAATCTTTCGCATGTTGCATTCGGAAGAATGGATAAGCGCTACGAAGAAAATGCCAATCTTAACTTGGTAAATATGGTTGAGAAGACAACCGGAGTTACGCTTGATGCCGTACAAAGAAGTTTAATTATTAAAGGTGCTACTGAACTTGAATTAGTGAATTCAGGATTGGAAGATACTATGATTAGATCTTACCATGAAATTAGAGATGTGCAGATGGCTAATCCTAAAATTGATGGATTAAGAACTGCGGCATTTGTGAGCTCAATTGATAAGGTTGCAATTTCTTATATGAACATGGGTATCTGGCCATAATTAATCAATATTATGTCAATAATGGAGCGGGATTTAATTATTTCGCTCCATTTTTTATTTAGAATGATTCTAATATAGAAACAATCTTGTTATATTTACTTCTTGAGCTTTCTAATTAGTATTTTTGCTAAATTATTTGAAGCATTATAAACTTATTGCCATGAAAAAAAGTTCCATAGCAGGTATTCTAATAATCGCTTTAGCGATTGGTATAATCATAAGCACTTATGCTGATTCGAGCACTTATGGCTCATTTGCTGATGCCAAAGAGTCGGCTTCCGAATTACACGTTGTTGGCCAGCTAAACAAAGAAAAAGAGCTTTTTTATGATCCTCAGCAAGATGCCAATTATTTTGCTTTCTACATGAGTGATAATGAGGGTCGTGAGAGTAAAGTGGTGTTTAATGGTGCAAAACCCCAAGATTTCGAGCGCTCTGAGCAAATAGTTTTAACAGGTAAAATGGTTGGAAATGAGTTTCACGCCTCAAAAATTTTAATGAAGTGCCCTTCAAAATATACAAATGACGAGGTTGAAATTACTGAAGTTTCTGCCACCACCGCAAAAAATTAAATCTTAATGGACATACAATTTATTGGAGAAAACCTTCTTCCTGGAAAGATAGGCCAATTCTTCATCGTTTTATCGTTTTGCACTGCATTACTTTCAACAGTTGCATACTATTTTGCAACAAGTACAAACCTTTCTAAAGATTCTCTTGTTAGGGCAAGTTCTGAAGGATGGAAGAAAATAGCTAGGCTTGCTTTTCTAATTAATTTGCTTGCAATAATTGGTATTGGCTCTTCCCTTTATTATATTATTTACAATCATTTATTTGAATATCACTATGCCTGGGCGCATTCTTCTAAAACATTACCTGTTTACTATATTATTTCTTCCTTCTGGGAAGGCCAAGAGGGTAGTTTTTGGCTCTGGACATTTTGGCAATCTTTTTTAGGTTTTATTATATTTAAGAGAGGTAAAACATGGGAAACCTCTGTAATGACTATCCTGATGCTATCACAGGCATTTATTGCTTCTATGCTTGTAGGGGTAGAGGTTTTCGGGTTTAAGATTGGAAGTTCACCTTTTATTTTATTGAGAGATGCAGTTCCAGGCCCGATTTTTCAACGTGGAGATTATTTGAATTTAATACCTGATGGAAATGGATTAAACCCTTTACTTCAGAATTATTGGATGGTAATTCACCCGCCAACTTTATTTTTAGGCTTTGCATCCATGATTATCCCTTTTGCTTATGCGATCGGTGGTTTATGGGAAAGAAGATATTCGGAATGGGTTAAGCCTGCATTACCTTGGACTTTATTTGCGGTAATGATTCTTGGTACTGGTATCATCATGGGTTCATTTTGGGCCTACGAGGCTTTAAATTTTGGTGGTTTTTGGGCATGGGATCCGGTTGAAAATGCATCAATTATTCCTTGGTTGACCCTAATTGCAGCAGTACACGTTTTAATCGCCTATAAAAATTCAGGACATTCGTATTTTACCGCTACTTTCTTAGTTTTAATTAGCTTTGTTTTAGTTTTATATGCCTCCTTCTTAACAAGAAGCGGAATTCTAGGAGAAACATCTGTCCACTCTTTTACAGATTTAGGGATGTTTTGGCACTTAGTTTTATACATCCTAGTTTTTCTTTTTTTGGCAATCTTTTTCATGGTTATTAGATGGAAAGAACTTCCAATTACCAAAAAAGACGAGGAGACTTATTCACGCGAATTTTGGTTGTTTATAGGTGCGCTAGTTATTTCAATTGCTTGTTTGCAAATCTTGGCCACTACATCAGTCCCGGTGTTTAATGCAATTTTCGGTACCGAAATTGCACCTCCTGCAGATGTTATCGCTCATTATAATAAATGGCAGGTTCCCTTTGCAGTAGTTATTGCTTTTATTTCGGCCTTTGCACAATATTTAAAATATAAGAAAACAGATCCTAAGAAGTTCTTTATCAGCATTTCTGTTTCAGTAGTTTTATCTTTATTTATTACCGCTGCGGCAGTTTACATCATGGATATTTACTCCAATGTGATGTATATCATTCTAACTTTTGCGGCTATATTTTCAATAGTTGCGAACGCTAGAATATTGGGAGATGCTTTCTCTGGTAAATGGCGTTTGGCTGGTTCTGCTGTAGCGCATATCGGCTTCGCTCTGTTATTAATTGGAGCACTTGTGGCAGCTGCAACCAATAAAGTAGTTTCCATCAATAATACTGGAATCGGATTCGGTGATGAATTTGCAAAAAACAATAATCCACGAGAAAATATTATTCTTTACAAAGATGAACCCGTTAAAATGGATCGCTATAGTGTGACCTATTTAGGTGATTCTGTCGAGGGTGTTAATACATATTATAGAATCAACTATAAGGTTATTGACGAAAAATCAGGTAAGGAGAAGGAGAATTTCACTCTATATCCAAATGCGCAGTTAAATGCAAAGATGAGACAGATAATTGCCTCGCCAGACACAAAGCATTACTTGTTCCATGATATCTATACTCATGTTAGTAGCGTGCCTCTCAAAGAGGAAGATCATGAAGAACATGAAGGCCATTCGGATGATGAAAGTTATGAGAAACCTATAACTTATGAAATCAATATTGGTGATACAGTAAGATTTAGAGAAGGTTTTATTTTGGTTAAGGGAATAAATCGTGAGGCAAAAGTTCAAAATATCCCTCTTGGTGAAAAGGATATCGCAATTGGATTGCAATTGGAAGTCAATTCGGAAGATAAAATTTATTCTTCAGAGCCAATTTACATGTTAAAAGATGGTTCAAAATTTGATTTTGGCAAAAAGGTTGATGAAAAAGGCTTAAAATTCCGGTTCACAAATGTATTTCCTGATAAAAATAAGTTGGAGCTAATGGTTTACCAAAAGCCTAAAGCTGAAAAACAATGGGTAGTATTAAAAGCTATTGAGTTTCCATTTATTAATTTATTGTGGGGTGGGACCATTATTATGGTAGTTGGCTTTATTTTGTCGATTTTCCGAAGAAACAAAGAAAATAAACAGGTCTGATGAATATCGTTTTACTAGGTAGTGGCAATGTAGCCACGCAATTGGGTCGGGCTTTTAAATTAGCGGGGCAAGATATTGTTCAAGTGTGGAGCCGTAACATTGAAAATGCTCGTGAACTTGCAGATAATTTAGCTGCAATAGCAATATCAGATTTCGACTATCTGGATAGAAAAGCTGATCTATACATTATTTCTGTTAAAGATGAGGCCATTAATGAACTTGCGAAAGAGTTAAAAGTTAGCGATAAGTTGATTGTTCACACTTCTGGTTCAACCGGAATGGATATGTTAGAGGGTTCATCTTCTAAATTTGGTGTTTTATATCCATTGCAAACTTTTTCTAAGTCTCAGATGGTAGATTTTAGGCAAATCCCATTTGCTATTGAAGGGAATACCCCAGAAGTTGCTTCTACAATACGTGCCATTGCTGATCGACTTTCGGAAAGGGTTGTTGAATTAAGTTCAGAACAGAGAAAGGCGCTGCACATTGCAGCCGTATTTGCTTGTAATTTCAGTAATCATCTTTATGCTCTGTCGCAAGAATTATTAAAAGAGCAAAACTTGGATTTTGATCTTTTAAGACCTTTGATTTCTGAAACAGCAGCCAAAGTTCAGTCTAACGATCCTCACAAAATGCAAACAGGGCCTGCCTCACGTGGTGATCAGGAAACAGTTGAAGCTCATATCGAACTTTTGAAAAACAATCCTGAGATGCAGAATCTTTATCAACAATTAAGTCAGAGCATAGTCAATTTACAAGAGCGCTCAAAAGGCTAAATTTAAATTGCTACTTTTGCATCAATGAACATTTTTAAGTTAAAAATTAATTTTGAGGAAACTTCAAAGCCATCTTTGGAGCTACCCATTGCTGAAGGGGAATCCGTTCTTGATGTTTGTCTCGATAATGGGATAGAATTACAACATAATTGCGGTGGTGTTTGCGGTTGCAGTACCTGTCAAGTTTACATAAATTCAGGTATGGATTTTTTACAGGAAATTTCTGACAAAGAGGAAGATTTCATTGATCGTGCTATAAATCCACGTATCAGCTCTCGTTTAGGTTGTCAATGTGTTGTAATTAACGGCGATATTGAAGTGACTCTTCCTGATCAGCATCAATTTTTAGGACATTAATAAATAAGAAATGGCAAACGATAAATTTGAATTACCAATTCATTGGAATGACCATGAAGATATTGCTATGGGACTTTATGAAAAGTTTGGCGATAGTTTTGGGGAATCTCAGATCTACAGAATCAGATTTACTGACCTACTCGAATGGATTTTAAGTCTGCCAAACTTTGCTGGCACGCGTGAAGAAAGTACAGAAGGTCATTTAGAGCAAATTCAGTCCGCTTGGGTTTACGAGTGGCGTGATAATCAATAGGAAGACGGAGGTCTGAAGACAGAGGTCGGAAGGAAGTCGGAAGACAGAGGTCTGAAGTCGGAAGGAAGTCGGAGAGGTTTTACCGCTTACCTCAGTCCTCATACCACAGTCCTCCCGCCTCCCATCAAATTTTAACATCATGTTCCTAGAAAAACTTAAACATATTAAAGCCATTCTTCTAGATGTAGATGGTGTACTAACTAATGGCAATTTACTGCTTACCGAATCTGGGGAGCAACTCCGTCAATTTTATATTAAGGATGGTTATGCCCTGCAACTCGCAGTGAAAAGGGGCATTAAAATTGCTGCACTCTCTGGCGCAAAATCTAAGGGTGTTGAACATCGTTTAAAGGGTTTAGGTATTCAGGATGTTTTTCTTGGGCTCGATTCAAAAATTGAAGTTTATCAAAATTATCTTGCTCAAAATAATCTTTCCTCTAAGGAGATTCTATTTGTTGGCGATGATATGCCTGACTTACAGGTGATGAAGCTTGTGGGATTAGCTGTCTGTCCCGCGGATGCCGTCGAAGAAATCAAGGCAATTTCACATTATATTTCTCCAAAAAATGGGGGTGAAGGTTGTGTTCGGGATATCGTTGAGAAAGTCCTTAA
>NZ_JBIILQ010000126.1:0-7898 GCF_044232565.1 Daejeonella sp. | reverse complement strand
ACAATCTGGTAAGAAACTTCTATTCAGTTTCAATTTCTGGCTATCATATTGCTGAAGCCGGTGCTAATCCAATTTCACAATTGGCATTTACACTGAGTAATGGTTTTACATTTGTTGAGTATTACCTTAGCAGAGGGATGCATATTGATGAATTTGCACCAAACCTATCCTTCTTTTTCTCCAACGGAATTGATCCCGAATATTCTGTAATCGGCCGTGTTGCCAGAAGAATTTGGGCCAAGGCAATAAAACATAAATACAAGGGTAATGATCGCTCACAGAAATTAAAATACCATATTCAAACTTCCGGAAGATCATTACATGCCCAGGAGATCGACTTTAATGATATCCGTACCACGCTACAGGCACTGTATGCGATATACGACAACTGTAACTCGCTCCATACAAATGCCTATGACGAGGCCATTACTACACCTACAGAAGAGTCTGTTCGCAGGGCGATGGCTATTCAGCTAATTATCAACCGCGAATTAGGATTGGCGAAAAATGAGAATCCTTTACAAGGTGCATTTATAATTGAGGAACTGACAGAGCTGGTGGAGAATGCCGTTCTTGAAGAATTTAAAAGAATAAACGACCGTGGCGGAGTTCTTGGAGCAATGGAAACAATGTATCAACGAAGTCGCATTCAGGAAGAATCTCTCTATTATGAAACACTGAAACATGATGGAACCTATCCTATTATTGGAGTAAACACCTTCCTGAATAAGAACGGCTCTCCAACCATTATCCCATCTGAGGTTATCAGAGCTACTGAAGAAGAGAAACAATTTCAAATTTCAGCTCTGGAAACTTTTAAAGACCGAAATTCTGAGGTTTCAGCCGCACTGCTAAAAGATCTTCAGCAGAAAGCTATAGCCGGTGAAAATATATTCGATAGTTTAATGGAAGTATGTAAGGTTTGTTCTCTTGGGCAGATTTCACATGCATTATACGAAGTTGGCGGACAATACAGGAGGAATATGTAATGCAGTTTTCAAATCCAGAGCTAGATATATCATCACTTCCTAAAGCTGAAGAAGCTCATTTAATTCCAATAGCTGAGCAATATTACACAGTAATAACCTACTACAAAATATTTTATTGGTTTGTTATATTTATAATTACTTTAATTGTAGCCATTTTAAATAAGGAATTCCACAGTTGGATGATGGCGGGAATAGCAATTGCAGTTTTTTCTATACTTTGTTTTTTAAACTTCAGATTGGCATTTCTTAACTTTAAAAACAAAGCCTATGCCATAAGAGAGCATGATATCCTATATCAAACTGGCTGGCTAAATAAAAGTCTTCATATTTGCCCTTTTAACCGAATACAGCATTGCTCTGTTGATGCTGGCGTGTTTGAAAGAGATTTGGGTATCAGTAAACTAAAAATTTACTCTGCTGGAGGCAATGATTCTGATATTGTAATTCCAGGCTTAACTCATGAGCAAGCAAATAACATGAGGGACTTAATTATCCTTAAAAACCAGCAAGAATGAGCGTTGGGCTTCAGACTGAATTTAGGCGCCAGCCTTTTGCTGCTATTGGGCATATTCTTGTAAAAACTATACTTCAACTAGCTAAAAATTTTTGGCCCTTTTTTCTACTTATCATTATAAGATCCGATGGAGAAATAGATTCTAATGAAAATTACGTTTATTTGCTCATCGCTGCTTTTATCCTAATTAAGGCGCTAATCGATTACTTTTTCTTCAGATTTAGATTCACAGAAGATGAAGTTCAAGTAAAAAGTGGCATATTCTCGCGTAAGCAGATAACCCTACCATTGCACAAGATTCAGACCGTACATATTAACCAAAATTGGGTACAAAAAATCTTCAACTTATCTGAATTGTCATTTGATAGTCCCGGTTCAAATAAAGAAGAAATAAAAATTCAGTTTCAAAAAATTGAAGCTAAGGAGTTGATGGAATTTATTCTTCAAAAGAAGAAAACAGAAGAACAAATTGAGAATAAGGATGAAATCTTATCAAAGCTAAGCTTCAAGGATTTACTAAAGCTAGGTTTTACTGCCAATCACTTTGAAACTCTTTTAATCCTTATCGGATTGTCTATTTCATTCCTAAATAACATCAAAGGGTTTTTCGAAGATTATGAGAATTTGATGGAAGACTCCACGAATAAATTAGTGGAAAGCGGTGCTTATTTAATTGCAATGGGAGTATTTGCCATTTTGATTCTTTCCATATTAGTTTCCTTGGTCCGAACAATCATTTCCTATCTCAATTTTCAAATAACAAAAAATGCACAAGGATTTAATATTAACAAGGGACTTATAAATAATTCACAAAAGGTATTGCCTTTTGAAAAAGTACAATATGTATCCTGGAAAACAAACTGGTTACGAAAAAAGATATCCATGTATCTCTTTGAATTCCATACAATTGGTGGAGCAGAAGTAAGAAGTAATTTAAAAATTAAGGCACCAATTACTTCCGAGCTTGTCCTAAATAACTTAGCAGGTGTGTACTTCCCAAGTATTCCGGAACATTTTGAAAATATTTTAAGAATTGATAAATCATATTGGTTTAGAAAAACATTCTTCAATGGAATTCTACCTGCTATGCTACTTTTATTCCCTCTTCTATACTTTGTTGAAGAAAGATACTTTCTTTTTTACCTAATAGTTTTACCTCTTTATCTATTTTTTAATTATGGCTTGTATAGAAAAAAATTTCGCTTTTCATGGACAAATAAGCTAATACATATCCAGAATGGAGTATTTGGAGATAAAACAATCCTTCTAAAATGGGAAAAAATTCAATCTGTTAAAATATCTCAAAATCTATTTCAACAACGTAAACATCTTGCAGATTTGGTAATTCATACCGCTGGCGGAACCATTATTGCTCCATACATACCAGTAGAAACTGCTAGAGGCCTTCAGAATTTAGCATTATACAAGATTGAGAGCTCGAAAAAAAATTGGCATTAAAAAATGAACAATAGTCGAATAAATTTTAGCACGCTCCTTTATTCGTCCACTCCTTAAATTTACGAAAAGGGAAGCAAATCCTTCAAACAGGCTTAATCCTGGTTTTTTTATTTTGTACCCTAATATCCCTAGAACGAAAGGAGATAAATCAATATTTATATCAAATCAGATGTCTGCGTTTTAAGGAGCAATTTTTGCTGCAAAAATTTGAAAGCACTACTAGATGATGAAATAAATCACAATAATCCTTGAAAGAATAAAAAGATGAAAAAAAGCCAAATTAGTGAAAAAGAAATTCGAAAGGGAGAAGAGGTAAAAGGTAATGACATCAGAGAAGGTATTTTTAATTTAATTAAGTTGCATTACCCCAACTTCAGCAAAGACGACTATATAACTTTAGCTGAACTAAATCAGTACAGGAGGCTTTATCTAACGTCTTTAATAGTTCAAGAAAAAGGAGAATTAGCCGCACTTGATAGAGATGTAATGGAGGCCATTAAAAACAATTCCATCTTATCGGAAAACATTCAGGATGAAATAGAATCTGAACTTACTTTAGGACAAAGAATTGCTGATAAAGTTGCTGAATTTGGAGGAAGCTGGACATTTATAATTGCATTCTTCTCCTTTATTATCATTTGGATGATAGTGAATATTTGGTTTTTAGCCACAAAACCCTTTGACCCATTCCCTTTCATTCTACTAAATCTATTGCTTTCTTGTTTGGCAGCAATACAAGCGCCAATTATTATGATGAGTCAAAACAGGCAAGAACAAAAAGATAGGCAGAGGGGAGAACATGATTATAAAATCAATCTTAAAGCTGAACTAGAAATTCAACTTTTAAGTGAAAAAATAGATCACTTATTGGTTCATCAGAATAAAAAACTTCTTGAAATTCAAGAAATCCAAACTGACTACTTAGAAGATTTGATGAGAGTAGCTAAAAAACCTATTTAAAGAAAAGACTTACACTATCATATTTAAACTTGCTGTGATACAAAAATTCTGCAAAATAAAGACAATAAACTTTATCTGGGGATCAAATACCCAGAGTGAGATCATAAAGTATTATAGTCGACAAAGTAAATAGAGTTGAATAACCATTTTAAATTGCTCAAACAGTATATTTAATTGATCCACAAGAAAGACATTAGAATATAGATTAAAATATTGAAAAGGAGTTTTGAAAACCCTTTTTTAAAACTATATTTAATTATTAATTATATGAAATGAAGCAGATATTATTTATTATTTCTTGCATTCTATTATCCACAAGTGTGCAAGCGCAGAGTAAACAAAAACTTTTTAATGGTAAAGATTTAAGTGGATGGACTATTCATGGTACCGAAAAGTGGTACGTAGAAAAAGGAAACTTAGTTTGCGAAAGTGGCCCGGATAAAAAATACGGATACCTTTCTACGAATAAAAAATATAAAAATTTTATCCTAGAGTACGAGTTTAAATTAGAAGCAAATGGGAATAGCGGTGTATTTATCCGTTCATCCATTGATGGCACTAAGATTAGTGGTTGGCAGGTTGAAGTTGCTCCACCAGGAAATGGAACTGGCGGCATTTACGAATCATATGGCAGAGGATGGCTCACAAAACCAACAGCTGAAAAAGAGAGCAGTTTAAGTGCTGATGGTTGGAATAAAGGTAAAATTGAAGTAAATCAAGACGAGATCAAAACTTGGTTAAATGGAAATGAAATTTCCAATATCAAGGACGCTAAAATAGGTGCTGCAAATGGTTTTATCGCGCTTCAAATACATGATGGTGGCGGCATTAAGGTACGATGGAAAAATATCCGCTTGAAGGAAATCAACTAAATTAATTTAAAAATCAAAAGCCTACTTTCTCATTGTGTTATTAATAATAGTTAAATAATAAGGCTTGCTAAACAAATCTCGAGACATTAAATGAAAAACAATCTAGAATCATCCCGTAGAGGCTTTATAAAAAAATTAGCTACTTCAACTGCCGCAGTAGCAGTTGGCAGTAAGGTGCTTGCTGTAAGTCCGGAAGCTAACAACAAGCATTTTCCAATCCCAAAAAGAATAGATTTTAGTGTAAATGATCAAATTAACATCGCTTTAATCGGTGCTGGAGGAATGGGTACTGCTGATACAAATACCGCGCTAATGGTGCCCGGAGTAAAGCTAGTGGCTGTTTGTGACCTGTACGACGGTCGTTTGAAAGATGCAAAAACACGCTGGGGACAAGAAATATTTACCACTAGATCCTATAAGGAAATATTAAATCGTGCGGATATAGATGCCGTAATTATTGCTACACCAGACCATTGGCATCAGCAGATTTCTATCGATGCCATGCGAGCAGGGAAGCATGTATACTGTGAAAAACCGATGGTACATAGCATTGGTGAGGGGCCCGCAGTTATTCAAGCTCAAAAAGAAACAGGTAAAATATTTCAAGTTGGAAGCCAAGGTGTTTCTTCCCTAGGAAATGAAAAAGCAAAAGAATTATTGAAAGATGGTGCTATTGGTGAACTTAATTTTGCAGAAGGATTCTGGGCACGCCATTCACCAGGTGGAGCATGGTCATACCCAATACCTGTAGATGCTTCACCAGAAACTGTAGATTGGGAAACTTATTTAAGCAATACCAAGAAGCGCCCATTTGATGCAAAACGATTTTTTAGATGGAGAAACTACCGTGATTATGGCACTGGAATGTCGGGAGATTTATTTGTTCATCTATTTTCAAGTCTGCACTTTATCACTGGCACATTCGGCCCTAATAAAATATACTCCTCAGGTGGACTGAGATACTGGAAAGATGGAAGAGAAGTTCCTGATGTACTCTTAGGTATATTCGACTATCCGGAACAGGCAGAAGTTCATCCGGCATTCAACTTATCCTTAAGATGTAATTTCGTAGATGGAACAAGTGGCAATACCATACTAAAGCTAATTGGAAGTGAGGGTGCAATGGATATTGGCTGGGACAGCGTAACGCTAAGGAGAAACAAGACTTTTTCAAAAGACGATCCTTTTTATATCGAAAATATGAAAAAAGCTGGAACTCCACTAACTGACCGAAAAAGAATACTGCCACAAGAAGAATACACATTTGCTGTTGAAAAAGGATATCTAGGTGCTCATTATGATCACTTCGCTAATTTCTTCAATGCGATTCGAACAAATACAAAAATTGCAGAAGATGCCATTTTTGGATATCGTGCAGCAGCTCCGGCCTTATTATGTAATGATAGTTATAATAATGATACTGCTATTTTATGGAACCCTGAAAAGATGCAGTTAGTTAAGAAATAGGTTAAATTAATAAAAGAAAAAACCCGACCTTATTAAAACAGGGTCGGGTTTTTTTATATGTAAGGAAAGAATTTAACCAGCTATCCAACTAAACTTATATTCCAATGAAGGATTTTTCATGCGCTCAGCAATTCTTAACAAACGATCTGGAAGGTTTATTACATAGTCGCGGGCGCGTTCACCAGCTTCATTTAAATCTCTTAATTTTTCAATCTGCCAATCTTCAATTAGCGTCTTCATGATTTGAACATAATCCACAGCTGTATATACACCCAAACGTTGTGCAGCATCGGTAAAATGACCGAAAGTTTGCCCCATTTGCAAACCAACTTCACGAAGAAAATGAGCAGGCATCACAATTTTATTACGCATCATGTCTTCAAAAGCAATCATAGCTTCACTCGGATCAACCTCAAAAATGCGTGACATAAAATCCTTATAAGCTTTAGCATGACGAGCTTCATCAGAAGCAATAACTCCACACATTTTGGATAATAAGACATCTCCATCCTGTTTAGCTAGAGTTGCCACTCTTCTGTGAGAGATATTGGTTGCAATCTCTTGAAAAGATGTATAGATAAAATTACGGTAAGGATCATGCCCTGTACCAATGTCGAAACCGTCAGCGATTAAATACTGAGTAGAAATTTCCATTTGGCGCATGTTCACACGACCAGATAAGTACAAATATTTATTAAGAAGATCGCCATGACGGTTCTCTTCGGCGGTCCAATGCCTAACCCACTTCATCCAGCCATTATCTTCATCCTTAGAAATACCATCTACCATGCTCAACCAAGACTCATAAGTTGGAAGAGCTTCTTCGGTGATGGTATCACCAATTAAAACAGCAACTAAGTCATAAGAAAGAGCTTCTGCATTTTCCTTAAGGTCTTTAATTTCAGAAAAGAATGTATCGCGTGTTGAATCAGGCAAAAAATCAGAAGGCTGCCAATTGGTATCAATTGGTTTTAAGTACTCATGCATGTTATCAAGCATATATTTTTCAATATGCACTAATACCTCTCTGCGGGATCCTATATTAATATTCATTTGATTATATTATTCAGTAAATATACAGATTAAGCCTGATTGAAAGACACTATTATGTCAAAAAGCTAATATAATTAAAAATCCACAAAAGATGTTACAAACAAAAAACCCTCATCAGAATCTCTGTGAGGGTTTTGTTTTACCAAAGCATCGCTTTGTAGTAAAATTGGGCACCGACCTACTCTCCCACCTTTTACGGCAGTACCATCGGCTCTGGCGGGCTTAACTTCTCTGTTCGGAATGGGAAGAGGTGGACACCGCCGATATAGGCACCTAAAGATCTTGACAGTTGGTTAGTTGGTTTGTTTTTAGTTGGTTAGAAATATCTAACAACTAACTACTAATCACTAACTACTAGACTAATATCTTAACATAAGGGAAAAAAGTATTTGAATAAGAAAACAACAATATTATTAGCTACTTGCGTAGTCTATCTGCCTTGTACAAGTAAAACCTGTACGAAGAAAGCTTCGGGTAATTAGTATTACTCGGCTATGATGTCACCACCTTTACACCTGTAACCTATCAACGTAGTAGTCTTCTACGGCCCTCAATGGAAGTCTCATCTTGTGGCTAGTTTCGCAC
>NZ_JBIILQ010000125.1:0-7904 GCF_044232565.1 Daejeonella sp. | reverse complement strand
CTTTCAATAAATAAAACCGACCGCTCATAAGCCTGCAGCCGTAAAGGAAGCGTATGTTGAAGCCCCGATTTTTTCAATTCTACTCTTTGGAAATTAAGTCTTTGCATAAGCATCGGCTTAATAAAGTTCCAAGCCACAAAAAATATAAGTACACCGGAAATGCTATACTTAACTATGTCCGACAAAAAGGTCATTTCATTCATAAATTTTCAATTGTTAACCATTAGTCAAATTGATGGTATACAAAACAAAAGTGAGCAATTTCATGTATATTTGTGGTAAGATTTAAAAAAGAAATATGAGTACAGAAATTGCAGATCTAACAGCACCTGTTTCTTTAACGGACGGGGCAAAGAAAGAAATTAAAAAACTTATTCAGCAGCAAGAGTTAGGTCTTGACTATGGATTACGACTTGGTGTTGAAGGCGGCGGTTGTGCAGGAATGAATTATGTTTTAGGTTTCGATCAAAAAAAAGAAGGCGATCAGGAGTACACAATTGATGGAATCCCCGTATTTATGCACAAAGCACATGGCTTGTATTTAGCTGGAATGGAAGTGGATTTCCAAGATGGATTAAATGCTCGTGGATTTACATTCAGTAATCCAAATGCAAGCAGCACATGTGGCTGTGGCACTTCCTTCTCAGTTTAAAATATATTTTGTAACATTTCATTAAGTCCTGCTGTCAAATTAGCAGGACTTTTTATATTTATACCATGGCGGGAACAATGAGTTATTCTGAAAATGTTAAGGTTGCTTTGCAATCTGTGAAGAGCAATAAGCTCCGAACATTTTTGACAGCAATTATCATAGCCATTGGTTTGACAGCACTGGTAGGAATTTTAACATCTATTGATGCTATTGAGGGATCACTCAATAATACCTTCTCAAGTATGGGTGCCAATTCATTTACTATCCGAAATAGAGGAATTGGAATCCGGATTGGAGGTGGTGGACAGAGGCCAAAAAGATATAAATCAATAGATTACAGACAGGCAACTGCATTTAAAAGCAATTTCGATTTTCCTGCCACTATTTCTGTGAACACATTTGCTTCCTTTGGTGGAACAGCCAAATATGGAAATGAGAAAACAAACCCCAACATATCTGTACTAGGCGGGGATGAAAACTATTTGATGTCGGCGGGTTACAAAATTGCTTCGGGGCGTAATTTTTCCCAATCTGAATTAGAATATGGCACCAGTGTGGTTATTATTGGGGATGAAATAAAAACCCGCTTATTCCCGAACATTGACCCAATCAATAAAATAATAAGTCTTGGGAATAATAAATTTAGAATTATTGGTGTATTGTCTGCCAAGGGCTCTAGTATAGGCTTTGGTGGTGATAAAATCTGTGCTATCCCTCTACTCCGAGCAAAACAAGTAATGACGATCGGCAATCCATCTTATACCATCTCTGTGATGAGCGATGATCCTACTCAAATGGAAAATGCCATCGGGGAGGCTACTGCCTTGTTCAGGAATATCAGGAATTTAAAAATTGCTGATGAAGCTAATTTTGAGATTACCAAAAGTGATGCTATTGCCCAAACATTGGTTGAAAACCTAAAATTTGTTCGAATTGGGGGCATTGTTATTGGCGCTATTACACTAATTGGAGCAGCAATTGCCTTGATGAATATCATGATTGTATCAGTAACCGAGCGGACAAGAGAGATTGGTATTCGCAAAGCAATAGGTGCTACACCTCTCGTTATACGGCGACAGTTCCTAATTGAGGCAATAGTTATTTGTTTAATGGGGGGCATCACTGGTGTATTTTTAGGCATATTAATTGGGAATCTACTCTCAATGGTGATGGGAGGATCATTTATTATGCCTTGGGGCTGGACAATTCTAGGATTAAGCCTATGTATTGGCGTAGGATTGATTTCAGGGCTTTATCCTGCGGTAAAAGCCTCCAAATTAGATCCTGTAGAATCGCTGCGATATGAATAATGTCGAGAAGATAAATTAGAAAAAAATTCTTACCTATCTTTTGCCGTACTGATCAGTATAATAGGTTTGATAATTTCCTGAGGTTACGCTTTGAAGCCATTCTTCATTACTTAAAAACCATTCTACTGTCTTTTCGAGACCCTCTTCAAACTGCAAACTTGGCTTCCAATCTAAATCGTTTTGAAGTTTAGATGAATCAATTGCATAGCGCAAATCATGTCCAGCACGATCAGTTACGAAAGTAATTAGTTTAGCCGATGTACCAGGATCACGACCTAACTTCTCGTCCATAATTTTGCAAAGCAAACGAATTAGGTCAATATTAGTCCACTCATTATGCCCACCAACATTATAAGTGCTTCCCGAAGCCGCTTGGTGATAAATCACATCAATTGCACGTGCATGATCCTCTACCCACAGCCAGTCGCGAATATTCTCACCCTTGCCATAAACCGGGATTGGTAAATTATTTTTAATGTTATTAATGGACAATGGTATTAACTTCTCAGGAAAATGAAAAGAGCCATAATTATTAGAACAATTTGAGATAACCGCATCAATACCGTAAGTATCGTGGTAAGATCTTACAAAATGATCGGAGCTTGCTTTGGAAGCAGAATAAGGGCTATGCGGATCATAAGCAGTTTCTTCAGTAAACAAGCCAGTTTCACCTAAACTTCCATAAACCTCGTCAGTAGAAACGTGGTAAAAACGATGCTTACTATAATCACCCTTCCACTGATGACGAGCTGCATTTAACAAGTTTACAGTCCCCACAACATTAGTCATAACAAATTCCGTAGGATTAGTAATTGACCTATCAACATGCGATTCGGCGGCGAGGTGAATTACTGAATCAATTTTTTCTTCAGCAAATAATTTATCTATGAATACTGCATCAA
Source organism: Daejeonella sp. (assembly GCF_044232565.1). Taxonomy (GTDB): domain Bacteria; phylum Bacteroidota; class Bacteroidia; order Sphingobacteriales; family Sphingobacteriaceae; genus Daejeonella. The sequence goes on along the minus strand of NZ_JBIILQ010000125.1, from coordinate 5,040 downwards.
CGATATCACCCTTTACGAATTTGTAATTAGGTTTATTTTCTATATCCTTTAGGTTAAGCAGATTACCGGCATAAGTTAACTTATCAAGATTAATGATTTGATACTGTGGGTAATTGTTTACAAAGCGCCTAACCACATGAGAACCGATAAAACCAGCTCCACCGGTAATTAAAATTTTTTTCATTTTTAAGATATATTATAAATGCTAGGATTCAAAAGTCCTCAAATTTTCAACAATATTATAAAGGATTCTGTTCAATATATTTCTCCCACTTCCATGCAGAGCTCATCATTTCAATTAGGTTAAGCTCAGCTTTCCAAGAAAGGTTACGCTCAGCTTTAGTCACATCGCCATAAATCTGAACAATATCGCCGGCTCTTCTTGGTCCGATGGTATATTTCAATTTTTCACCTGTTGCCATTTCAAAGGCATGAATAACCTCTAAAACCGAATTACCACGTCCCGTTCCTATATTATAAATATCAAATGCATTTGGCATGGCTTCTAGTTTTTTAATTGCAGCAACATGTGCTTTGGCTAGATCCACCACATGAATATAATCTCGGATACATGTTCCATCATTCGTTTCATAATCATCCCCAAAAACAATGATATCACCTCTTTTACCAATGGCCGCTTGTGTGATAAAGGGAACCAAATTTTGAGGAACACCAATTGGAAGTTCGCCAATTAAGGCAGATTCATGAGCACCAACAGGGTTAAAATATCTTAGCGCAATAACCTTTAAGTTCTCATTTACACGCGCAGACTCACTTAAAATCTCTTCCGCAATCTGCTTGGTATTTCCATAGGTAGATTCCGCTTTTTTAACGGGTGCCTGCTCATTTACAGGTAGGCTATCAGGCTCACCATAAACGGTACAACTAGAAGAAAAAACCATATTCATCTTCATTTTAGAAGACGCTATAAGCAGGTTTACCAGAGAATAAATATTGTTTTTATAATATTTAAGTGGTTCTTTTTCAGATTCGCCAACACTTTTAAAAGCGGCAAAATGAATAATACCTTCAATGTCAGGATGAGCATTAAGAAACTCAGTCGTTAAGTTTTCATCGCAGAGATCAAAATTAAAAAGTTCCGGCTTTTTACCAGTAATTTTAAAAATCTGTTCAATTATTTGAGGACTAGAGTTTGAAAGATTATCTACAATTATTGGCTCATATCCAGCATTAATCAACTCAACAACGGTATGAGAGCCGATGTAGCCCGTCCCGCCAGTAACTAATATCTTGCTTGCAGGCATTATTTGATGTTATAATATGTGAAATCCTTGTGTTTTATTTCCTTTTCAGGCAATGATTTAAAGTATTCATAGGTTATTTTCAAACCTTCAGCGCGACCAACTTTCGGCTCCCAGCCAAGAATTTCTCTAGCCTTCGTGATATCCGGCCTTCTCTGTTTAGGATCATCGGTAGGCAAAGGATTATAAACCATTTTTTGCTTGGTTCCTGTTAGCTTGATAATTTCTTCACCAAATTGTTTGATTGTAATCTCATCCGGATTACCAATATTTACTGGTAAGGCATAATCTGATAATAGCAAACGATAAATCCCTTCAACTAGATCATCAACATAGCAAAAAGAGCGCGTTTGAGAACCATCACCAAATACGGTAAGATCTTCACCTCTAAGTGCCTGTCCGATAAATGCAGGTAACACCCGTCCATCATTGAGGCGCATCCGGGGACCATAAGTATTAAAAATTCGCACAATTCGGGTCTCTAACCCATGGAAAGTATGGTAAGCCATGGTCATTGCTTCTTGAAAACGCTTAGCCTCATCGTATACTCCTCTCGGACCTACGGGATTCACATTTCCCCAATATTCTTCAGGCTGAGGATTTACTGTAGGATCTCCATAAACCTCTGATGTTGAAGCTATTAGCAACCTTGATTTTTTCGATCGCGCTAAACCTAACAAATTATGAATTCCTAAGGAACCCACTTTTAGAGTTTGTATAGGAATTTTTAGATAATCAATTGGGCTTGCTGGTGAGGCGAAGTGAAGAATATAATCCAAATCACCGGCAACGTAAACAAATTTAGAAACATCATGATTATAGAATTCAAAATTTTCGAGCGGAAATAAATGCTCAATATTTCGAAGATCACCGGTAATCAGGTTATCCATTCCAATAACATGATACCCTTCCTTAATAAATCGATCGGATAAGTGTGAGCCAAGAAAACCTGCAGCACCTGTAATTAAAATTCGTTTTCTAGGGATCATATATTCACGGTTTTTCTGCCAATACTGTTATAGTAAAAGCCACAGTCAATCATTTTTTGTAAATCATATAAATTTCGGCCATCAAAAATAACCTTACTTTTAAGAAGTGACCCAACTTTATCAAAATCAGGCGTTCTAAATACTGACCATTCGGTTACGATAACGAGCGCATCTGCATCCTTTAATATATCGTATTGATTATCCCCAAATTGAATTTTATCGCCAACAACTTTTTTCACATTGCTCATTGCTTCAGGGTCAAATACGCTGATGATGGCCCCATCCTTGAGCAATTCTTCAATAATATAAAGTGCAGGTGCTTCACGGATATCATCTGTTTCAGGCTTGAAAGCAAGCCCCCAGATAGCAATTTTCTTACCTTTAAGATCCCCATTATAGTACTTACGCATTTTTTCAACCAGCTTTTTCCTTTGGATATCATTTACATCCATTACAGACTCAAGGATCTTAAAGTCGTAATTATTTTCTCTTGCCGAATGAGCTAAAGCTTGTACATCTTTAGGAAAGCAGCTACCACCATATCCAACACCAGGGAATAGAAAGCGTTTACCAATACGATCATCCGAACCGATACCTTTTCTTACAGCATCAACATCGGCACCAACAAGCTCGCACAAATTGGCAATTTCATTCATGAAGGTAATTTTTGTTGCTAGAAAAGAATTTGCAGCATATTTAGTGAGTTCAGAAGAACGAGCATCCATAAAAATAATAGGATTCCCTTGTCTGACGTATGGACCATATAATTCGGTCATTAATTTTTGGGCCCTCGGACTTTCAGTCCCAACCACTACACGATCAGGCTTCATAAAATCCTCAACAGCAACACCTTCACGTAAAAACTCAGGGTTTGAAACAACATCAACCTCTACGGAGGTATTTTCTTTAAAAACCTTAATTACTTTATCTGCAGTACCCACGGGAACCGTTGATTTTGTTACAATAACTTTATAATCTTTAATTAATTTAGCGATGTCTTTGGCAGCGCCAAGCACAAAACTAAGATCCGCTGCCCCATCACCATTAGGAGGAGTAGGTAGGGCAAGATAAATAATTTCGGCATCTACGATTGCATCTGCAAGATTGGAAGTAAACATTAACCTACCCTGCTCAATATTTCTGTGGAACAATAAATCGAGTCCCGGTTCATAGATCGGCAACTTAAATGCCTGCATCATTTTCACCTTTTCCTCGTTAATGTCAACACAAATCACTGTGTTTCCTGTCTCTGCAAGGCATGTTCCCGTAACTAAACCTACGTAACCTGTACCTACAACCGCTATTTTCATAAACCTTTAGTGTTTTACAACAATGATTTTGTGCCCTACATTAGCCCTACATTGTCAATTCTATTTATTTTTTTAATGAGTTTCCCAGCGTTTAAGACCTAAAAGCCGCTTTCTCAACAATAGAGAAATACGAAAATAAAAAATTAAATATTAACTTCGATGAAGAAAAAAAATTAATTCAAAAATGCTTTTTATATATGATGTCGGAATACGCCTTTACACCATCTTAATAGTGCTTTTTTCGCTAAAAAACAAAAAAGCACAATTTTGGATAAAAGGCAGAAAGGGACTTTTCGAACTCATTGAAAAGAGCTTAGATAAAAATATTCAGTATTCCTGGTTTCACTTTGCATCCTTAGGAGAATTTGAACAAGGGCGCCCGGTAATAGAGAAGCTAAAAGCAGATCATCCCAATATTGCAATTGTAATCACATTTTTTTCACCTTCAGGCTATGAAATCAGGAAAAATTACCCTTTAGCGGATCACGTATTTTATCTTCCTGTTGACACAAAAGAGAATGCACACAGATTTGTATCGTTATTAAACCCCAAGATTGCTGTTTTTACTAAATACGAATATTGGTATCATTATTTTGAAGCATTAAATGCGAATAAAACACCACTATTCATTATCTCAGGAATATTTAGAAAAGAGCAGGCATTTTTTAAGTGGTATGGAGGATTGCATCGAAAAATGCTGGGATGGGTAAGTCATTTATTTGTGCAAAATGAAGAAAGTAAACATTTATTAAGTAAAATTGGGATCCATCATGTAACTGTAAGTGGGGATACGCGCTTTGACCGAGTGGATTTCAATGCTAAAAACAGACTTAAAATTAGTTCCATTGAACAATTTTGCAACAATCAAAATGCATTTATTGCCGGGAGCACTTGGACTGAAGATGAAAAATTAATTGGAACATTATTAAGCTTGCTGCCAGAGTGGAAATTTATTATTGCCCCACATGAGGTTAATGAAAATAGGATTGAGAACATTGAAAAACTATTTCCAAATTCAATTAGATTTTCAGAGATACAAAAGGATGGATTTGTGCTACAAACACTTGCAAATACGCAAGTTTTGATTATTGACAGTATAGGAATACTTTCATCCATTTACCAATATGGTAAAATCGCCTATATCGGAGGTGGATTTGGTGTAGGTATTCACAATACGCTTGAGGCATCAGCATTCGGACTTCCCATTATAATTGGACCAAATTATTCACGATTTATGGAAGCAATAGAATTAATAGAAAAAGGAGCTGCCTTTTCGATCAAAGATTCAGCTGAGTTAAAGTTTCGAATGGATTTCCTAATGAAGGAGGAAAATCGATTAAAAAGCGGGACTGCAGCCGATCAATATGTACAAAACCATACAGGTGCAACTCAAAAATTCTTAGATTTTATCTACTATAAGAGGATTTTCTAATTTTAAGCCTTAACTAAACCTTCCAAGGCGTCAATCCACAGCGGATT
>NZ_JBIILQ010000124.1:0-7972 GCF_044232565.1 Daejeonella sp. | reverse complement strand
TTAGCTGATGGTAAGGAGGTATCCCAAGTGTCTGATGTTATATTCTATTCTGTTGAAGCCGAACGCATTGCAGAAGTCTTGAGCCAATATGGGCCCCATACCAAAAAAGGCGCTATTGTTGCGGGACAAACATCTGTAAAGCATCCTGAAATTGAAGCTTTTGAAAAATATCTACCTAAAGATTCTCATATTATTACGTGCCATTCGCTCCACGGACCAGGTTTTGATCCTGCGGGACAAAAAATGATTGTAATTCCGCACAGAACGAGCAAAGAAGCGTATCAACGCATGACCGATATACTTTCTTCTTTCGGTTCAGTACTAAATGAAATAGCGGATTATCATGAGCATGATAAAATAGTAGCCGACACACAGGCTGTTACGCACATGGGCTTTGAAAGCATGGGTACAGCATGGAAAGAAGCAGGGTTTTTTCCATGGGAAAATGCTTCTTATTTAGGAGGTATCGATAATGTGAAAATCTTGATTACATTAAGAATATTCAGTTATAAGGCACATATTTATGGAGGATTAGCCATCTTAAATCCCTATGCAAGGCATCAAATAAAACGTTATGCAGAATCGGAATCTGAGCTTTTCAAGCTAATGATTAAGGAGGAGGCCGACACCTTTAGGAAGCGGCTTTATAAAGCTAGAGATTTTATTTTCGGGCAAGATCACAAACCCTTAATGCTGGATGAAAAAGTAATGCAGGAGTTTTCACTTTCCGCAGGAGCCGAAAATCGAAAGCCCAACTCTCATTTAAGCTTATTGAGCATGGTGGATGCTTGGTCCCATCTTGGAATCAATCCATACGATAATCTAATATGCCAAACTCCCCCATTCCGGCTAAGATTAGGAATTGCAGAATACTTATTTAAAAACGAAGATCTATTAGAAGAATCTATTGAAACTGCCCTATTCGACAAAACTATCCGTGGCGACGATTTGGAGTTCCACTCGGCAGTTCGTGAATGGTCATCGATTATTGGCTATGGCGACATGAAAGGTTATAAAGAACACTTTGAACAGGTAAAAACATTTTTTGCTGGCAGACTTGAGCATGGTAGAGCACAGAGTGCTGAATTAATTAAAAAGCTTGAAATTGAATAATTATTAGCGGTTTTTCACAATTATGTGACCCCTGTCATATTTTAAGAGCTTTTAAATACTCTTATTTGTACTCGTGAATTTAACCATTTTTAATTTTTCATGAGTCATACCTTTCATATCCCTGTTCTTGGGCTAGCCTACTCTGTAGATACCCCAGTAAAAGTTGCCCGCTACGGAATCAGTTCTGTGGTTTCTATCGTTGATGACATGCTGATTGAACGTATGCGTCAATTTTATACTGAAAAACGCTGTGAAACCTTTGTCCCGATCGACCCTAAAGAAATTGATTCTAGAAGCAAACGGGTTACTGCCTACCTGAACCTCATCAAAAAGATTGTGGATGAGCAATTTGAAAACCTTAAAAATCAAGCTTTTGAAAAAGGCTCTGACATTGTAAGATATTTTGAGTTATTACCTAATTCCTCACCCTTAAAAGGGAAGTATCAGCAAATGCTTAGCAATCAAGATAGCAAAGCAGTATCTGTACTTCAGCAGGAATTACGTAACGAATTGCAAAAGGGTGAAATCCAGGTAAATATCATGGCCAAGGTTGATCGTATGAATCCGAACACCAATGGTGAGCAACTTTCAGACTCCCTAACGGCACTGAAAGGATTTGCTGATAGCGATATAAACTCATCAGTAGTATTATCGGCTGGAATGAACCCACGTCTTTATAGTTACCTCGAAAAATTTTTAGATTTCTTACCTAACCAACAAGGCAATTTCAAAAAGTCAATCATCCTTAAAGTGAGTGATTTCAGATCTGCACTAATCCAGGCCAAATTTTTAGCTAAAAAGGGTTTATGGGTATCCGAATTCAGAATTGAATCGGGACTTAATTGTGGTGGTCATGCTTTTGCCACAGAAGGCTACCTGCTTGGTCCGATCTTGGAAGAGTTTAAGCTGAAAAAGCAGGAGATGATCAATGAACTCTATGAAATGTATGGCAAGGCAATACTTGAAAAAGGCATTCAATTAAACCAAGTGCCACAGATGAAGATCAGCGTCCAAGGGGGTATTGGAACTGCTGATGAAAATAATTTCCTGATGAAACATTATCAGCTAGACGCTACAGGCTGGGGAAGCCCGTTTTTATTGGTTCCGGAAGCCACAAACGTTGATGAGGAAACATTAGAACTACTTTCAACGGCATGCAAGGATGATTTTTACATTAGTAACTCTTCACCACTTGGAATACCTTTCAATAATTTCAGAAAGAGTACATCCGAAAAACAAAGAATAGAACGCATAGAAAAAGGAAGACCTGGTAGCCCTTGTACAAAGAAATTCCTGTCCACAAATACTGAATTCACAGAACAAGCAATCTGTACCGCATCCAGAGAATATCAAAATTTAAAAATTAAACAATTAGTAGCTCAAAGTTTAAATCCGGAGGAATTCCAAACAAAGTTTAATGAAATAACTGAAAAAATATGCCTTTGCGAAGGGCTGGCAGCACCGGCATATTTAAAAAATGACATCTTAAAACCGAAGGAAAGTACTGCAGTTGCCATTTGTCCCGGACCCAATATTGCCTATTTCAGTGGTAAGTTCTCCCTTGATGAAATGGTAAGCCATATTTATGGAAAACTAAATCTACTAAACGATATAGACCGCCCGAATCTATTTGTAAATGAGCTGAATCTGTATGTGGAATACCTCAAAAAAGACATTAGTAAGCACTTGCAGGAAATGAGTGATAAAAAGGCGAACTACATATCTAAATTTAAAGAGCAACTCCAAGTTGGGATTGATTATTACAAAAAATTAGTTCCAATGATCACAGATCAGACTGAAGTTTACAGAAAGAAAATGCTAAAGGAACTTCAAGAAATTGAAGAACAATTGCAGCATTTAAACCCTGTAGCGAAGCAGGGAGTATAAGACATCTAATTATTGTGAAAAGCCGGATTATCAAGACTTGATAACCGGCTTTTTTGTGTAGTGAAATTTAATACACTATAAATAGGACGCAAAAACACCTCAATTTATGATAGAAATCATACAAAAGGGTTAATAAATGAGATATCTTGTGGAATCGTTAAAATAAATATAAAATTATGAGAAAGATGTTATTAGTAACCACAATGGTCTGTACTTCATTATTAATGAGCTGTCAAACCAATACAAAAAAGACAGACGAAACAACAATAATCGCAAAAACAGACTCTGTCATTCAATCAGACATGAATGATTTGCTGTTGGAAGACAATGTTGTCCAAGTTGCTGTTAAAAGTAAAGATCACAGTACACTTGTTGCAGCCCTAAAAGCTGCAGATCTTGTTGAATCCTTAAGTAAAGAAGGTCCATTTACAGTTTTTGCACCAACAAACGCAGCATTTAACAAATTACCTGCAGGCACCTTAGACAATTTATTAAAACCAGAAAACAAAGGAGATTTAGCAAACATTCTGAAGTATCACGTATCTCTAGGTGTTTTTAAGGCGGCAGATTTTATCGATGGACAAATTATAGGTCAGATAAATGGAAATGATGTTAAGATGAGTGTCAAAAACGGAAAAGTAATGATTAATGGAGCAACTGTTGTAGCTTCAGTACCCGCATTAAATGGAATTGTACATGTGATAGACGGAGTACTTTTACCTTCCCCTTCAAAATAAGGTTTAAATCCTTAGGGGCCTCAGTTTTTGTTCAAAAAAAGAGAATCTTAAGATTCTCTTTTTTTGAACAAAAACATAATAAGATAATTATTTATTGTTGAAAGCTACCTGATAATCGTCACATCACCCGCAATTAGCTTACGCCCCACTGTTTTAGGATCAATGATATAATAGTAAGTTCCCATGGGTAAATCCGAGCCATTCGCTTGTCCGGTCCAGGGTTGAGAATAACCTTTCGAACTATAATAAACTATTGATCCATACCTACTAAAAATTGTAACCGTAGCATTCGCATAGCTTTCCAGATATTTTATATTCCAGCTATCGTTTACACCATCCCCATTAGGGCTAAATGCATTTGGAACGATAGGTGCTTTTAGCACTTTGACTTTGATTTCATCCATTGACACACATCCCTGATCTGACGTTACCGTTAAAATATAAGTTACATCATTTATAGGATCTGCCACAGGATCGAGAACATCATCACTACTTAATCCAATGGAAGGCAACCATTTATAAGTTAAATTACTTCCGGAAGCTATACCCTGTAACTTAACCGAACCACCTTCTAAAATAACGGTATCCCTACCGGCAGAGACTGTGGGTGTAGGCATTACCAAAATATCTTTCGAATTGGAATCAGAACAACCATTACTCGATGTAAAAACATATTTAATCGTATGTATTCCCGGTCCTGCGAGCGCAGGATTGAAGAAACCGCTAGCAGTTACCCCATTACCAGAATAAACACCAACACCTGCTTGCGCATTTTTTTCACTAGCTTGACTTAATAAAAAGGGAGCAGCTTCCTGACAAATATCAGATAAATTTGTAAAAATAACCTCAGGTGCAGCTTTAAGTGTAATAATTTGAATTTCTTCATCAAAACATATTCCTCCCGAATAGGCCAACATTCTAACTTTAAACTGCTTGGTTGCTGGAGAGCTAAAAACCGGATAGTTTATTTTATATTGTTCATCAAACACTGGGTTTTCATCAATCAGTTTAAAAGTCATATCAACACCATCATCGAAAAACCATTCAATTTTAGCGATATTCCCAAAATTAACAGTCGACAAGTTTCGAAAAACCACTTCTCTATTACTGCACAGATCTCCCGAATTTAAAACCGAAAATTTAGCGTCAGGAACCGCTCCACTTACCGTGAATTGCTTTTGAGCAACAGTGATACAACCATTTGAAGTAGTAACAGTTAATTTTACTGGATATATTCCAGCCACTGTATAAATATGGGTTGGATTCTTCAAGCTTGATGTATTTGAAACCCCTGAGGTAGGATCTCCAAAATCCCAAAGATAGCTTAGTGCAGAACCATCAGCAATAGTTGATAAATCAGTGAATTGTGCGAAAGTATCTTTGATACAAATTTCAGGAAGTTCAAAATCTACTACTGGCAATGGATATACCTGAACATTTTTTTCGAAAGTGACGCTCTCACAAGTTTTGTCAGTAAACACTTTCAAGCTTACTTTATAAGTCCCAGCTGTGGAATATTTGTGCGTAAAAGCAAGTGCGTCTGTACGTGTTTCATCTGCAGAGCCATCCCCGAAATTCCAGATCCATTTGTTGATAGCCCCCTCTGCTGTGGTAGATAAATCATTAAATGTAATGTCCTCACTTGCACAAGAAGGGCTACTATATTTAAAATTAACTTTAGGCAGTTCAATCACATGTACTGTCTGACTGAATACATCAGAAAGACATCCTGTTTCACCTTCCACCATCAGTTTGACTATATAATCACCAGCCGTCGCAAAAGTATGCGTCGGATTTTGAACGCTTGAAAGATTACCATCTCCAAAATCCCATTGCCATTTGCTTATTATCTTGCCATTACCAACGCTCGCATCAGTGAAAGTAATTGGAACTTTGGTGCAAATTGTTGCTGCAGAAGAAAAATTAGCCGTTGGACGTTCGAAAATTTCAAACTCCAAATCAACAGTCTCCAAATTACTACATCCAGAGGGATTCGGATTAACAGCAACTGCTATGATTTTATATTTTCCAGGACTTGTATATATAGGGTCTGCTTTGGGATAAACATAACTATAAACCACTTTCCCATCAACTAAAGAGGTAGTAAAGGAAGGGGCCGAATCGGTAAATGAACCGGTACCATCGTCTAAATTCCAAACAATATTTGAGGTTTGATAAGGCAATTTGAGAATAAATTTTGAAGCTTGAGAAACACAACCACTGCTTAATATATTATTGGATTTATCGTTCACACTGATATTTTGAAATAAATTTTTTACATCAGCACCAGCGAGATAAGCATAAGACTCAAAAGTCCCATAGCCGTAGGCAATAGCCACAAACCCTCCTTTGGCTATAATTCGATGTTGATCTGATGAACTCGTTACATCTATGATCACATAAGAATATTCCGAATCTATAGTTTTAAAACCGGATACCGCAGCACCATCAACCCTTAGGCTTGGTGCATCAACAGTTTTAATAATGATATTGAGAAAATACTTAGTGATATTGGTATTTACTCCTGAAACACTATTAAGTCTGGAGAAAACTGTAATATCACTCAAAGTCTGTTCAATTGGGTTTAGAATAGTCATCTCCGGATCACCAGGCAAAGTAACTGCAGGCCTATTCGCTGAATTACAGTTTTGTGCTGATTGATATTGAGCCAATCCAATAGGTTTATCAGCCTTAACAATACTCGGACTATTGGTAAAATAGGTTATAATACTTCCTTTACTATAAGGGTTAGAAAGAGGCGTGCCAAAGGCATTAGTTGCACTTCCATTAACTGAAATAGTGGTATTGTCCTCGGAAACTATAATACGAATCGCATCAATATTTCCATTTTCCGTATTATAAAATGGTGCCGTAACAAAATTCTTTCCCCAAGCAGAAACAGGAAAGAGCTGTTGAAAAAGGTTATCTCCTCCACTTGGAGCACTAGGATTTGTATTTCCAACTTCACAAAATGCAGTCCAAGTACTTCCAGAAAAAACTGCTAAAGGTTTACAAGTTCCTAAAGTCTTAATGAGTGTGCCAGAGACATCATTGGGGGACTGATACTGATAAACATCACCTTTATTTAGTTTCTGAGGTATCTTAAATGTTTTACCCGCCACCTTAGCTCCATTAAATGAGGTAACTGTTGGTGTTATTTCAATTTCAGTATCATCTTCAACTGCCACAATAGTGAATTCGGATCTAGCTCTGTTACCTTGCGTCCCGCCTTCATTTTGATAAGAAAATGCATAATATTCCTTTCCCAGAGCCTTTGTAGGTAATATTAAACTCCCCCCTGTTCTTGCACTATGTGAAATAATAGAATAAACTGAAATTGGACTCCCAGAACTGATGTTAATTCCCTTATTTAATTCAACAACATCCGAGCTTCCGATATAAACGTCAACAACATTAGGATCAATAAAAACAGTTTTAATAACGTTTGCAGTTATGGTCCCCGATTCAATAACTGCTCCAAAACCCTCAACTTTATAGGTTGTATTAACATCCGATGACAAAAATAAAGTCATTCTCGACAGTTTAGCATCAATATGCCCAGTATAAGCCACCCAGAAATCCGTCCCCTTATTGGAAGTACCTTGCGCGTTTGCAAAACCTGAAAGACCAAATATCAGGCCTATAATCACAATAAATATTCCTGAATAGTGCTTCAAAATTTTCTTAATTATTGTTTGAATCTAAATAAATAATTTATTAATGTACGTAATCCATTGATAATGACGTTAAAAAATGACATAAGAAATTATCGTTTGGTAAAAACAGATTTACCTAAAACAATACAAACCTCCTAATCCATTTCAACAAATCTAACTAGTGAAGGTTTGTCGATACTGATTTTTTGCCCCGTAGCAGTCAATTTTCCAGTATTCTGATCACGCTTAAAAACAATTAATTCATTAGTGCCCTGACTCGTAGAAATCAACCAATTACCACTCGGATCAATTGCAAAAGTGCGAGAGCTTTTACCCAAAGAAGGCTGCTTATCTATAAGACTTAGCCTCCCAGTATTCTGATCAATGGAAAAAATAGCAATTTCATTAACCGTGCTTCTCGTGTTGGCATAAAGAAACTTGCCATCAGCCGATACCTGAATATCTGCCCCATGTCCGGGATCAGTAAAACCCTCAGGAATCATAGATATTGATTGAATCTGTGTTAGATGACCCTTTTTATATTCAAAAGCATATACCTTAGAGTTAATTTCTGTAACC
>NZ_JBIILQ010000123.1:0-7983 GCF_044232565.1 Daejeonella sp. | reverse complement strand
TATATTAAACTCTGCCTTGAATCTTAAAATATTATTACGTTCAAGAGTATAATAAAATTTCTTTTTATCGGGACTAAAACTCATGATCCAGCGATTTGTTGAGGCAGCAGGGATAAGTTTTGAAGTAAATTCGTCTGCAGGAAAATACTGAGCTAATGCAGTGCTAATTCTGAGGTCTGAATCTCCACCATAATTGGTGATGCTGTCCGGACTCCCATCATCGTGGCGATGGTCATGCTTGAGCTGAATGCCATTTTTGGTCTTTGTAAGCACCCAGGTGCGTGATTTGTTTTCAGCTACTTGAAAAGGCATCCGTAAAACAGATTTTTTACTCTGATTGACCGTAAACTTTAGCTCTTTGCCCCAAAAGTCGTTCACATTGGTGGTATCGGGCATGTAAATGGCTTTACCATAGAAAATTTTACCATTTAGAGCTTTTAAATCATTAAAAAAGGTTTTGTCGGCTTGCGCAAAAAGCATGCTGCTAACAAATAATAAACTAAACGTAATACTTAAGATTCTCATTTCAATTAATTATTAGATTTTGTGGCGATTCCGCCTTTTTTGCTATCAACTTTTACGGTGTATTTTCCGGCATTTTGTACAATCCATCGCACAGTAACAGTGCTATTCCCTGGAATATTTTCAACTTTAATATTTGCAGCATCATTTTTTTGCTCCCTAGTAATATTTAAATCCCTGTTTTGAACAATCATGCCTGCAATTACCTTCGCACCCTCAATGCTAACCATGTCGGGAACCTCAATTTTATATTTTAAATCCTGGCTCGAATGGGTTGGCATCATACGTTTATTCGCAATCACTGCAGTAATTTCTTTTAGGCCTCCACCTAGATCTTTCTCTGAAACCTCTTCAACAGAAAGTTTCGGAGTATGGTATGCATGGTATAAAGTAAATGACATGTTGCGATGTGCATCACTTTCTAAAAGAAAGCCAGGGTGTAAACGACCAAAAGATTTCTTAAAGCCTCCAATTTCAATATCGCCATATTGGGGGTGTTTGAAAGGCTTCCATTCTACGAAAGCATCATTAAATAATAGATTACGATCAAAGGAATACTGGCTTGCTTGTGCATTTGAATCTCCAGTTTTGTTATACATAAGGTAATTTGTCCAAAGCTCATTCGAGAAAGTATAAATACCCCTACCTCCATAAAACCAGTCGAGCTCACCCCCAAATACAGAATACAAATCTTTATAAACTACTAAATATTTATAACCGGGAATAAGTTCTTCACCTTTTTTGCCTAGAGCATCATAAACTTGAACATCTTGAGCATTATAGGTATCAAGATCTTCAAGTGCACCTGGTCCTCGTAAAATCATACCCCCATTATTATGGTATGATTGCCCTGCAGCAATATTTGGATGTTTCATTACAAAATCTGCAATGGAGCGGTTTTCAGGTAATGAAAATGGATATTTATAAGCGCCACTTTGAATATAATTTGGTTGCCAATTCCATGCCCAATCGCGGTTCGGATCATAAAAACCTTCACCATCTTCATTTACATCACCATCGCCATCATTATCAATTCCTTCATAACCCAATAATTCATAATCTCCTTGCTGGTCAACACCCACGCTGACCATTCTTCTAGGATCATCCTGATCAATTCTAAGTCGTCCATTCGGGTTTTTCCTGCGCATGAACACAATATGCCCATCTCCATCTAAGTCGTCAAAGCCATCTTCATTTGTTGCACCATCCCGGTCATTATCAACCGGAATCATTCCTGATCGAGGCGAATTGGCATTATTTGCAGCATGGAAAAAATTATCACGTGCATCCGGATTGATTGTTGGAGCGATATAAAAAGTCTTATCTGCTAAAAGCTCTTGAATGTGTTTAGTGTCAGCAAAAGACTCGGCAAGGTACCAAGCAGTGTACAACGCAAATTCACTTCCTTGAATTTCATTGGAGTGAATATTACCATCAATATACATCGCCGGTTTTTGGGAAGAATTACCTGTTTTAAAGTCGGAAATAGTCATTACCCACATCTCTTTTCCTAAATAGGATTTTCCCATCGATTCTAATTTTACTAGGTCTGGGTGGGCTTTGGCTAATTTCTTGCAAACCTCGGTAATGGCTGCATAATCATAATAACGGTTCCAACTCATGGGTACTTTGGGGTTCGCGGGACTGCCAGATGCTTTTAATATCTGCTCGGGTTGCTGTGCAAACAATGAAATGGCCATAGCCATTGCGGGAAGCGTAAGAAATATTTTTTTTATGTTAAGTTTCATATTCTCTCTTAATTGGAGGTGAAAAATCAATAAATATTAAAGGGATAATTCAATGGTTTTTGAACCGCTCGTCGGACTTCCAGCATCGATGCTTAATTTTCCTGATCCCTTAATTAACCAGCTTAGTGTTCTGTTACCTTGACCCTCAATGGCATCTAAAACTTGATTTTTACGGCCACTGATAATTTTTTGGTTTCCTGTATGAGTTAGTTTTACACTGATTTTTTTTACCCAGTAACTGCGTTCACCAACTTTCGTTTGTGTGGCCATTAAGCCATTATTAATGATGGTGGCAGTAATTCTTGTAATTCCATCTCCCAATGCTTCCTTTTGCACATTGATAATGTCAATAGCAGGTGATTTTTTACTCAAACTAAAAATGAAATCATAATGCTTCTTTACCAACCCTTCAACCATTCTAAATGGAGGGTTTAGCAGTACAAAAGGATCTATTCCACCCAATTCTACATTTTTACCGGGGAAGTCGGGGTGATCAATTTTTCTCCAGCTTACAAAGTTGTTTTCTATTTTCTCACTTTGCGCCCATCTTAAATAATTGGCAACTTGATCCTCAATCTTAAAGTCCTTTTCTTTTTTTGCAGTGTCTGCTTTCGCCTTTGGTACCCACCAACCTGGTGTGCTGAAGCTATTTCTACCATAGTGAAAATATGCCCAATTGGCAAAATCACCACCAGTAGAGCTAGTTTTAGGTGCATCCTTTAAGCCAGTTATTTTATTGTAAAGCTCAGAAATATGGGCATTGGTTTTGGCATCAGCTTCGTAATAACCACTAATTACCCTTTTTGAAACCGATTGTGCATTAAATGCTACGGGACTTGACAAGTTATTGTAAGGGCCAAAAGTAATTACTGTGTGGATATTAAATTGCTCAAATATATGATCTAAAAGCGCCCTATTCTCATTTTCTGACACCATGTGCTCTCCAGAACCTGGAATAAAATTTGGATAGGCATAGCTCATATTTTTATTAAAATGAACTCCACCTTCACCATCTTCATTAAAACTACCGTCTTTGTCGTTATCTATACCTTCCGAATAAACTTGATATTTACCAATTTCCCCTTTGGTAGGATCGGCGAGAATCATGGAGCGTGGGTCTTCAGGATTTAATCTATATTTTCCTGTGGGATCTTCTACGCGGATCCAGTTAATTTTTCCATCTTTATTAAGATCTTCGAAAGAATCTTCGTTTATTTTACCATCTCGGTCGTCATCTGTAGGGCGAGCATTGGCGCTGCGAGCATAACGTAGGGCTGAGAAATATTGCTCAGTGGCATCGGGGCTCATATTGGGAAAAACATAAAAGGTATTTTTTGTTAAAATAGCTTTTACACTGTCTTGAGATGAGGCATTTAATAACTTTTCTGCGAATCCAATAGCCAGTTCTGTTCCAAGAAGATGTGACCCTTCAACGCCACCAAATACGGCAGTGGCTGGTTTTTGTTCGGTTTGGCCAGCACCAATAGTCAGCATCCATATGTCTTTACCGCCAAAAGTTTTGGTTAATGATTTAACTTTTACCAATGAGGGGTACGATTTAGAAAGCACATTTATCCTTTGGGATAGCTGCGCATGATTACTATAATCCTGCGCCTTTGTTTCTCTGTTAAGGAGAAATAGACCCATCATTAAAGTGATGGTTTTTGTGAATTTATTCATGGAGTTAATCGCTTGTTTTCAGCTGATTAAATTACAGAAATAAATTAATTTATACAGATCTATTCTAGTTGCTCGACATTTTAAGCTTATCTATTTTCCAGAAACTTCATATAATTGGTTAAAAAGTAATTTAAATGTTCCATGCGTTTGCGCCCTGAATGTAATTTCCGGTCCGAAAGCATAAAGCTTCCCTTTCCCAACATTAGCCTCAAAAGCAGTAATTCCATCTCGCAAATAAGCTTGACCCCAAGCCCAGCCAGAGCGTAGCGGCATTGAACTTGAAAACCATAAAATGGGTTTGATATCTCCTTTTAATAAGTCGGCGGTAGCAATTTTAAACACGGGGCTATTATTAAAATATACATCTGCAGTCTTTTGCATACCCCATGCCGATGCCAATGAATTGTCAACACTAACACTTAAAACACTACCTGGAACATAGTATTTTTCAGCTGCTAATCTATTTTCTTGACCATCTTTACCCATCTCAACTAGCGCATTCCTAATCGGTAAGTCTAAATGATAAGCTAAGTTTGTGCTGCTGCCAATACTTATTACTTTTCCACCTTGCTCCATAAATTTTTTGATTTCAGGTATTGATTTCTCCTGACTAATTATTCCTAACTGAGCTCTAAATTCAGCTGGGATGGATTCTGGCTTAGGCTCATTGCTTCTATTGCTTGTACTTCTAGTAGAAACTGGAGGGATAGCGCCCGATACAAAAATGATCGCATCGTATTTAGAGTTTAAATTGCCCGCATCAATATCTTGAGGGTAGATTATTTTGGCATTAAAGTGATATTGCTCCATCAAGAAACGTACCCAACCAGAGGCCATTGAGCCGCCATAAGTATCCCACAAAGCAATTCTTAGCTCGGAAATCTTGCTGATGTTTGAAGGAATTGCTGATGTACTTCTAAGTTCTAATCCCGAATTAGAAACCAATCCTTGAATTATTTTCTGAACTTTTGCATTAGAAGGAATGAAAAAATCGCCTTGGTCGGCACCTGAACGGATTCTAAAAACATTTTCTTTTGCTTTTAACAGCTCATTAACGGCTATAAAAGCATTATTTGATTCCGCATTTATTAAATATCCCTTAGCTAAAATAATAGGTTTTGCTTCAACTTTTTGAAGTTCACCATAAGGGATACGTTGAAAGGGACCGTTAAAATCATCTTGAAAGCGATCGAATTCAACATTCATTAAATAGGCTAATGTCCATCCTGCTGCATCGTATGGTGCAATTGGCGGACCCCCTTCGTATTGAAAGTCGTTGGGATGATCTTGTGGTTCAAACATATCCAAAACGTGAGGCCTGAACGCCTGATTCGTTTTCACGATAAAGGAACCTTTTAAATACTTTTTATCGTTGATAACAAAATCTTCATTGGCTTTATGAATGAGAATGCCAGAACGTATTAAGGCATTTACAAATTTTATTGCTGTTGGAAAATCTGCCTGACCTGCAGGAATGATATAGCCCCTAGCATCTCTCTTAGCAGGATCCTTCATTACCTGATCAAAGTATTTTGTTGGAATCGTATTCCTTCCAGAGGCTCTAGCTCCACCCAAATCTTTTTGATGTGCATCTTTAATGGCCTCAATCTTATTTGGTGATAAACCCCAAGTATCTGTATTGCCCTTTTCAACCGAATTTTTACCCATCAGGTAAATATTATAAAGCAATTCATCGCGATGTCTTTGTGCATAGTTTAATACCGCATAATTCATGGATATGGAGTAATCTATGGATTGTCTGAAATGCCATTTTTGCGGTGTTACAGGAAAAGTTGTTCCAGCATTAGGAATCAACCTATTGGGTACCAAACTAATTTCAGATGGCGTTGGTCCGCCAATGGTTTCGGTTAACAATCCAATAATGTTATGAAAATATGTAATTGTTCTCAATCCCCCATTATACCAAGTTGAAAAAACAGAACCATTTTTTTGGGTATATCCAGGTTTATTCTCGGTGTTTAATCGGCTATTCATGGCAGCACCCAATGCATCCAAGCTTGTCATTAAAATAGGATCAAATACATAATTAAAGGGATCTCGATAAGGAGCTCCGGCCACTACAGAGCCTTCAGGGCCTCTTTGGTGATGATTGTACATAATTTGTGGCAGCCATTCTAAGAATAGCTGATTGCTTATATTTTGCGTTTCCTTCAAATTCATCATGAAAAAATCGCGGTTATTATCGTGCCCAGCATATTTTTCATATAATCGTGGTAAATCTTCTAATGAACGCTTCTCAGGTATTTTTTCACGCATATACCAATCGCTAACCAATTCATGTCCATCAGGATTGGCATGCGTCATTAAAATAATTGTGTTTTCGAGTATTTTTGTAGTCTCCGCATCCTTGCGACTAGCCAAGTTCCAAGCAGTTTCAACAAGTTGGTGAATACCTAAAGTCTCTGTTGAATGGAGTCCCCCGTCAATCCAAACAATAACTTTCCCTTTTTCTGCTAAAGCTCTAGCTTCCTCTTCGCTTAAACCTTCAACACGAGCTAATTTTTGTGATATCTCCTTGAAATAATCGAGTTTCTTTAAATTTTCTGGAGAGGAAATGATTAACATTGGTTGGTCACGGCCCTCTTCTGTTTTGCCAATACTCAAGAACTTTACGCGATCAGAGCTAGCTGCTAATTTTTTAAAATATGCCTCTGTTTGAGTAAAATTAGCAAGTTTATAATCATCTCCAATTGTAAATCCGAAATGGTCTTTTGGAGATATTTGTGCAAATGCTGTGTTTATCAGTAAAAGACTGATAAGAAAGAAGGTAATTTTACGCATGTTCTGTGGATTTTTATTGCAAGTTAATATTTCTCATTTTATTTGCTAGAATTTGACAATTAGTTTTCAAACTATCAACGAAGCAAATTACCTAAGGAGTCAATTCTAATATTAAATGGTTGTAAGTACTTATCTACAAGAATCCCAAATTCTCTTCTAGTAATATTTCTTTCCGGTTCAAAGGGGGAGCTTAGTTTAAAACTTTTTTTCCAACTTTCGGCGATTTCTTGCTTGAGTTCTTCCCCGCGATTGGCATTGAATTTTATAAGTTCAATAACATCCTTAATGCTCAAGGTATCTTTTTTATTGTCGGCAAACCAAAGCTGACTTCTTGTGTAATATTCTCTCATTGACGATTTTATATCTTCTGATTTCACTAGCCCCGCAGTATCAAAATAGAATTTCCCATCGTTTAATCTTGGCTTAATCATACTGCTAAGTCCGAGGTGTTGAAAAGCAAGAAAACTGACATCTTTTTGATCGATATCCTCAAAGGGTATTAAAACAGCATCAAATGCTAAAAGTTCGCCTTGCACCACACGGGGATTAATTAATTTAGTGGTGGTTTTAAAGAATGCACAGTAAGCCGCAATGGTCCCTGCTGCTTGTCCCGCCGACATATTTACAAGCTTTACTTGGCCAATTTGCTTGGGAATGATGATGAAATTTTCCTGCTCTTGTACCATTAATGCACCCATTGGAATAGTAATAGATGCGCCATCTGGCATAATTCCCAATGCAACGGTGCTTCTAAAAAGTTTATTTTCAAAAATATTGGGACTGTTAATTGGGCTACTAATGGTTTTTTTAAGATCAATCTTAAGCATGGATGCGATTGCAAGACTCTCGCTTGCATCTATCACTACCTGTGCCTTTATTTTTTGACCACCTTTTAAGCGTATTTCCCACTCTTTCCCATCTTTTTTAATTTCATCTACAACATTATTTAGGTTTATTGTTAAATTTTTAACCGTATCGCTAATGCTTTTTATTAAATCAGGTGCTTGATGTAGCTCAAGCGGAAGGGCAATAATGGAATCAGCACTTTTTGATCTTCTTCTTTCTTTGAGGGAATAATAATTTTTTATGCGTTTAATATGGCTAAGATCTTTTTCAGAAAAAACTGGCGTAAATGATCTTGACTGAGGTAAATACATGGTTTTTACACCGGAACGAGCAGATTGAATAGCTGCTGCTATTGCTGCAGAATTGTCTCCAATTACTAAAACTC
>NZ_JBIILQ010000122.1:0-8196 GCF_044232565.1 Daejeonella sp. | reverse complement strand
CCTGTTACCGTTGACTTTAGGGCGGTGCCTGTTAAGGTACCAGCATCTGCTTGTACTGTTATATCTGCACTACCATCAAATGCTTCTCCGTTTATATTTTTAGTTGCAGCTAATTTTGTGGCTGTAGCAGCATTACCTGTGGTAGAACCTGAACTTCCTGTTATACTTCCTGCTATTGGAGCTGTTACCGTTAAGTTTGCTAATGTTCCCACACTTGTTAAACTGGAACCTGTAACTGTTGATTTTAAGGCGGTACCCGTTAACTGTTCTGCTGCAGCTGCTGCGTAAATCGTAATATCTGTACTTCCATCAAATGCCACTCCATTGATATTTTTTGAGGCTGCCAGTTTTGTTGCTGTACCAGCATTACCCGTAATCGTGGTTTGATCTCCTGTGTTAGTGCCTGTTATAGCCGCCAGTTTTGTTCTCTCAACTGAGGTGTAATCATTACTTGATAAGTCCTTACCGCTAACTTTAGCAACTTTTAAGTCTAAATCAGTTTGGCTAACCAATAATATCCATGAATTTCCAGAATAATAATAAAACCCTGCAGGAGCAGAGGTTTGATAAATCATTAAACCTGCGGCAGGATTGCTAATGGCATCCTTCTGAGTGGCAGTGATTCTGGGAATCAATATTCCTTTATTATTGGTGCTAGAGCTAACTTCCAATGCTGCTGAAGCTGCTGGAGTGTTGGTGCCAATGCCGACCTGGGCATACAGTTTAGAACACAATAATAAGAGGGTAATTGGAACTAAAAGACTTATTTTAGTTTTCATAGATTTCAATTTGTTACCTTAAACTTCTGGAAAGATTTTATTTATATAGTAAACCTAACAAGGATACATATAATTTTATAATATTTTAATTTCTTAAGGCAGAAATACAGAAAAATTGAAGTATTTTAAAACAAATAAGTATAAATACTTTATCAGGAGATTATTTTTTTAAAAATATACTTTAAAGTAAAAAAAGAATTTTACAATTGAATTAATAACAGAAAAAACATGAATTTTTTATTGAATAATTATTTAGTTTAAATCAAAAAGATACTATTTTAATTATAGCGTCCATTGTAAAATAACTCTTTATTCACTGCCCAGTGCCCACCAGCACTGGGTGTTTTATTTTACAACCATGACAAAAGAAACACTTTCAGAAATACAGGGGAGCTATAAACCAGGTTTAACTAGTTCTAAAACAATTAACACCTCAAGAGAGGCATTCGATATACTTGCTACATTATTTCCTCAAGATACGATATGCTTACAAGAACAATTTGTGGTACTTTATTTAAACAGAGCAAACAGGGTGCTGGGCTCTTATCAGCTCTCCAGAGGAGGTCTCACAGGCACTATTGCAGATGTTAGGCTAATCTTATCTATAGCACTAAAAACTCTAGCTTCAGGGCTTATTTTAGCTCATTTACTTATGTTGAATTTTAATTTTTAACCAATAATCAAAAACCCCTCTTTACATACGTATTGAGGGGTTTTTTGATTTAGCGGTAGCTGGAATGGTAGCAGGAATTGTTATTTTGATAATTTAGTAATTAATTTTTGACATTACTGATTTGGCGTAAGGATCATATTTATAGATATCCTCTTCAATAAATTGATTTCCTTTTCGAATAAAAACTGATTTAAATTTTGTTTCTCCATTGTCTGCAGCATCTAGATAAGTAATGTCTTTCAGCCCGTCATTGTTAAAATCTCTATAAATCAAATTTGACTTCCAGAATCCTTTACGTGGATTATTAATCGAATATTGAAACCAATCCGTTTTAATCTCAAAACTACCAGATGCATTTTGTAAGTAAACAACTATGTTCCAAGTTTTATATTCAGTTTGATTAAGGGCTATGATATCAATATTCCCATCTTCATTTAAGTCATCAAATTGATAATCTTCTTGACTAATTAGTTTTAGATTGGGGTCAACCTTTGGTAATCTAATAACACTTGAGTTGTTAAATTTCCCACCACCTTTATTTAATAATATTTTGGTGCTGCCTATATAGTTTGGATCATTACTTTCGGTTTGTTGAAGAATTAAATCATTCCAACCGTCCTTGTTTATATCAAATATCGAAACATCGTTTACACCGTTTTCAATACAAGTCGTGCAGATTTCTCCAAATCCATTATTATTTGTAAATCTCACGATTGTACCACCAATTAAATTTACTATGGGAAAGGAGAAAAATGGAGTTGAGTCTGTTTGAAAAAAAGGAGGAGAATTTTTACCCCATAATATTTTAAACCAACTTCCAGATGATAAAACAAGGTCTGGTATTTTATCTCCATTCAAATCTCCAATATCTGCGCCCTCGGCAGATATTTCAGGATTCATATGTGAAAGTTCTGCTATATCATATTTCCCTTGTCCATCACTTATCAAAACTTTCACTTTTTTGGGACTATAAAAATAATTTCCTTCATCTTCAAGTGTCAATAATACCATATCAACATAGTCATCATTATTTAGATACACCGGAATAGTTTTTGATTTATTACCATCAAAACTTTTTATGGTTTGGTCTTTTAATAAATTTTGCTCTTCAAATATCTTTTTAGTGGGATTCCAAATCAGAAAGGTCATACTCCCTTGAATACCATTGTAGCTTGCGCCGGGATTAAAAATATCAATCCATCCATCATTATTAAAATCGCCGCAAGCCATTTGGATTAAAAAAGTATTATATCGGTTTCTAGTCCCGTAGGGAGTTTGATAAGCTACAACCATTAAATCCATTAATACTTCTGTATTTTCCCAATAATATGTACCCAATAATTTAGCTTGTGGGTGTACTTTATATCCTTGAAAGGAGGCTAGGGGATCTATTGGCGCAGGTGTTGTAATTGGTGCTGTGCCTGTTGCTTGTTCAGATTTTTTACAAGCAAATAAAGAAGATAGAAAGATTAGAATTAAAATTTTTTTCATGATAGACAAGCAAAGTTATGGATATAAGTTGTTCTACCCATTTCTGCTATTAATATTCATGTTAATTGAGTGACGTCACGCATATTACAGTGCATAACATTCTAGAAATAGAAATTTTACCTCTGCTTATCATTATTCATTCTCCTCTTGAAAAAAAGTAAAGCTTCTATAATTAGGTAAGCTGCTGTAAGTATTGTGATACTCAAAATAAAAAATCCTGTATAAAAATTATGGTTCAAATGACGGACACGAAAGCCAATTAGGTCTGATAATTGATTGTGCTTGTAGTGGATTAATATCTCATTATACATGCCTAAGTACATAAACAGTATGGTACTAATTAAGATCAGTATCAAATAGGTTTTTAGTGGTTTCATGATGTTATTTATTGCAGAGGGCTGATTTTTCATTTTTTTACATTTGAAATTAAACATTTTGTCTAAGTAATCCATGGCAAAATTATAGGGAAGATTAACCAATACCTTTAATTCAACTTAATTTGGGATAGGGCACTATTCAAAATCTTGGATGAGTATGAATAACTTATGTGACTTCCCGCTTATCACACAATGTCACATTATTTATTCTTCACTCTATTATGAAACTGTTTATTTTGTTCAGCAGTATTATTTACCCCAACATGAACACCTATCCAAAGAGATTAACGATTCTTTTACCGGCATTGATTCTTATTATCTCCTGTTCCAAAAAGCCACAAACTACCACTCCCATTACGCCCACAACTTCTATAGTAACACTTAGAGATTATCTACAACCTTCTTATATTTTATCAAATTACCAGAACTGGATTGATCCCAATACCCTATTTGAATCAACTGGAAATCTTACTCCAAAAAATCTTGACCCTACTGATATTACATCAAGTAGCCAATTAGATATTGATATGGATGGAGATGAAGATATTTTTTCTTTTAAAAACTACGACATCAACATACCCGGTAACGTTCCTCCACCCGTTTTATACTTAAACAATGGCAAGGCCTTTATAAAAAGTTCCTGGGCTGGTCCATCCACTATGCGTGGAAATAAAACCTTAGTGGGTGATTTCAATGGGGATAAAAAACCAGATATTTTTTCTGTTGAAGCCTATGACCCACCGAATACTTGCAACTGTATGCCGGATATGACCACCAATAAACTACTCCTGAATATGGGAAGTAATTTAACTAATGTTAAAGAAATTAGTGGACTGAGTGGATTTTGGGTTTCGGGTTGTTCTGGTGATATTGACAAAGATGGTGATCTAGATGTACTAGTTTTTAACTTTCATCTAATGCATAATGGAGTTAAGAACAAACTATTATTAAATGATGGATCGGGGAACTTCACCACTACTGAAATCTCAGGGATTAGCGGCATCTCACTGGTAGACGCCAGCGAGCTAATAGATATCAATAAAGATGGTTACTTGGATCTTGTTTTAAATAACAGAAATCAGGCAGGTAATGCAAATCAACTTAGGATATTTTGGGGAGATGGAAAGACTTTTAATCTTTCAAATGTTACTAATATTTCAATTCCCAATATTGGGGTTTATGATATTGATGCTTATGATGTAAATGGAGATGGCACTTTAGAAGTCATTTTGTTTAGTATTGATCCGAATGGATGGGCGGTAGATTTTTATGGTTCGACTGACAAAGGCGGTTCATTCGCTAATCAAAGTTCCAAATATATTTCAACCAACACTAATATTACTGCACAAAACGGCTTCATTCACGTAAAGCATATTTTTATTTCTGACATTGATAATAACGGGAAGGTTGATATTGTAAGTTCAAACCGATCAGTAAATGTTAGATGGGAGCAAGATGCAGGCGGGGTTTTTAGAAGGAAATATTAACAAGATGGGTTAGGGATTTTATGAGTAGTTTGAATACTCCTCATCATTTACCAAACTATAGATTAGTGTTACTAAACTCCTTGGATAATTAGAACTATGAAAAAATACAAAATTTTGCATTTAGCTTACAAACAAAAACTACACATTTTGAGGAGGGTATTTTTAACAATATTCATTGGGTTTATTTTTGCTGCTTGCAGTAAAATGGAAAAACCCTCGATAGTTCCACCAACAACTAGTATTCCATCAAATATTGTAAACAAAAGTCCCAAGTATTCAGGAATTAATTCAACAACGAGCAGTAGTTTTGCGAATCAGATTTTCCCGGGTTTTTATATTACGGTTGAGAAAGCATCAAAATATAAGTTTCAAATTAATGAAATTTCACCAATCAGCGCAGATTACCGATTTTGGGATCCCTCTAAATGCTATTTGGACTATAATTTGGACGGGAAATTAGATATGATGGCATTTTTAACGAATTTCAAGGATGCCCCTTTTGCTTCAAATTTCGGGAAAATATTATTGGTAGATGATTTTTTGGGCGCAGCACCCAAATTGAAGGTGGTTGATGCGAATAGAAAATTTATGCCGCGTTTAAAAACAATTGACTTAAATAATGATGGAGTTTTCGAGGTTTTATTCTCTGCAGAAGAAGATCATATGTTAGTGAATGGCACTTATGGTAGCCCAACGTCATTTCAACTAGCCACAATCAATAATAAGGGGGATATAACTTACAAGCAAATCGGTGAGCCTGTTTCAATTCATGGGCAAAGCCTTGGAGATGTTGATAAGGATGGGGATTTAGATATTTTAGTCTGGAGATCAGCTTATACGAATCCTAATAATGAAGATTTGGGTTCAATGCCAATTTTATATCTTAATGATGGTTCTAATAATTTTCTGAAAACAGATAGCTTTTCCCAATTCAAAGGGTTAGATAAAATTCTTCCTGTACAACCTAATGGGAAAAGGAAGAATTATGCTGCCTCTACGGTAGAGTTGTTTGATGTAGATGGTGATGGAAATTTAGATATTTTAGCATCTTATACTCACAATCAAATAGTCCCAACTTGGGAGTATAACCACATTTCGACAAGAGTTTATTGGGGTAATGGATCTGGAACTTTTGATTTTGAAAACAGGTTCTCAGATTTACCTTTAGAATACCTACAGGGACTTGGCATTGCGAATAATATAAATGTTAGCCCACTAGGCTTCTCATTTGTTGATTTTGATAAGGATGGCGATATAGATATTTTAACAGTAAGCACACCTAATTATGGTGGATATATTATACAACTTTGCGAAAATCTTGGGAATAGGATGTTTAGAGATGTCACTAAAGAAAAATTTGATACCTATAACTCTATTTTTCCAAGAAATAGCCAAGTTCGCGGCACTTTCCCCAATTTTTATGAATTGAGAATTTATGATATTGATGATGATGGTGATTTTGACCTTATTCCAAACCATGTTGCTACTTGGGATATTTGGGAATTCTCAATTTCACAAAATCTATATTGGGAAAATACAGGAAATGGTTTTAAAATAAAAAGATAGTATATCAATCTAAAACAAGTTTACATGTTATTTAAAAGCCTTAAACGCCCCTATAAAGGTCGCGAATAGGGGTATTCGTAAAAGTTGAAATGACTCTGTTAAAATAAATCACTTTCAGGCGTTAAAAACTATTTTGAATAGAAAAAATCTTACATTTAAACAAAGAAACGCTCTGCAAAAAACTGTCTACTTTCTTTTACGACATACAAAAACCGAAAACATGAAAAAAAGTTTATTATTTCTTTTTTTACTACCCCTAGTTTTATTTGGGCAAACTGCGACAATCACCTTAGAAAAATTAAAGGAGATTTCCATTGTTGATCATAAAGTGATGATGCCTATGAGGGATGGTATCAGACTGGCAACAGATATTTACAGACCTAAAAATCCAGGTAAATATCCGGTTATATTCTCAAAAACTCCTTATAATTTCAATCAATGGGTTGATGGAAAGGAAATGATCAGGCAATATGAAGCAGCTTATGATGCGGTACAAAAAGGCTATGTTTATGTGGTACAAAATGAAAGAGGACGCTTTTTTTCAGAAGGTGTTTGGGATATATTGGGTACCCCGACTACAGATGGATATGATGCATTCACATGGATTTCTTCTCAGGAATGGTCTAATAAAAAAATAGGTACCATAGGTTGTTCTTCCACTGCAGAATGGCAAATGGCGGTCGCATCTTTGGATCACCCTGCGCATGTTGCACTTATTCCCCAGGGTTTTGGTGCAGGGGTAGGAAGAATTGGCAATTTGTACGAACAAGGAAACTGGTTTAGAGGCGGTGCTCAGCAAATGTTATTTACTTCATGGCTTTATAGCGTTCAAAATGATCGTGTTAGGCCAATGTTTCCTGCAGATATTACGCAAGAAGAATTAATCAGAGTATCAAGAAATTTTGATTTAGCCCCAGAAAGCCCTAAAGTAGATTGGGGAACTGCTCTTAAACACCTGCCAGTTCAAGATATCATTAAAAATGTAGGTGGACCAATTGGCGTTTATGAGGATATGATTCGCAGAAAACCTAATGATCCTAAATGGTATAAGGGAGGCCTTTTCCATGATAATATGCCATTTAATAAACCATCCTATTGGTTCGTTTCCTGGTATGATGTAGCATCAACGCCAAACATAGCTCTATTTAATCTTTTAAGAGATAAATCAAAATTTCCAAAAGCGGCAGATAACCAATACCTCGTTATTGCACCCACATTGCATTGTTCTTTCAAGAGAGCTACAGAAAACACCATTGTTGGAGAAAGAAGTGTGGGAGATGCCAGACTTGATTATGATGCAATGACCTATGGCTGGTTTGATTACTGGTTAAAGTCTGAAGAAAATGGAATAAAAAGTAAAATGCCCAGAGTTCAATATTATACAATGGGCTCTAATAAATGGCAGCAAAGTGAAACCTGGCCTCCAACTGAAGCAATGGCCACCACTTACTATTTAAATAGTGCTGGTAAAGCAAATACAAGAAATGGAAATGGTAGCCTGGTTTTGTCGCCCAATAAAACTGATCAACCAGATGAATTTGTTTATGATCCATTGAATCCGGTTCCTTCATTTGGTGGGAATGTTTGTTGTATAGGAAATGCCATACAAGGCGGTTCTTTTGACCAGCAAGCGATGGAATTAAGAGAAGATATATTGGTGTATTCCACTCCTCCATTAACAGAAGATGTTGAAATTAGTGGTTTTATTGAATCTATTCTCTATGTTTCATCTGATGCAAAGGACACTGATTTTACCTTGAAATTGATTGATGTTTATCCAGACGGGAAAGCTTATAATTTGGATGAAACGATACAGAGAGTAA
>NZ_JBIILQ010000121.1:0-8241 GCF_044232565.1 Daejeonella sp. | reverse complement strand
TAAATCGTGAGTTTGGCGGAAAGCTTGAATTGGCTCTAGAAATTTTTAATAATCGTTATCATAAAAAATTTCTACACCAATTGGTATCCGGACAATTAGACCTCGATCGAATGGATTATTTGAATAGAGATAGCTTTTTTACTGGAGTATCTGAAGGTGTGATTAGTTTCGACCGAATTATTAAAATGCTAGATGTTGTTGACGACCAATTGGTTATAGAGGAAAAAGGCATTTATTCGATTGAGAAATTCTTAATTGCCCGACGATTAATGTATTGGCAAGTTTATTTGCATAAAACGGTTATTGCTGCTGAGCAAATGCTGGTAAAAATATTAGAGAGAGCAAAGGAATTATCACAAGAAGGCAGAAATCTCTTTGCTAGTCCTTGTTTTTCATATTTTCTGAAGAATTCGATTAGCATGCAAGATTTTAAAAATAACCCTCTAAATATTGAGCGTTTTACAAAGCTTGATGATAATGATATATTTACCTCCATAAAAGTGTGGGTAAATGATGAAGACCTTATTCTTTCAACGCTTTGCTCTCACTTGATAAGTAGAAATTTATACCAGGTTGAAATTACTAATGAACCTCCATCGATAGAAAGAATTAACGATTTGGCAGAAAAAGTAACAGATGAATACGAAATTTCTGACGATGACACCTCATATTTCGTATTTACTGATACCATTAAAAATAAAGCTTATAGTGTGGGCGATGGAAGTATTAAAATATTAATGAAAGATGGTTCCATTCAAGATATAGCAAAGGCTTCAGATAATTCAAACTTAGAGGCTTTAGCTAGAACGGTTCAGAAATACATACTTTGTTACCTTAAAGAGTTAAAAAATGTTAATTAATAGCCAAGCTATTATACTCAAAATTTGTTCGTTAACTTATTACATATAAATTTGCAGCATGCAATTAACTGCACATCAGATTGGAATATTACTTGAGGGGACTGTAGAAGGTAATCCTGAAGTTATAGTAAATCAACTTTCTAAAATTGAAGAGGCAAGTGAGGGTTCTTTATCCTTCCTTGCAAATTCTAAATATGAACAGTTTGTTTATAATTCGGGAGCTTCTGTCATTATTGTAAATGATGATTTTGTACCCGCTCATCCTATAAAAGCCACCATAATTAAGGTAAAGAATGCTTATAGTGCCTTTTCAGTACTTTTAGAAAAGTATGATGAATTAATAAAATCCAAGAAAAGTGGTGTTGAGACACCAAGTTTTATTCATCCGACTGCAAAAATCGGAAAAGACGTTTTTATTGGGGCTTTAGCATATATCGGACCGAATGTTATCGTTGGTGATGGTAGTAAAATCTACCCCAATACCTATCTTGCAGATAACGTTGTAATTGGTAAAAACGTTACTCTATATGCTGGAGTCAAGGTTTATTTTAATTGTACTATTGGCGATCATGTAATCATACACTCCGGAGCTATTATCGGTGGTGATGGTTTCGGTTTTGTTAAGGGCCCTGAAGGTTCTTATAAGAAGGTAAGTCAAATTGGAAATGTGGTTATTGAGGACAATGTTGAAATTGGAGCAAATACTACTATTGATAGAGCCACAATGGGATCAACCATACTCCGAAAGGGTGTTAAATTAGATAATCTGATACAAATTGCGCATAATGTTGAAATTGGAGCAAACACTGTAATTGCCGCTCAAACTGGAATATCTGGCAGTACCAAGATTGGAGAAAACTGTATTATTGGTGGCCAGGTTGGTATTGTGGGTCATATCAGTATTGCTAACGGCAGCAATATTGGTGCAAAATCAGGGGTAAATAATACCATAAAAGAAGAAAATCAAAGCTGGAATGGCTTGCCTTTGACATCTTTGCGTGAATCCTTAAAAGTACAAGTAGTCACAAGACGTTTACCTGATCTTGAAAAAAGAATCGAGGAACTTGAAAACATAATAAAAAGTCGTTTGTTGTGATCAATTTCAGCATCTGAACAAATCAATACTATGAATGTAAAACAAAGAACAATTAAATCTGAAATATCCGTAAACGGTGTTGGCTTACATACAGGCAAGGCGGCCAAGATGACCTTTAAACCCGCTCCTGAGAACCATGGGTATAAGTTTAAGCGTATTGATCTTCCAGGCTCACCAATTATTGATGCAGATGTTGATAATGTAACTGATACATCAAGAGGTACTACTATAACTCAAAATGGTGCTAGTGTTCATACAGTGGAGCATGTATTGGCAAGTTTAGTAGGAACTGAGGTAGATAATGTAATGATTGAGCTTGATGGTCCAGAAATTCCAATTATGGATGGTAGTTCAATTATGTTTGTTGAGGCTCTTGAAACTGCTGGATTTGTTGATCAAAATGCTTACCGAGAATATTATAGCATACCTCATAACATACACTATTCGGAACCAGACCGTAAGGTAGAAATGGTAGCGATGCCATTAGACGATTATCGTTTTACTTGTATGATTGACTATAACTCGCCAGTATTAGGGAGTCAGCATGCTGCCATTACAACTTTAGCAGAATTCAAGAAGGAAATTGCCTCTTCCCGTACATTTTGTTTTCTTCATGAATTGGAAATGTTATTAAAGCACGATTTGATTAAAGGTGGTGATTTAAATAATGCAATTGTTGTAGTTGATAAGCAAGTTAGTAAGGATGAATTAAAGAATCTTGCCATACTTTTTAATCGTGATGATATTGATGTTGCCAGAGAGGGAATTTTAAACAATATTGAATTGCGCCATCAAAATGAACCCGCTCGTCATAAGCTACTTGATATGATTGGCGATTTGGCTCTTGTTGGTGTACCTTTAAAGGGTCATATCATGGCTGCAAGACCTGGTCATGCAGCTAATGTTGCCTTTGCAAAGAAAATTAAGGCACAGATAAAAAAAGAAAAATCCAAAAAAAACATTCAGGTCTATGATCCTAATTCTACACCTCTTTATGATGTAGTTCAAATCATGAATATTTTGCCTCATAGGCAACCTTTTTTGTTTATTGATAAAATTCTTGAACTTTCCAAATCACATGTTGTTGGTGTAAAAAATGTGACCATGAACGAGGAATTTTTCAAAGGTCACTTTCCGGGTGCTCCTGTTTTACCTGGAGTAATTCAGATTGAAGCTATGGCACAAACTGGCGGAATATTAGTGCTAAGCACTGTTCCCGATCCGCGCAATTATCTCACCTATTTTTTAAAAATCGATAAAGTTCGATTCCGTGCACAAGTTCTTCCTGGCGATACTATAATTTTCCGTTGTGATTTGATGGAGCCTATTCGTAGAGGTATTTGTCAGATGAGAGGTGTAGGTATGGTTGGCGAGAAAATAGTGGTTGAAGCAGAAATGATGGCCCAAATAATTAGAGTTAAAGAAACAGAAGAAAACGTATGATCCAACCTTTAGCGTATATACATCCTCAGGCTAAAATTGCCGAAAATGTTGTAATTGAACCATTTGTAACCATTTATAAAGATGTTGTTATTGGAGAAGGTACATGGATTGGATCGAATGTAACGATTATGGACGGTGCCCGTATTGGTAAAAACTGTCGTATTTTTCCGGGAGCAGTTGTGTCGGCTCCACCGCAAGACTTAAAATATAAGGGAGAACCATCAACGGTTACGATAGGCGATAATACCATTATTCGCGAATGCGTGACATTAAACCGGGGAACGGCACTTGATAAAAACACTACTACAATTGGTAATAACTGTTTATTAATGGCCTATGTGCATGTGGCGCATGATTGTGTAATTGGAAACAATGTAATTATTGCCAACTCTGTTCAGTTGGCTGGGCATATTGAAGTTCAAGATTTTGCTTTTATTGGTGGTACTTCGGCAGTTCATCAATTTGTTTCAATTGGAGCCCATTCAATTATTTCAGGTGGCTCATTGGTTCGTAAAGATGTTCCACCTTATACAAAGGCCGGACGTGAACCATTGTCGTATGTTGGAATCAATTCCGTAGGATTGCGACGTAGGGGATTTACATCGGATCAGATTAATGAAATTCAAGATATCTATCGAACCATATTCCTAAAGAAATTAAATATTAGTAAGTCGCTAGATATTATTGAAACCGAACGTGAACCAACCGAAATACGTGATGAAATTCTTGATTTTATACGCAATTCAAATAGGGGTGTTATGAAGGGTTTTGGTAATTCTTAATAATAAATTTTTCGATTCAAATTCCATATGAAAATTAGGCTAGAGCATATTGGAAGACGATTTAATCGCGAATGGATTTTCAGAAACGTTAATTATGAGTTTAGAATTGGCAACAGTTATGCTATTTTAGGTGCTAATGGTGCTGGAAAATCGACATTATTACAGCTTATTTCCGGAAGCTTAACAAGTTCTGAGGGTCATATTAATTATTTTCAGGGAGATATGCTTATTGATCAGGATCAGGTTTTTATGCATCAAAGCATGGCTGCGCCTTATTTGGAACTAATAGAAGAATTTACACTTTCCGAACTCATTGAATTTCACTTCCGATTTAAGAAATACCGTAAAGGATTTGATAGGCGAAATCTTATTGAACTTCTTGGATTAAAAAATTCAGAATTTAAGCCTATTAAATACTTTTCGTCGGGGATGAAACAAAGAGTTAAACTTGCACTTGCTTTTTGCTCTGATACAAAACTATTATTACTTGATGAGCCAAGCTCAAATTTAGATCAGCAGGGGCTTGACTGGTACCTAAACTTAGCCTCTAGCCAGTGTTCAGATCGCTTAGTAATTATTTGCTCTAATCAAGAACAAGAGTACAGTTTTTGCCAACACAGGATAAATCTAGCTGATTATAAATAGCCTTTCTGGGTTTTAAGCCCCCATTGCATCAAGCGTTTTCCTTTGGAAATTTAACAAAATGCCTGTATCTTTGCAGCTCGATATAATCCAATAATAGCATGGCAAAAGCGTCAGAAATTAAATCAGGGAACATTTTACGTTACAACGGCGAATTAGTAACTGTTGAAGAAATTATTCACCGTACACCTGGCAAAGGGGGGGCATTTTACATTGGTAAATTGCGTAATATCCGTAGCGGAAAAATTGTAGAAGCTAGAATGGGCACTGATGAGCAGGTAGAAATTTGCCGTGTAGAAACTAGTGATTACCAATATCTTTATGAAGAGGGTGATTATTTTGTTATCATGGATAATACAACTTTTGAGCAATTTAGTGTTGAAAAGACTCTTTTCGGATCAGCTGCTAGATTCTTGA
The DNA here is from genome assembly GCF_044232565.1 of Daejeonella sp. Classification (GTDB taxonomy): domain Bacteria; phylum Bacteroidota; class Bacteroidia; order Sphingobacteriales; family Sphingobacteriaceae; genus Daejeonella. Next base: position 3,001 of record NZ_JBIILQ010000121.1, on the reverse strand, counting down.
AAGAAGGTATGAATGTAATCGTTTCTTTTGAAAGTGATGAGCCAATTATGGCCCAAGCGCCTTCAAACGTAGAATTGGAAATTACGTATACCGAGCCTGCTGTTAAAGGGGATACTTCTACAAATGCGTTGAAAAGTGCCACTGTTGAAACTGGTATCGAAATCCGTGTTCCACTTTTTGTAAATCAAGGAGATAAGGTAAGAGTAGACACTCGTACAGGCGACTACATTGAAAGAGTAAAATAATTTAGTTTATTTGATAATGCGGCCTTTTCTTTATGAGAGGGCCTTTTTTTTACAAGCTTTTTTAATCTAGAATGTTATCTCATTTTTAAAAATTTGGCTTGCTATATTTCTCTATTCTTTTTTAAATTCGTAGTGTGGATAAAGCTTCATTGCGAATACATTTTTTAAATAAGCGGCAGGGCTTATCGAGATCTAAGTATTGGATGCTCATGGATAGATTATTGGATCAATTTAAACAGATCGATTGGTTAGAGTACAACACGGTTCATATTTTCCTGCCCATTAAAAAGTACAAAGAAATTGATACGTTCTCTATTCTCAATTACTTTAAATTTGCCGCACCTCAATTGCAAATTGTGATTCCACGTACCAATTTTGAAACATTTGAAATGGAGAATGTTCTTTACGATCACGATTACACTATTTTAGCTCTCAATAAATTCGATATTCCTGAGCCCATTCATGGAAAACTTATTGCAAAAGATCAGATAGATCTAGTTTTTGTTCCACTGTTAGCCTTTGATAGGCATGGAAACCGAGCAGGTTATGGAAAGGGTTTTTACGATCGATTTTTAAGTAAATGCCGACCGGATGTTAAAAAAATTGGTATTTCCTTCTTTGAACCCGTAGACGAAATTAGCGACTTAAATGAATTTGATACCAAACTTGACTTTTGTATTTGTCCGGATAAAATTTGGCAATTTTAATTATAAATCGAGTTCCAATAATATTGGGCAATGATCCGAATGTTTCGCTTCAGGTAAGATTGCTGACCGTTTAAGCTTTTCTTGCAGACTCTCAGAAACCATATTATAGTCAATTCTCCACCCTAAGTTCTTATTTCTTGCACCCGCACGATAGCTCCACCAGGTATAATTGTGTGGTTCGGCATTAAAATGTCTAAAAGAATCGATATAACCACTTTTTATGAAGTTATCCATCCATTCTCTTTCTTCAGGTAAAAATCCGGATGAATTGGCATTTGATTTAGGATTATGGATATCAATTGGCCTATGGCATATATTGTAATCGCCGGATATCACTAAATTTGGGTATTCAAGCTTTAACTTATCAGAGTATTGTTGAAAATCGTCTAAAAAGCGATATTTAAATGCCTGACGTTCATCACCGCTTGATCCGGAAGGGAAATAGGTACTTATAACCGATACGCCATCAAAATCAGCCCTAATTATTCTACCCTCACGGTCGTAATCATCCATTCCTGAGCTGTACTCAACGTGTTTCGGACTAATCTTAGTAAAGATGGCTGTGCCACTGTAGCCCTTTTTCTCTGCAGGATTCCAATAGTGTTCATAGCCCAATTCCTCAAGTAAAACCAAATCTGTAATTTGATCAGGTGTTGCTTTTATTTCCTGTAAACACACTACATCCGGATCGGCAGCTTTTAACCACTGCAACCAATTTTTACTAAGGGCGGCTCGGATACCATTTACATTATAGGAGATTATTTTCATCTTAATTAAAGCGTATTGTTTTTAAGACCTAGTTGTTTTTCTAATTTTCGCACTTCCTTCTTTTTTAAGATGCTAACTTCCATTTTTATATCCTCTAGGGGTCTATTAGATGCCGATTTTTTGACACTGGCAATAGCATCTACCATTTCTATTCCTTTTACCACTTCGCCATATACTGTATATGTTTGATCAAGGTGGGGGCTGCCTCCAATTTCTTTATAAACCTTACGTTGAGGTTCAGGAATAACCCGATTATTCATTCTTTTTATTCTAAGTTCGTCAAGGCTAGTATCGGTCCATTTTTTACCTTGAACAATATAAAATTGGCTTGCGCTAGAAGCTTTTTCTGGATTGCCATCGCTTGCGGCTGCTAAAACTCCCCTTTTATGAAATAGACTGTCTCTGAACTCTGCATCTACGCGATATCCTAAATCGCCAGATCCAAGGGATTGCCCTGGTGTAGCATTTTTTGAGCTTGGATCACCACCCTGAATCATAAATTCTTGAATAACTCTATGAAATAAGGTACCATTATAAAAGCCTTCTTTGGTGAGTTTTAAAAAGTTATCATGATGCTTTGGGGTTTGGTTGTAGAGCATAATAATGCATTCACCCATAGTGGTTTTAATTCGAACAAAATCGTGTTTAGGTTTTGCAGAAGCCGTGGTAATGGCTAGAATTAAAATTATTGTAAGATATTTTCTCATTATTAAAATTGATTAATATTTATATTAAAGATTCTCAAAATAGGTAATCATTAAAGATCTCATGATCATTTCCTGCTCTAAAATGGTATAAGCTGGAATTTTTTTGACCAATTTCCAATGTGGCCAACCATCCTGATCTACGCCTTCTAGTTCATAAAAACCGAGCTCACTAAAAAGTCGGCAGTTGGCAATATGCATGAGTTCTTCTTTTTGGCGCTTACTGAATTTTAATGGTCCTTTGCCAAGTTCTTGTACACCTATTAAAAATAACATTACTTTCATATCAGGAAGCTCTGAATCAAAATCTTTTGCGATTTTTTCCTGTAGCTCTGTCCACTTTTTATTTATTTCTGAAGGTGTCATGATACAAAAGTCAGTAAAAATTAGGGATTTAAGGGAATGATTTATTATTATACCATTAATTCACAATTTGGAGTTCTAGAACCAATTATTGATTCTTATTTTGATTCAGCTTTTAAATAAAATTGGATAGTAGAATTAGATTCAGGCGATGTAATTAATTTCAAATATTATATTTGTTTATGCAAAAACCAGTAGTCACCGCACTTTTAGC
>NZ_JBIILQ010000120.1:0-8264 GCF_044232565.1 Daejeonella sp. | reverse complement strand
TCAGATTTAAATAGAAGCCCTGGCCAACTATTCTGCAAGCGCACATTCATACTATGAAATACCTTCAACAATCATTTACTGTAAAATTTGAGTATAAAGTATATTTTACTTCCGGACTTTTTAACAAATCGAATACGCTGTTGAATGATTTTTTGAAAGGTCCCGGGATTATTCGTAAAATTCTTTTTGTTGTGGATGCGGGTGTAGGTCTTGAGGTAGTTCAGCTGTTGAAGGATTATTTCAGCATTCATCATGCCGTACAATTAGTTCCTGAAATAGTGATTGTTCCCGGTGGTGAAATTGTAAAAAATGACACTCAATATTTTGATCAAATATTGGAAGCTGTAAATAAACATAAAATCGACAGACACTCTTATATTGCTGCTATTGGTGGTGGCTCGGTGCTCGATCTTGTTGGATATGCTGCCGCTGTGTCTCATCGTGGAATCAGGCATATACGCATCCCAACTACAGTTTTATCACAGAACGATTCTGGTATTGGCGTTAAGAATGGCATTAATTATTTTGGTAAGAAAAACTTCCTTGGAACCTTCGCACCGCCCATTGCTGTTTTTAACGATGAACTTTTTTTAAACACCCTCTCTGAGCGCGATTACAGATCCGGAATCTCTGAAGCTGTGAAGGTTGCGCTCATTAAGGATCCCGATTTTTTTGATTGGATAGAGAACAATGCTGCTGCTCTGGTTGAGCGTGATCGCGAGGCGATGAATTATTTAATCTGCAGATGTGCCGAACTCCATATGCAGCATATTGCAGGCCGTGATCCATTTGAATCAGGCTCTTCCCGTCCGCTGGATTTCGGACATTGGAGTGCTCATAAACTTGAGCAACTTTCAGATTTTGAAGTGCTTCATGGTGAAGCCGTAGCAATGGGAATGGCCCTGGATACGGTTTACTCCAATTTATGTGGGTATTTGTCGGATGTAGAAAGCCAAAGAATTATCGATCTGTTAAATAAGCTTGGTTTTGATCTGGTACATCCCTTGATGGATGTAAGTGATGATAGTTCACCAATCCTGCTTGGCCTGGAAGAGTTTCGTGAACACCTCGGTGGCGAACTGACCATTATGCTGCTTGAAAAAATCGGACAGGGAATTGAAGTTCATGAAATAGATCCTGAAATACTGAAAGAAGCTTCTCAATTATTAAGAAAGAAGCTATGAAACTTGAGTCTGGGCATTTAAGTTATTGTACTAATATCCACTCAGGTGAAAGCTGGAAGGATCATTTTGAGGCAATAAAGAATAATTTCCCCGGCATAAAAAAACAGGTTAGCCCAGATCTGGCTATGGGTATAGGTTTGCGATTATCTAATTCTGCAAGTACCGAATTACTTCATCCGGATGAAATACAGGGTTTTAAAACCTGGCTGAATGATAACGATGCCTATGTTTTTACGATGAATGGCTTCCCTTATGGGGATTTTCATCATGCAATTGTGAAGGATCAGGTTCATGCTCCCGACTGGACAAGCGAAGCACGACTTGAATATACGGTCAGGCTTTTTAAGATTCTGGCTGAACTCCTGCCGGAAGGTATGGAAGGAGGAATTTCTACTTCTCCGCTTAGTTATAGGCATTGGTTCCCAACAAAAGAATTGTCTGAGGAGGCAAAAAAAACAGCAACTAAAAATATTATTCTTGTTGCCGAAGAATTGTTTAGGTTAAAAATAAGTAGCGGCATAAGGATGCACCTAGATATTGAACCTGAGCCCGATGGGATGCTTGAAACCGGTGCTGAATTTATAGCATGGTATGAGAATATGCTGATCCCTATGGCAAAGTTAATTTTGACTGATAGTTTGAAGATTAGTGATTTAGAGGCTGAAGAATGTATTAAAGAGCATATTTGTTTATGTTATGATGTTTGTCATTTCGCCATAGGATATGAACAGCATTCCGAAATTTTGGAACAGCTCGATAAAAAAGGAATAAGAATAGGAAAGATTCAGATTAGTGCAGCGCTAAAAGCGGATATGCCTGAGGATGCAAATTCCAGAGTAAGTATAGCTGAAGCTTTTTCAAAGTACAATGAATCTACCTACCTGCATCAGGTAGTTGCCAGAAATATTGATAGTTCATTAATTCGGTACAGAGATCTTCCGGAGGCTTTAAATGATTCATTAAATCCGATGGTGAAAGAATGGCGGGCACATTTCCACGTCCCTGTATTTGCAGAAGACCTTGGTTTGCTAAGATCCACTCAGTTGGATATTGTTGAAATTTTGAATATTCAGAAGAGCAAGCTTTTTACAGATCATTTAGAAGTTGAAACCTATACCTGGGAAGTGCTTCCCGATTCATTAAAGATGCCAATCGATCAAAGTATCATCAGGGAGCTGAAATGGGTCAAAGACATACTTGAATAAATTTGATGTGATGAAGAAAACAGTTGTAATTGATGTTGTAGGGCTTTCAACTTCGGTCATCGGAGAACATATGCCATTTTTGAGCAATTATGTAAGCCGTAAACATCTCACAAGAATAGAACCTGTACTGCCGGCATTGACCACCTCTGCACAATCCACCTATCTGACTGGTAAATGGCCTTCAGATACTGGCATTGTGGGTAATGGCTGGTATGACCGGACAGACTGCGAAGTTAAATTCTGGAAGCAGTCTAATAAGCTGGTGAGCGGTGAAAAAATATGGGAAATTGCAAAAAAAGAGGACCCGTCTTTCACTTGTTCAACAATGTTCTGGTGGTATAATATGTACTCAACCGCCGATTATGCTATTACCCCAAGGCCGAACTACCTTGCTGACGGTCGTAAGATGCCTGATTGTTATTCTCATCCGGCAAGCCTGCGTGATGTGCTGCAGGAGAAATTAGGGGATTTCCCATTATTTCAGTTTTGGGGTCCGGGGGCTAATATTAAATCGACTCAATGGATTGCAGATGCATCGATGATTACAGATGACCTATATGATCCTACCCTGAGCCTTATCTATCTGCCGCATCTCGATTATTGTCTTCAAAAATTCGGACCTGATTTTACTAAGATTCAAAAGGAATTAAACGAAATAGATGATGTACTTAAAGGACTAATTACATTTTATGAAAATAAGGGGGCAGAAATCATCCTGCTTTCTGAATATGGAATATCACCGGTTAAAAATCCTTTACATTTAAATCGACTTTTCAGAGAGCATGGTTTATTGGAAATCCGTATAGAACGCGGACTCGAATTACTGGACCCTGGGGCATCAAAAGCATTTGTAGTTGCCGATCATCAGATCGCTCATGTGTATATCAATGATCCATCAGTTAGGGTAAAGGTAATGGAATTGTTGAAAGGTGTTTCAGGAGTGGAGCTTATACTAGATAAAAAAGAGCAGGTAGCTTACCATATCGACCATGAGCGTTCTGGAGATTTAGTTTTAATGGCTGATGAAGACAGTTGGTTTACCTATTATTTTTGGATGGATGATAACAATGCACCGGATTATGCACGCTGCGTTGATATTCACAAAAAACCCGGATATGATCCTGTTGAGATGTTTATGAGCTCAAAACTAAGGGCAGGATATAAATTATTAAGAAAAAAGGCAGGTTTCAGATATGTGATGGACGTAATACCACTGGATGCAAATTTGATTAAGGGATCACATGGAAGAACTGGGGTCAGGCCTGAATATCAGCCGGTGCTGATTACTGATCAAAAACAGGAAGGATCGCTCATTTCTGCTAATCATGTATTTAATGTTATTCTGTCATCGCTACGAAAACAAGAGTAATAATTCTTGTTGATAGGGGAGGTAGTATTTTTAACGGTAGTTTAGTTATTTGTCATGGATTTTAGATATCTTGTATTCTAATTGAATGATTGTCTTAACTATTTAAGTTTCAATGTCTGGGCGCAAAAAATTTATTCAGCAATTGGGGCTAATGGCCGGTGCTTTTTCGGTCAATAGCATTTTCAATCAATTGCAAGCGGCAGAAATATCATCCGCAAATAGTCAGGTAAAAAATTTAAGTCCTGAAGCAATTGCCTCAAATGAAGATTATTGGAGTGTTATTCAACAATCTTATACAGTTAGTCCTAATATTATAAATCTTAATAATGGAGGAGTAAGTCCCGCGCCCCGGGTTGTGCAAGAAGCAGTTGAACGATATAACAAATTAAGCAATGAAGGCCCTTCCTATTTTATGTGGAGGATACTTGATCAGGGCCGCGAGCCATTGCGTGAAAGCCTTGCAAGTCTTGCAGGATGTGAAAAGGAAGAGATTGCAATCAACAGAAATGCTACGGAAGCGTTAAATACAATTATTTTCGGATTGGATTTAAAGGCGGGTGATGAAGTTATTGGGGCATTGCTTGATTATCCCAACATGGTGAGTGCCTGGAAGCAACGTGCTCTGCGAGAGGGCGTAGTTTATAAGCAGCTTAGCTTTTCATTCCCCATTGAAAACGATGAAGAAATAGTGGCTGCTTATGAGAAAGCAATAACGCCTAGAACGAAAATCATTCATGTAACCCACATTGTGAATTGGGTTGGGCAAATTATGCCGGTCAGAAAGATATCCGACATGGCACATAAATATGGAATTGAGGTGATTTGTGATGGTGCACACTCCTTTGGCTTGCTTGACTTTAAAATTCCGGATTTGCATTGCGATTATTTTGGAACATCCCTACATAAGTTTTTAAGTGCTCCAATTGGAAGCGGGATGCTGTACATCAAAAAAGAAAAAATTGAAAAAATTTGGCCTTTGGTTAGTAATCCAAATCCTAGATCCTTCGATATCAGAAAATTTGAAACCCTTGGCACCCGAAGTTTTCCTATTGAGCAGGGTATTGGGGAAGCAATAAATTTTCATAATGCGATAGGAAGTAAGAGAAAGGAAGATCGGGTACGTTATTTGAAAAATTATTGGGCAGAGAAGGTAAAGGAAATTCCTCGGGTTAAAATTCACACTTCTTTAAAACCTGAATATTCCTGTGCAATATGCGGCTTCAGTATAGATGGGATTAGCCCAAGAGAACTGGATAGTAAATTGTTCAGTGAATATAAAATCCATACAGTGCCAATTGTTTACGATACAGCAAACTGTGTTCGAGTAACTCCGCATGTATATACCCGTTTGAATGAACTTGATAAATTCGTAAAAGCTGTTGGGGAGATTGCTGCAAAGAAATAGGCATTCAAATATATACTCTTATCTGTTGAGCCATTATCAATTTTTTGCTCATTCTAATTTTTTGTGCCTGAAATTTAATACTGGATCAGGTTATCGCAAAATAGGTTATCCAAACATGAATAAATTAATATAAAAACTTGCCTACTTTAATAAAGCAGGAATTATTCAATGTTGAATTATCCATCATGTGGAAACAAAACATATTAACACCGGTTCTGGGTTAGGAATTAAAAATAAGAAAGCTAGGGTACTAATTGCAGCAGTTTTGGTCGTTATCGCTAGGATAATTGTTGATATTTGTGACCTATTTATCCTTAGCATTGTAAGAGTGCCAAGTTATAATCAACGTGCCTGTTAGGGCGGGACTTAACAGGCAATCTTATTTTTCTGTCGAATATTCATATAATTGGATTACTCCTTGGATGTATATTATGGTATAGACCTTCATTGTTTCTGCGGCAATTGGTGTAATTAGATTGGTTGTTTTATTGCACGGTATTTTATTGGCTTATTTCTTTTCACTCTTCAGTAATGCCGACAAATTTAATAATATTCTGAATTTATCCCGGAACTCGACTGTAAGCAGAGCCATAGGAAGGTGATGCAAAAATGAGAACTTTTAAGAAAAAACAGTGCTATTCAGGTTCTACAGTTATACATTAAATTCGGGTAAAATAAAATATAAAAATCCCTGCTGATATTAATAGGCCGATTAACATAGGGAGATACCGTTTTAAGTTTAACATACCTTGTTTTTTCTCTGAATTTATCTTCTGGATTAGGGCGTATGCGAGCAAGAAGATTGTTGGGAATAACACATAGGGATAAATATTTGCTGGTATAAATTGACTGCCAACAAAAATTACAATTAACCCGAATATAGACATGTATTTAATTTTCATATTTTAAGTTTATAATATTCACTAATCCCGCTTCGGACCAACTTCTAGCCAAGCTACATAACATGAATCAGACATCGCTACTTGCAACAATGTCGCAGCACCATGGCATAGTAAAGCCGATAATCCAGCCGTGGCCACATCTAAAGGTGCAGAAGCAATATGAGCGCCAATTCCTGCCGCAGTTGCTATAGCGAGGCAATTGATATATTTCCTGTCACGAAAGGGATCTTCTGCAGGAGCAGCTTGCATAGTCCGGAAATCTTTTTGCATCTTTTTGGTAAGCTCAATTTCTATCAAAAATTTTTCAATTAGCTTCTTTGTTTCTTTTTGAAAATAATCTACATGATAATTATCATTCAAATATATTAATTTTTGATTCTGCTTCACAGAATATAAGTCAAAAGCTTGCGACGATGTAAAACCTAATGCTCCTCTGGTCGGTGTTGTCACCGTACCAGTATTGTAAGAGGAAGCATGGTACAGCACCAAGCACAGGAAATACCAACCATAGATAAATTTCTAACATTCTGTCTTTCAGTGCTAATTAAAAATAATTTTAGTATTATTATATTTTAATCATTAGAATTAAAATATGGCTAAACTTGAAAACAGCGACCGCAGATCATTTATCAAATCTTCAGGTGCAGTTGTAATTGGAACTGGACTTGGATTATCGGCTGCACTTCCTAAAACAACCTTTGCCCAAAGCAAGAGCGTATTGAAAGTAGCTTTGATTGGTTGTGGTGGCAGAGGTACTGGTGCTGCTAGTCAGGCAATTAAAGCGGATCCCAACGTGATTATTACCGCTATGGCGGATGTTTTTCAAGATCGTTTGGATAGCTCTTATGATATTTTAATGAAAGCCCATCCCGATAAGATAAAGGTGCCAAAGGAGAATAGATTTGTCGGTTTTGATGCTTACAAGCGTGTAATGGAGTCGGATGTGGATGTGGTTTTATTGACTACTCCTCCAGGTTTTCGTCCCGATCAACTAGTTGCTGCAGTTGAAGCAGGAAAACATATTTTCTGTGAAAAGCCCGTGGCCGTTGATGCTCCGGGAGTGCGTAAGGTGTTGGCAGCTTCAAAAAAGGCAAAAGATAAGGGCCTTTCGCTTGTATCAGGTTTTACTTTCCGTTATGATCTTCCAAAAAGAGAGCTTTTCGGGAGGGTCCAGAATGGCGACATTGGTGAAGTCAGAATGGTTAACTCTACACGCAATGGTGGCGGACTCTGGTATTTTCCCCGTAAGCCCGAATGGACTGACATGGAATATCAAATGCGCAATTGGTATTATTATGACTGGTTATCAGGCGATTTTATCGTTGAAATGGTGGTTCATAATATGGATATGATGACCTGGGCTTTGGGTAGTAAGATGCCTTTGAAAGCTTTCGGAACCGGTGGTCGGCAGTCGAGGGTAGAGAAACAATGGGGTAATATTTATGATCACTTTGCCATCGAATTCGAGTTTGAAAATGGCGTTAAAGGCTATAATTTTTGTCGCCAGCAGGATGGATGTTCAGGTAAAAACTCAGTAGAAATTATCGGTTCGGAAGGTACTGCATTGTATCAGGGCCAAACACATAAAATAAGCGGTAAAACGAATTGGAATTATGAGGGGGGTGAGAAGAGAGATATGTATCAAGTTCAACACGATGAGCTTTTTGCTTCTATACGTTCGGGTAAGCTTTTAAATGATGGAGAAATGATGGCCAACAGTACTATGTTAGGTATTCTGGCTCGTATGGTTGCCTATAGCGGACAAACCATTACCTGGGAGCAGGCAATGAATTCGGAGAAGGTAATTGGTCCTGATTTTAATCAGTATAGTTGGGATCTGAAATGGCCTGTATCAGAGCCTGCAGTTCCGGGAATAACTAAGGTTTTGTAAAAAGGTCTCGCAGAGGTATGAGTGGTACGGCGACAACACCGACCACAGGACCGACCATAGGGTGATAAGTGGAATGGTGCACCAAACATAGGACGGCTTCAAGACTATCAAATAATGAATACTTAAAACAAATAATATGATAAATAAAACATTAATTCTTTTTTTCGTATTGCTAATGACTAGCAACATTGCTTTTTCACAGGATGTGCTTTTTGAATTTGGTACTTCCAAAAGTATGGACGACGTTCTTTCTGGTGCTAAAGTAAAATATTCTCCATTGAAATGGGTTAATGTCAATACAACAAAAG
>NZ_JBIILQ010000119.1:0-8337 GCF_044232565.1 Daejeonella sp. | reverse complement strand
GGATGCTTATTTACAAACTCAGAAATTGCACCAGCAGAAAGCATCATTACAATTACAGCGATGATTACAGCAGCAATCATTACTTCAATGTGATCTGCCATGCCTACTGCAGTGATTACGGAGTCGAGGGAAAAAACAATATCAAGAATCAAAATCTGAATAATAACGCCAGAAAAAGTCACAACAGATTTTGTATCAGTATGATGCTCAGCACCTTCTAGCTTATCATGAATTTCGCTTGTGCTTTTATAAATTAGAAATAAGCCCCCAATAATAAGAATTAGATCTCTTCCCGAAATAGCGAATTGCTCTAACATTGTTTTATCTGTTAATTTGATCCATTCGCCCATATTAAAGAGTGGACTGGTTAAAGTCATAATCCATGACAACGATAAAAGCAATAGAACTCTAGTAATCATGGCCAATGCTAAGCCAACCTGCCGCGCCTTTTTCTGCTTATTAGCCGGAAGTTTTGACGCCATAATTGAAATAAATATGATATTATCTATTCCAAGAACTATTTCAAGAACTGTTAAGGTGAGTAATGATATCCAGATTTCAGGGTTTGCTAACCATTCCATAATTATTTTTTTTTGTAAAAATAGGTTAAAAGAGTTAAGGAATAAAAACAAAAAAACCTCCCACCAAAAAAGCGAAAGGTTATTACTCCCTAAAAAGAGAATCTATAAAAATTTTACCGCGCCGTAACTAGATTTTATGATAATGCGTGAATCAGAGCCTTTACCTATTTGCCCTTTAAAATTCTTAGTGGGGTTCCAGCCTTTTGATTTTCCTGTCTCTGATGGTTGATCAGTTATACTGATTTGGCTTGCTGAATAATTGAAACCAGCATAACTTACAGTTACATCAAAATCGAAATCAGCAGACTCATCAATTCCTAGTGTTACACCTGAATAAGATGAAGAAATAGTAAGATTTTTGACATTTTTATCTACCTCATCAATTTTAAATCCGCTGCTGTAAGCCAAGTTAAATGTACCTCCATTGCTAAGGTGGGATATTTTAGAGCTGCTGTATTTGATTGATGCGTTTAATCTGTCACCTTCAGTTAGTTTTAAATTACCATAGCTAATCGCTAAATTTCCATTGGAAAAATTTTCTATGCTTGCTGAACCATAGCTCACTTTAACATGATTTGCCGGATGATCAAGTTTGCCGGAAGAAAATGAACCATAGGAACTACTGATATTAACGGGACCTGCAAAATCATCGAGCTCTGTACTTCCATAACGGTTGTTAATATCCAAAGGGTTTTTAGCCGGCATGTAGATCACGTAATTTACCTGAACTCCCCTTCTTTCTTCTTTTCCATTCTTGATTTTGGACCAAAAATTCATGGAAGTCTTTTCAAAATTGGTTTTAAAACTGATGAGATTTCCATCACGCGATTCTGCAATGTTTACACTTTCCAAAAGTTCAGTTGCGCTATTTTCTGAAGCTTCAAAAGCCTTGATTTCCACTTCAACTTTTATCTCATTCTTTGCCCATACATGCACGGTAACTTTTCCATATTGATTATTGACCGATAACTTGTCATCCTTATCAACCACGTACGATTTAATTATACGTTTTGTTTTTTCTGCAGCATCCATATAGACATTGCGACTCTCCAGATTATCACTAACAATTTCAAAGTCAACATCGCTAAATTCTCTGTCTATATCTCTCCCAATCGCGTCAAACGCAGCACCAATACGCCTAAAGTTTAAGCTTTCCAATTCAAGGCGCACTGTTTTGAGTGCCTTAGCAACATCAAATTCAATGTTATTTAGATCAACCCTGATTTTCGAATCGTTCAAATAAACAGCTGGGGTAGTCTGAGCTAATGCCAATTCACTAAACAAAAGTGTAAGACCAACTGCTATTGCCTTTTTAAATATCTTGATTTCCATACTCGTTGTCTTTTTTAATTTGATTAATCTGTTGAATTATTTGTAGCTGCTGATTTAACAGCTCGGTCTGTATTTGAAGATTTTGTATCATCGCCTTTACCGTTTCTTCCTGATTAGGACTTGCAGGTAATTCCTTTTTTAATCTCTGATAGCTTTCATCCATTTTCTTAATTTCCGATGAAAATTCCAGATACAATTGAGGCTCCTCTTTTTCAATTCGTTTTAACTCAATACGCTTAATTTCTATTAAAGAAGCATAATGAATCTGTTGTTTAGCCATCCCTAGATCGATATTACTAAGCTCAGTTAACTGCTTCATTTGGTACTGATAGAACCAAAAACCTGCTAAAACTAAAGGGATAATTGTGGCGACTATTTTCAGTAAAAAACTCAGGCGCATAGAACCTTCTTTATTTATTCCACTCTTGATCCCAATTTGTTTTTCATCAAGCTGATTTTCAATTTTGTTCCACAAATCTGCAGGTGGTTCAAACTGATCAATATCTTTTTTATGATCTTTTATAAAATGTTCTAATCTTTCACTCATCATTATGCTCTTATAGGTTCAGAAATGATTTAGTTATAACAAATTCCTTTACTCCTTAATATGTCTACGAGCTTTCTTTTTGCTCTCATAAACTGCGTTCTCGACGTATTTTCACTGATTCGCAAAATATGCGATATCTCTTCATGGTCATATCCTTCAAGCAAGTAAAGCGTAAGTACTATTCGATATCCATCTGGAAGTTCTTGAATAGCTGCACGTACTTGCTTAACTTGAAATTCAATTTCTTCGGTGTTACTTATTCCAGAATCAGGAATAAAATCAACATCGGTATCATCAATAGATATAAGCTCTATTTTGTGTTTGCGTAACTGACTAATAGACCGATTGATTACGATCTGTTTCATCCACATTCCGAAAGAAGTTTCTTGCCTAAAATCAGCGATACGGTTAAAAGCATCTACAAATGCTTCTTGTAGCACATCTTCTGCCTCATCTTCATCATTAAGAATGCGCATAGCAATATTAAACATGGCTCTTGAATAGAGCTTGTACAGTTCATTATGTGCTTTTCTATTACCGTTTCTACATTCAAGCACAAGGCCATGATGCAGATCTACGTAAACTGCTTTCAAATTTTTTAGGCTTTCTTATGTAAAAGACGCAGAGTATTTTGCAGCGTTGCATGTGTCCTTTAAAAATATCGAAAATTATTTTTCTCTATTTTTCTAAATTCAATCCCCCTTAATCATAAACGAATCAATACACCTAATTGCATTATTCAATCTCAATTCATCGGAGCCTGAAATGAGCGTATAATTCGCATTTAAAGATTTGAGTTCAGAATGCCAAACAGCTAAAAAATGTTCGCGTAAATCAGGGAAATCCCGCAAAGGATCCTCCTCCCATGGCAGATCAATATCCATCAATAAATATAAATCGTAATGGTGATGGGGTAATTTGTCGAGCACTTCCTGCGGTGAGCTTCCAAAAATATGATCACTCCATATTTTAACAGTAATAATTGTAGTATCACAAATCAGTATCCGATTGGCTTGTGCTGCGAGTTCTGCCTCCAACTGCAGCTGACCCCTAAACATATTAATTTCATCCTCCCAGGTACATGGAGCACTAAGCTTTTCGCAATAGTCTCGAGCATATTCAGGTACCCAAACGGTTTGATAGTGCTTTGCTAACTGTTCGGAAATGGTCGATTTTCCAGTTGATTCTGGTCCCACAATCGCTATCCTTACCAAGCTCGATTCCATACTATTATTCATAAAGCCATTCTATTTATAAAGGACGCGCATTATTCGACAATGTGGATTGCTTAAAATCCTTTTTCCAATTAATAAAACCCATTGCCGCAATTAAAATATATAAAGCATACATTCCAGCGGTTAAATGAAGGTCCTTCATGATGTAAACCCCAACATAAATTAGGTCTACAAATATCCAAATCAGCCAATTTTCAATAATTTTTCGGGCAAGAAAAAATTGCGCAACAAGACTGCATGCTGTACAAAAACTATCTATATATGGAAATGAAGCATCTGTGCTTTTATAGAGGAAAGTCCCAAGTAAAAAGGTGAAGACTAATATGCCCAAAATGGATAAAATAATAATATTTTTTGAAGCAAACATAATTGGGTTCCTATTTTCTGCACCCGTTTTTCTACTCCAAAAGTACCAGCCATAAATATTTGTAACTAAAAAATAGATCTGTAGACCCGCATCAGCATATAGTTTTTCCTCAAAAAATATAAGTGTATAAATCAAGACACTTATAATGGCGAAGGGCCAACTCCAGATATTATTTTTTGCGGCAAGGTAAACGCATAAGATTCCGCTAATCACGCCAAATACCTCAAGCAGACTTTGACTCTCCAGCCAGCTGGTAACAGTGAGCATAAAATTCATCGGGACAAAGATAAGGCGGAAAAGCAAATTTGGCGAATAATGCCTTATTTGACCTTATTTGACGCCACACTTAATGCTAAAGTGCTTTTAATACTTATCGCATTAATAATTGAATTTCTCAACTCATATTCCATTCTAATACGCACCGTAGAGCCTTTTATAAATTCATCAACTAAGGCTGTATTATCGGCGTCGAGCAAGATACTGCTCCCAACATTAGTAGAAATCTCATTTCTGGATGCAATTAACAATTCCTTGCTGCTATCCCCGCGAGATATATAAACTTTAATTGATTTAAAAAGCCCAAGGCTCTGTCCCGCAGGTGTATTGGCCTCAATTTTTACAGATGCAATACGTACATCTTTAATGGCTTTAGTATTTGATCCATATCCTGTAACTATTTGATCGAGGGTACTCGCCTGACTTTTAACAGATAGAACTGTATCCACCTGAGTGGTTTGAGGAACAATCAGATTAGCGGTATATGGAAATGAAGAGCGGATTACAGATTGCACAGCCGAACAAGCACTTAAAATAGTTAGTAATACTATAAATCCTAAAATTGGTTTTTTCATCATAAATATACTTTTAATAGACATCAACTAAGATGGCAAATTTAATTTATTACATTATTAAAATACCATATAAATACCATTTGAGATGCAATATTATTAATGAATTTGGATAGACAATCATTTAAAATTAAAAATCTAATAAATTTCTGTTTTTTTCAAGAATTTTTAAAAAAAGGCCTCTATTCGCTTAAAAAAAATATACCTTTGTATCCCGACAAAGCAATCGGGATTTTGTTCTTCTAAGCATATTAATCTCGCATTTGATTAGTCAAAATTAGACTCTTAAGAAGAAAATGCCATTAGATACTTCCATCCGCTCAGTCCTGATTATAGGTTCAGGACCAATCATTATCGGCCAAGCCTGCGAATTTGATTATGCAGGATCACAAGCTTCCCTTTCATTAAAAGACGAAGGAATTAAAGTTTCCATTATCAACTCTAACCCTGCCACCATCATGACAGATAAGGTTATTGCTGATCATGTTTATCTGCTTCCTTTAACTTGTGAAAGTATTGAACAAATTTTAAAAGAGCAGAAAATTGATGCTGTTTTACCTACAATGGGCGGACAAACAGCACTTAACCTTTGTAAGGAAGCTGAAGAAAGGGGTATCTGGGCTGCTCATAATGTCCGGATTGTGGGGGTTGACATGGAGGCGGTTGAGAAGACTGAGAACCGTGAAGAGTTCCGTAAATTGATGGTTGAGATTGGAGTAGGAGTGGCAAAATCTAAAATTGCCAATTCCTTTCTTGAAGGTAAGGAAGCTGCTCAAGAAATTGGTTATCCGCTAGTTATTCGTCCATCATATACCCTTGGAGGTTCTGGAGGCGGTTTTGTTCATAAAAAAGAAGACTTTGATCAGGCTTTGAGTCGCGGTTTACAGGCCTCACCTACCCATGAAGTATTAGTTGAAAAAGCTGTTATAGGTTGGAAAGAATATGAGCTTGAGCTTCTTAGAGATGGAAATGATAATGTAATCATCATCTGTGCCATAGAAAATTTCGACCCAATGGGTATCCATACTGGAGATTCTATTACTGTTGCCCCAACCATGACATTGAGTGATCGTTGCTATCAAGAAATGCGTAATCAAGCAATTCTTATGATGCGTTCAATCGGTAATTTCGCAGGTGGTTGTAATGTACAATTCTCTGTTGACCCCGCTACGGAAGATATTATCGCGATTGAAATCAACCCTAGAGTTTCACGCTCATCAGCCCTGGCATCAAAAGCTACAGGTTATCCCATTGCTAAAATTGCTGCAAAATTAGCTATCGGATATAATCTGGATGAAATTGAAAATCAAATCACTAAAACTACATCAGCATATTTTGAGCCATCATTAGATTATGTGATTGTTAAAATACCTCGTTGGAACTTTGATAAATTTAAAGGTGCCAATACTGAACTTGGTTTGCAAATGAAGTCGGTAGGTGAAGTAATGGCCATTGGCCGCACCTTTATTGAAGCCCTTCAAAAAGCATGTCAGAGTTTGGAAACGAACCGCTTGGGATTAGGTGCAGACGGGCGCCAAAGCCGCAATCTGGAAGAGATTATGCATAGTTTAGAGCACCCAAGTTGGGATCGTCTTTTCCATGTCAAAGATGCAATGAGCCTCGGTGTTCCACTAGAATCTATCCGTAAAATAACTCATATCGACAAATGGTTCTTGGTGCAGATCATGGAACTTGTTACTATGGAGGCGGAACTGAAACGCTATTCATTAAAAAACATACCGACAGATTTCTTCATTACATTGAAGCAAAAAGGTTATGCCGATACACAGATAGCATGGTTGCTTGGAAATGTTACTGAAGATGAAGTATATGATCGCCGTAAGGAACTAGGTATACACAGAGTATATAAGATGGTTGACACCTGTGCAGCTGAATTTCCTGCTAAAACACCTTATTTCTACTCTACATTCGAATTTGAAAATGAGTCGATTGTTAGTGATAAAAAGAAGATCATTGTACTAGGATCTGGCCCGAACCGCATTGGACAAGGGATTGAATTTGATTATTCCTGTGTACATGGACTTCTAGCAGCGAAAGAAGCTGGTTATGAAGCAATTATGATCAATTGCAATCCTGAAACAGTGTCAACCGATTTCAATATGGCTGATAAGCTATATTTTGAGCCCATATTCTGGGAGCATGTACGTGAGATTATTGAACTTGAAAAACCTGAAGGTGTAATTGTTCAGCTTGGCGGACAAACAGCACTCAAAATGGCTGAAAAGCTTCATGAAAAAGGAATTAAAATTATTGGCTCCTCATTTGATAGCATGGACATCGCGGAAGATCGCGGCAGATTCTCTGATCTTTTAAAAGAAATGGATATTCCTTATCCATTATATGGTGTTGCAGAAAGTGCGGAGGAAGCATTGGAAGTGGCTCATAAAGTTGGATATCCGGTGCTAGTTCGTCCGAGTTATGTATTAGGCGGACAGGGAATGAGCATCGTTATCAATGATGAAGACCTTGAAAAAGCCGTTGTTAAATTATTGAGAAACCTTCCGGGAAACCGCGTTCTGATTGATCATTTCTTAGATAGAGCTGGGGAAGCTGAATCAGACTCGATTTCAGATGGAGAAGATTGTCATATCATCGGCCTTATGGAGCATATTGAGCCAGCAGGTATTCACTCCGGAGATTCATACGCTGTTTTACCTCCCTTCAGTTTATCTGAAAATGTGATTGGGTTGATGGAAGAGTACAGCAAAAGAATTGCTAAAGCGCTAAATGTTAGAGGATTATTAAATATTCAGTTTGCTATAAAAGACGAAAAAGTTTACGTAATTGAAGCTAATCCTAGAGCTTCACGTACGGTACCATTTATTGCAAAAGCATACGATGTTCCATACATCAACATTGCAACAAAAATCATGTTAGGTACGCATAAACTAAAAGATTTTTCGATTGTGCGTAAGCTTAAAGGTTATGCGATCAAAGAACCGGTATTCTCTTTCGATAAGTTTCCAGAAGTTAAAAAGGAGCTAGGTCCTGAGATGAAATCAACAGGTGAAGCAATACGCTTCATCAAAGATCTCGAGGATCCATATTTCAGACATTTGTACAAAGAAAAATCGATGTACTTATCTAAGTAAGCACTATCCAAATAAAAAGGGAGCTTTTCGATCGAAAAGCTCCCTTTTTTTATTCGTTTTAAACTAGTTAGTTACCACTACACCCTTTGCCTCATAGGCTAATTGTACTTTGGGACTAGTAATTGCTGCAATTTCTGCTTCAGATTTACCGGCATCCTTTGCATAATGTTTAAGTGTTTCAATTGAGGTGGTATCGGTATAAGCAAAACCATCTAAAACAACCTCTTTACCGGCTAGATCTTTTGGCATAAAGATTTTGTAATCTTTAAAAGTCACACGTATATCTTTACCATCACCTAGGTCCATGAGCATCC
>NZ_JBIILQ010000118.1:0-8358 GCF_044232565.1 Daejeonella sp. | reverse complement strand
CATCAGATTATAATTAATTGTTTGATTGATAAATCTTGTATTTATTCATCTATTAAAATTAAAAGCTCATGTTGAAACCAAACACAACTTTCTTACTAATTGGATATTTAATTGAGGATACACCATCTCCTAAAACTACTTCAGGATCTGTTCCAGAAAAATTAGTAGCTGTCCAAAGGTTATCTCCGCTTACAAATAATCTTGCTCTTGAAATTTTAGCTCTGCCTAATAATTGCTTTGGAAGATCATATCCTAAAGTTACGTTTCTCAATCTTATATAACTACCATCCTCTAAAAATCTAGTTGAGGTTCCATTTGAGTTATCCGCTCTTCCATGAATTGGTTTTGGATGCGTTGCTAAATCACCTGCCTTCTCCCAACGGTTCCAGCCTTCCGCTAAATTCATTTGGTTATAACTTTCGTATAATCCATCGCTGTCAAAGAAAAAGCGACTATCATTATAAACCTTGTTTCCATAAACAAAATTGAAGAAGGTATTCAAGCTGAAATTTTTATACTCAAAATTATTGGCAATACCCCCCGCAAATTTAGGAGCAGATGATTGTCCAACATATTGTCTAGTAGCCGAGTTGTAATTACTAGTATAGGTTAAGTACTCTTTACCATCTGAATCTTTAACTCTATTTTCCCATAATGGTGCCCCAGTTTCTGGATTTACACCCGACCAAACTGGCATAAACCACTCATCCATATCACGGCCAACGGCAATTGGTTGTCTAGCTCCTGTACTAACTTCCGTACGTCCGGCATTAACTTCCAAAACCTTATTACGGTTAAACGCAATGTTAAAATTAGTTTCCCACTTCAATGTTTTAACTAAATTTCTACTAGTTAAACTCAATTCTAGACCACGGTTACGAACATTTCCAACATTTTCAAAAACACCACTATAACCAGAAGTTGCAGGAAGAGGTCTGAAAAATAATAAAGAAGCCGCCTCTTTTTGATATAAATCAACGTTTAAATCAATTCGATTAAATAATCCTACTTCAAAACCAATGTTTGCAGATTTCGATTTTTCCCACGTTAAATCCGGATTAGCCTTCTGGCTAGGTGCCGCTCCTGGTAAACCAGCATAACTAGCACTTGAAGAAATAGAATATAAACCGAGTGCAGCATAATATCCAATACCCTCAGCATTACCCGTAGTACCATAACTGCCTCGCACTTTCAAGAAGGTAATAGGCTTTACATTTTCCATAAAACTTTCTTTACTAACAATCCATGATGCACCTAACTGATAGAAATTACCTCTTGGATTATTTGTACCGAATCTTGAAGAATATTCATTCACATAAGATGCCACAGCAAAGTATTTCTCCTTGAATCCATAATCTACTTGACCTAAATATTTACTGAATTGATAACCGTCTCTACCACCAGCTGGATTTGTAATAATGTCAGTTGCAGTACTAAATGCATTTCTACCAGCGGGTAGATTTTTTACATTGGCAGAAAAACTATCATTGTAACCCTCTTCAATTTCAGCAACGCCCAATATTCCAACACTATGATTACCAAAATTGTTTGAATATCTTAAACGATTTGATGTTAAAAATGAGTTAGAATAATTAGCTGATGCATAAGCCGTACCATTATTGGTAGCACCACCTTTGGATCTTTTATCATTAAAACTATCTGATCTATAGTTATTCAATCTTCCTCTATTATTTGTTGAGAAAGTTAAATTTTTAATGATATTATAATCAAGGTTAATATCAGCATTTACGTTAAAACTCCTAGCCCCTGAGGTATTGTATTGTAAGGTGTGTAAAAAGTTATCACGATCTCTTCCATACCAAGTTCCAAATCTTGGATCAATCGGGCTTCCAGTTGCATCATAAGCTGCATCGAATGGTAAGTTTACATAAGCGTTATACAAAGTCCCAGTCGGGTTATAAGTGTCCTTATTAAAAACACCATTTAATAACACCCCCAATTTTAATTTATCGGAAAGTTTCTGAGTTAAATTAGAACGGAAGTTATATCCGGTTTTACTATCTACAATTTGAGTTCCTTCTTCCTTATAATAATTGCCAGAAACATAAAACTGCGTTTTTTCACTACCTCCTGAAGCTGAAAGTTGATGGCTATTAACCATACCTTGACGGAACGCTAAATCCCACCAATCGGTATCATTATTTCTACGCTCAGGGGTTAAACCAGAATAAAACTTTGATTGATAATCATAAAGCTCAGCTGTATTCATGAGTTTAAAATTACCAGTATTAGGATTACTTAAACCAACACTGGTGTTAAAATCCATTATAGTAGTTCCAGCTTTTCCAGTTTTGGTAGTAATAATAATTACACCATTCGCAGCTCTAGAACCGTACAAACCAGTTGCAGCAGCGTCCTTCAAAATAGTAATAGTTTCAATATCGGTTGGATTGTAAGTACCGCCAATATTACCGTCAACTACTATTAGCGGACTAGTACTAGCATTGATACTACCAGCACCTCTAATCACGATGGTTGAACCAGAAGTTGGTGAACCAGAACCAGTTGATACTAATACCCCTGCAGCTTTACCTTGTAGTAAGCTAGAAACTTCGTTCGAAGTAACATCTCTAAGTTTTTCACCACTTACTATAGAAACAGAACTAGAAATCTGTTCAAGCTTTTTAGATGAATAACCTACCACAACTACTTCACCCAATCCTGTTGAGCTAGATTTCATGGTAATATCAATCTGATTAGCATTACCTACAACTCTTTCTATTGTCTCATAGCCAATGTAGGTAATCTGAAGAACATCCGTTGAGGAGGCCACAATCTTGAACTTTCCATCAATATCGGTTGTTGTACCAATATTGCTGTTTTTGATTTTAATCGAAACTCCAACAAGGCTTTCTTTTGATTCGTCCCTAACCGTACCAGAAATTTGGCGGCTAGCTTGTGCAAACACATCAGCGCTATAAAAAAATAGCAATGATAGTAGCAGAACCAGTTTAAATACTCCAAGCATTCTTACTGAAGAAAGAATTTTACTTGTAAAAGTACCTTTAAAGACATTTTGTGTGTAAATCTTCGTCATAATTTGTCTGTTTTAAATAAACGATAACCCATATCTTATTGGGAATTTAATAATATGAAGCTAGCTTAGTTAATTCCAGACAAAGAATTTTTTTTACTTAATTATTACACAAACGTTTGATTTAAATATTTTCCCATAAAACAAAATCAAATAATGATTGTATGCCGAAAAATAATCGTCTCAAAAAATAAAAGACACTTTGGAATCTTTAAAGTGATTTAAGTTTTATTAAAAAAATAATTAAAATATAAAATTTTAAAATATTATAACCAATATCTAAAAATTGGTCTAATAAAATAATGCAACATTACAATTGGATTGTAAGTAAAATCAAACTTCACTAAACATATATTTACGCAAACGTTTGCAATTATAAAAATTGCATAAAAAAGCCCTTGTATTAATACAAGGGCAGAGATATTTTAGTAAAAAATAAAAATTTTAGAGTCCGCTATCATCTAATGCAAACACATTTTTACGCGACTTCCATTTACCTCTTGTAAAATCTGGAAACTCCTGAGGTTTATTTCCTTCCTCCAAAGATTTAGTTGAAAGTGGTAAAATAACACTCATAGTAACCGAATCATACACATCAATTGGTGGCGTTTTCTTTTGTTTAATAGCCTCAATAAAACCATTAAATACAAACCAATCCATTCCACCATGGCCAGCGCCTAGTGCTTCTTTTTCATATTTTTTCCAAAGAGGATGATCATATTTTTCTACCCAAGTTTTAGCCTCATCCCAAGCATGTGCTTTACTAACACCCTGCACATGAATTGATTTGTTCACATCCATCCATAATCCTTTAGTCCCCTGAACTCTAAACCCTAAAGAATAGGGTCTTGGCAAATGAGTATCGTGCGTGAGCATCACCGTTTCACCATTTGCACAATTCATCATTGTTTGGGTAATATCCCCATTTTTATAATTAATTTTTGCATTGGGATGTCCTGGAGATTCTTTTTCTACGTATGCTGCCAATCCTCTGGCCTTAGAGCTAAACGAAACCAAATTTGTAAAGCGATTGCCTCGATTGATGTCGAAATACTGCATTACAGGTCCGGCACCGTGTGTTGGATATAAATCTCCATCTTGGTCAATATTAAATTGAGTACGCCATTGTGCTTCACTTAAAGCATTGGGTCCAAATTCAACACCACCGCCATAAATTTGCTTTCCATTATTAAAAAGCACATTTCTAAGATCATGTTGATAACCCCCCTCGGCATGCAGCATCTCGCCAAACACACCTTGACGAACCATATTTAAAACAGCCATTACATCTCTACGGTAACATAC
The DNA here is from genome assembly GCF_044232565.1 of Daejeonella sp. GTDB lineage: Bacteria > Bacteroidota > Bacteroidia > Sphingobacteriales > Sphingobacteriaceae > Daejeonella. The sequence continues at coordinate 3,998 of NZ_JBIILQ010000118.1, read as the reverse complement.
ATTTTCTAGAGTACTATAATGCATACCAGTTTTCTCAGAAGTATTTACAATATCCCAATGTTCTTTAACACTCAAACCTGCAATAACTTCGCAACCAACATGTTTGCCAGAAAGCATTGAATCAACCGCTTGTATGTGATGATATTGCCAAGGTGTTGCTATAATTATTGCATCAATATCTTTATGATCCAAAAGACGCTTGTAAGCATCTAGTCCGCCGGTATATTCCTTTGCTTTAGGCCTACCCGCTTTTGCAATTTCAGTTCTGCAAATGTTTAAAGAGCGCTCCTGTATATCACAAATGGCAATAATTTCTGTGTCGTCTCTTAAGATTGCTTCTGAAATATGACTCATTCCGCGAGCTCCAACTCCAATAAATCCTAACCTAACCTTGGCCCCAGGTTTAGCAAATAAAGTGCCTGAAGGCAGTATGGTAAACCCTGCAGCAGCGAAGGCTCCAGTTTTAATAAAATCTTTTCTGTTCATGAATTTGAATTTTATTTATTTATAATTTGAATTTAATAGCCATTGCATTTAAATATGAAAGTATTAATATATTTTACCATAAAAACTAATTTGTATATTTAAAATGTACACAAACGTTTGATTCAGCAAAAAAAAGATTTATAATTTTAGTTTATTTTTTATATTAATCATATTAGCTAATAACTCTTACTCAATGCAATCCAAACCACCAACCATAAAAGAAATAGCACGTTTGCTAAAATTATCTATTTCTACGGTGTCGAGAGCGTTGCATGATCATAGAAGTATTGGCATAGCTACCAGACAAAAAGTTAAAAATTTAGCCGCAGAATTGAACTATGAGCCGAATCAAACAGCTATTTTTTTACAACAAGGCAAAACAAAAACGATAGGCGTAATTCTTCCCGAACTTTCCGAAGACTTTTTTTCCACAGCAGTCAATGCAATTGAGGATGTTGCCTATGAAAAAAATTATACGGTTTTATTGGCTCAATCACATGATGATGAAGAAAGGGAAAAACAGTTAGTCGAAAAAATGAAAAACCACCGTGTTGACGGATTACTAATCTCGGTGGCAAAAAATACAAGTAACTATGAGCATTTCGACCTTTTAAAGCGTTATAACATTCCTGTAGTATTCTTCGACCGTATTCCATCATTAAAAAATATCCATTACGTAGCCTGTAATATGGAAACAGGGACAATTCAGGCATTAAATTACTTGATAAAAAAAGGACATCGGGCCATTGGCTTAATAAACGGCCCATTAAACATGTATGCCAGTACCGAGCGAAAAGAAGGTTATATCAATGCTTTACTAAAAAGCAGACTCAAATTCGATCCCTCATTGGTTATTAATTGTGATTTAACTAAAAAAGAGGTCGAATTGGCCATGGATAAACTCCTTAAAAACAAGAGAAAAGTAACAGCCGTGGTAACTTTTAATGACTATGTAGCATTATATGCTATTAATTACCTACGTATTCATAATATGAAATCAGCTGAAGATATCGTATTTGTGAGTTATTCTAATTTACCACTTATTCAATATATGCACCACGTTCCAGTAGCCTCTGTTGAGCAGTACCCCTATAAACAAGGACAAAAAGCAACCGAAATTCTGCTCGATATTTTAAAACAGAAAGTGGAGGAAAATGCAGATAATGAAGCCTTTTATAAGGTTATTATTGAATCTAACTTAATTGAAAATCTAAAATAGATTCAGCAAATTCTAAATAATTGTATAAATAAGATACTAATTATCAACCTTTTTTAAAACGACTTATGGCATATCGGGACTCGAACTACAAAAGTCTAATATCTAAGTTCAAATAATAATTAAAATAGCTTAAGCTATTCTTTTGATTATTTCTAAACAAGCTCTGCTGTTGTGGTAAGGGCATTTCCAAAAACCAGCCTTTTCTTTTTCGTGCATCGGAAGATAATCATTTTGAAGTCCCCAAATCCACTCTCCATTTTGATAGTCTATTAAATGATCTTTAATGAATGTCCAACTTTGTAAGCTATGAGATAGATAATTCTCCTTATCACTAACCTGCCAAGCATTATAAAATCCAACCATAGCTTCTGCTTGTGGCCACCAATGCATTTCTTTGTCCCACTCCTTAGTTTCACTATCAAACTCATTCCATAATCCACCCCTCTCATTTAGACCTGAAATAGCTGCCTCAGTGATTTCTAAAGCAATTTTTTTAAAGGTTTCAATTTCCTTTTTATCATCAATAATTTCTGCTGCTTCTAACAGAAGCCAAGCAGCTTCAATATCATGCCCAAAAGAAAAGGCGGTTGATTTCACCTCCCATGTTTCTGTGAAAAACAGGTGAAGGTGGTTAGTCTCTTTGTCAATAATGTGCTCTTTGAAGTTGTTTAGCAATTTTTTAATTGCGTGTTTAAGCTGATCATCGGGCCATATGGAGAAAAGATTAGCATAAGCCTCAATCAAATGCAGATGAGTGTTCATGCTTTTCTTTTCATTTTGATCTTTAGTACTTAAGCGATTATCAGTAATTTCTTTCCAATCTATGGTAAAGGCTTCTATATATCCGTGATTAAGAGTATCAAAACTGTGTTTTTGAACCAGCAAAAAGCAACTTTTCGCTAATTGTAATATATCTTCATTTTGTGATATTTTGTAGTATTCAGATAATGCATAAATGGTGAATGCCTGTCCGTAGATTTGTTTTTTGTTATCTAAAACTTTTCCTTTAAAATCTAAGGCCCAATAGAAGCCGCCATTTTCTTTATCTTGAAAATATTTAACAAGGTACTTAAATGCATCATCTGCTATCTTCAAATACTCATTTTTACTATTTTGTAAGTACGCAGATGAAAATGTATAAAGTATTCTGGCGTTTAATACCAGTCCCTTTTCTGCTTTATTGTCTACGCAATTATTGTTATTTATTTTGCCGTAAAAGCCGCCATTTTCTTTATCTAAGGCATATTTAATCCACCAAGACAGAATTGAGTGTAACTCTTTATCTACTTCACTCTTGAAATTCTTGAGAATAATTAAATTTTTCATTAGTGGGCTAACTCATTTCTCAGCACTTATTGGCTTTTCTTTAAAAATTTTATTCTTATTAATAATGTTAATAATTGTTTCAGTCGTTTTTGCAGACCGAAATTCATCTTCAGAATTATTAATAATATAATCTAAAAGCTGATTTATTGAACTGGTTGCCACATGCATTCTTGTGTCTGATGAAGCGTAATAAATGTAGACTGTACCATCTTCATCAGCTATCCAACCATTGCTAAAAACCACGTTTGAAACATCACCAATTCTTTCTTCACCCATAGGAGCTAAAAAATAACCTGCTGGCTTATATATCACTTTGGTTAAATCGTTTAAGTCTGTCATAAACATATAAAGCACATAGCGCAAGCCAGCAGCAGTATTTCTTACCCCATGCGCAAGATGTAACCAGCCTAATTGAGTTTTAATAGGAGCTGGTCCGAGGCCATTTTTTGACTCATAAACAGTATGATATATTTTTTTATCAATTACAGTCTCATGCTCTATGACAGCATTTTCTATGGTTGCTGATAGACCAAAGCCGATACCTCCGCCATTGCCTGCTTCTACAAATTTGTCTTGGGGACGGGTGTAGAAAGCATATTTACCACTTACAAATTCAGGGTGTAGTACAACATTTCGCTGTTGAGGAGAGGGTGTTTTAAGATCAGCTAGCCTTTCCCAATCCTTCAAATTTTTAGTTCGAGCGATGCCACATTGGGCAATCGCAGCAGATTGGTCCCCATCACTTGCACTTTCGTCTCTTCTTTCAGTACAAAAGAGGCCGTATATCCAGCCATCTTCATGATTTATTAATCTTATATCGTAGATATTAGTATCAGGTTCATTGGTTTCTGGCATTTGTAAAGGATAATCCCAAAATTTGAAATTATCTATGCCATTATTACTTTCGGCAACTGCAAAAAAAGATTTTCTATCGATTCCTTCTACGCGTGTAACTAAAATGTATTTA
>NZ_JBIILQ010000117.1:0-8359 GCF_044232565.1 Daejeonella sp. | reverse complement strand
GCTTTATGGGCTCCTCTTTGTTTATAACAATGTCTTTTACGCCCGATTGGCTGGTGCCAAAATTGATGATCGTGCCCATTAAGCCGGCAAAATAATTGGCGATGGTAAATAAGCCAAATGCTTCTAACCCTACTTTACGGATTATAAGTGGATAGATTAGGAAAGATAAAAGGGTATTGTACAACTGCACGCTGCCCAAATTCAAAAAATTTGAAAATGTGCTGGCCTTTAAAATGTTTTGAAGATTTCGGAGGCTAAAAGGGTTCAAGCGTTTTATCTTTTAATGTTTGAAGAGCATTTATTGCTCAGCGTGAATTTTCAAATATAGCTAAATGAAGAATAAATGGATAGCTTTTCGCTATGGCATTATAAATTATCATTTTAACAGCGATAGGATAAATATTGTTCGTTAATTTGTGCTGGTGGCTAATAGAAATTTTAATTTTTTGAGATGCGCTTAGCAATAGTTGGTATTCGTGGTATTCCTAATAATTATGGGGGCTTTGAGACTCTTGCTGAGTATCTTGTGGAGCATTTTGACAAGGATATTGAGCTTACAGTTTATTGTTCTTCTCGTGATATGGATAGCCAAGTTCGGACTTATAAAGGAGCTAAATTGCGCTACCTACCCATCAGTTCGCATGGAGCTTCGGGGATTTTATACGATAGTCTGGCCTTGTTAATGGCGGTTTTAACATCCGATAAAGTCTTATTTTTAGGCTTCGGTGGTGGTTTTATCATGCCTTTTTTAGGAAAATATAAGTCGAAAATTATTTTGAATATCGGTGGTCTCGACTGGAAGCGTGATAAATGGTCGCCTTTTGCTAAAAAGGTAATTCGTTTTTCTGAGGCTCAATTGGTTAAAAATTGTAGTCGTTTGATTGCTGATAATGTGGGCATTAGCGAATATCTATTAAAAACCTATGGCAGATCAAGTGAATTAATTGCCTATGGCGGTGATCAAGCCATGAAGGTTAGTCCCGCGCAAGAAGATACCCAACTCTATCCTTTTTTAAACGGTGACTATGCTTTTAGCGTGACTAGAATTCAGATTGATAATAATATCGATATGGTTTTGGATGCCTTTAGTACTCAGAATGAACTGCCTTTGGTGATGGTTGGGAATTGGGATAATTCTGATTACGGTCGGCAGACCAAGAAAAAATATCAGGATTATGTGGGTTTGATTTTGTTGGATGCAATTTATGACCGTCAAAAATTGGATGTTTTGAGGAGTAATTGTTCCTTGTATATTCATGGGCATTCGGCGGGGGGCACCAATCCATCATTGGTGGAGGCGATGTATCTTGAATTGCCTATTTTTGCCTTTGCTTCGGGTTATAACGAATACACGACCGAAAATAAGGCTATTTACTTCGATAGTAGAGAATCGCTAAGAGGCTTGATTGATGGCCGTAAAGGTTATGATTTGTCCTCTTTGGGAAAAAATATGAAGCTTATTGCTACTAGATCTTATCGATGGAAAACAATTGCTGAAAAATATAAGAAATTAATATTATCGTAATTTTAGAGCGAATTAATTATAGATATGGTTAGAGTTGCATTGATAGGAGCGGGTAAAATGGGGCTCTCCCATTTATCGATTTTGGGGGCACATGCGGAGGTTGAAATAGTTGGCGTGTGTGATACCTCAAAAATGGTAACCGATGTATTGGAAAAGTATTCGGGCTTTAAATGTTTTTCGGATTATGCAAAAATGATTAGCCAGGTGAAGCCTGACGCTGTTTTTGTGTCGGTCCCGACAAAAATGCACTTCCAAATTATTAAGGATCTGCTTGCCGCCAAAATCCATGTTTTCTCTGAAAAACCATTCTGCTTGAAGCCCGAAGAAGGGGCCATTTTAATTGAAATGCTAGCTCATTCGGGTTTAATAAATCAGGTAGGATATCACAATAAATTTATCGGCACTTTTCAAGAGGTGAAGAAATTGATAGATAATCGGTCGATTGGTGAGGTTTACCATTTCCAAGCAGAGGCCTACGGACCAGTTGTTATCAGGAAAAAGCAAGAAACCTGGCGATCGAGTCCGGAGGAAGGTGGTGGTTGTTTGATGGATTATGCTTCCCATGTGGTGGATTTACTCAACTATTTAATTTCACCGGTGGCTGAGGTTCATTCGAGTACGCTAAAATCAATTTTCTCAAGTCAGGTTGATGATGCAGTGTATGCTATGCTTAAACTGAAAAATGAGGTATCTGGTTTATTATCAGTTAATTGGAGTGATGAAACGCATCGTAAAATGTCGACTTCCATAACTATTTGTGGTACAAATGGTAAAATTATATCTGATGCAAGCGAGTTAAAAGTATTCTTTAACGACTCTTCCAATTGTCCCGATTCCTATACCAAAGGCTGGAACATAAAATACGTAACTGAGCTGAGTATGCCGGTTGATTTTTATTTAAGAGGAGAAGAATATTCTGCTCAGATCGATCATTTTATTGATGCGGTGCTTGGTAGGAGGGCGCAAAGTATAAATACATTTGAGAGCGCACATTTAACTGATGTAGCACTAAATATGATCAAGTTAAAATCACTGAACTAGTATGGAGAGAATTTTATTTGGGGACAATCAGTTTTTTGCTGTAAATCATATTTCTGACGAGAAATCTAGGGCCCAGTCGATACGATTTAAGGAAGATTCTGCCATTATCAAAACACTTGATCAGGCCAGAGATGCGGGTGTAAATACTTTTATGTGTACCACCCATGATCGAATTGCTAAGATCTGTGATAGTATTAGGCAAAACCCTGAAAAGTATGCTAATTTCAATATGTATCCTTGTATGCCCTATGCGCATAAATATGCCAATGCGGTAACAGAGCTCGGAATTGCGGGAACGCTTAAGGAATACGTGCCTGGTAATTTTATTGGATCTATGTTTAAGGGAGGAATGGCCTTCTTGTCTAAAGATTACCTCTCGATCATGGAATTATTGATTGATTCGGAGATGAAAATGTTTAAGGGGATTAATACACCTGTCATTTTTCTGCAAAATGTGGTCACCGATTTATTGCTCGGCTTGGGGATGAAGGATATTTTAATTGCCTTTCACACCTATATAAAAAAGAAATACAATGTAGAAGCAGGTTTTATTACGATGAATATGCCTAAATTATTATACCTGTTGAAGGAGGGTGGAGTTGAGAATCCGATTATTTGTTCGTCAATAAATAGTGCCGGTTTTAGGATGTCGGGAGGCAAGGCGCTTTACGAAAAAGTATTGAAGGAGGAGCAGTTCAGACCAATTGCCATGCAGGTTTTAGGTGGAGGAGCGATACCTGTTAAAGAAGCTTTGGAATATGTGTGTTCCTTCCCACAAATTGAATCCATCTTATTTGGGGCTTCTTCAAAGGCGAATATTGATCAAACAGTGGCGTTTATTAATGGCTTTGATCAAGAAAGGAAATAAGTAATTCAGGACTGCTTCAGGGGTCTGAAACAGTCCTAATTATTTTTATTAGGATGCCATTACCCTCGACGATCTACTAATGGCGAAGGATTTCACAGTTTTTGCTATTCCTTCTGCATCAAAACCGCACTCGGCCCATAATTGAGGCTGCTCTCCATGTTCAACAATGCGGTCAGGAATTCCTAATCTCACGATGGTGGCAGAATAATTATGATCGGCCATAAATTCTAATACTGCAGAGCCCATACCGCCTTGTATGCAGCCATCTTCCACAGTAATTACATATTTATACTTTTTAAATACTTTATGTAGTAATTCTTCATCAATAGGTTTTGCAAAACGCATGTCGTAATGCGCGGGTTGAATTCCTTCAGCATTGAGGGCGGCACAAGCTTTAACAGCTTCATTACCAATATGCCCGATGCTTAAAATGGCAAGTTCATCACCCTCACAAATTGTTCTACTTTTTCCTACTTCAATGGCTTTTAGCGGACGACGCCACTCGGGCATTACTCCATTTCCACGTGGATAGCGTATGCTAAAGGGGCCCATGTTTTCCTGCTGAGCGGTAAACATTAGGTTTCTTAGCTCTTCCTCATTCATAGGTGCCGACACCACCATGTTTGGAATACAACGCATGTAAGCAAGGTCGTATGCACCATGATGTGTTTGTCCGTCGGAGCCTGCAAAACCCGCGCGATCAAGACAGAACACCACATTTAATTTTTGAATGGCAACATCATGAATCACCTGATCATAGGCCCTCTGCATAAATGAAGAGTAGATATTGCAAAATGGAACCATTCCTTGAGTGGCTAAACCAGCCGAAAAAGTAACGGCATGCTGCTCAGCAATACCTACATCAAAAGCACGATCAGGCATGGCCTTCATCATGATGTTTAGGGAGGATCCTGAAGGCATGGCCGGTGTGATACCCATGATCTTCGAATTTTTTTCTGCGAGCTCAACAATCGTATGTCCGAATACGTCCTGGTATTTTGGAGCGGTAGGTTTGTCGTTAACAGTTTTCTGGATTTCGCCAGTAATTTTATCGAATAGCCCCGGTGAATGCCATTTTGTTTGATCCTTTTCTGCTAAGGCATAGCCTTTACCTTTTACGGTTACGCAGTGGAGCAACTTGGGTCCGGGAATATCTTTTAAATCTTTTAGAACTTTTGCGAGGTGCTTTACGTCGTGGCCATCTATCGGACCGAAATATCTGAATTTTAGCGCCTCGAAGAAATTACTTTTCTTAAGAAGTCCGCCTTTGATGCTTTTCTCAATTTTCTTGACAACATCATGCGCATTGGGACCGAGTTCAGAAATTTTTGTGAGCACACTTGAAATATCATCTCGGAAACGATTATAGGACTTCGAGGTTGTGATATCGGTTAAGTATTCTTTTAAAGCACCCACATTTGGGTCGATCGACATGCAATTATCATTCAGAATTACCAGAATGTTTGAATTTTCTATGCCTGCATGATTTAGCGCTTCAAAGGCCATTCCACCAGTCATGGCACCATCGCCAATTACGGCTACGTGCTGTCTGTCTTTTTCACCCTTGTAATTGGATGCTACAGCCATTCCTAAAGCCGCCGAAATGGAGGTTGATGAATGTCCCACACCAAAGGTATCATATTCACTTTCAGACCTTTTCGGGAATCCGCTTAAGCCCTTGTATATTCTATTGGTATGAAAAGAAGCCCTTCTGCCGGTTAAAATTTTATGTCCGTATGCTTGATGTCCAACATCCCATACTAATTGGTCGTAGGGTGTATTTAAAATATAGTGTAGTGCTACAGTCAATTCTACTACACCAAGGCTGGAGCCGAAATGCCCACCGTTTACCGAAACGGTATCCACAATAAATTGTCTGAGCTCAGAACATATACGTTCAAGATCATCCTCTTTAAACTTTTTTAAGTCTGAAGGATAATTGATTTGCTCTAAAAGTGGCCCCGCTTTTACTTCCATGTAGGATTATAGATTTTTGAACAGCAAAAATAACTTTTTTGTCAAACATTTTCCTTTTTTGATCAAGAAAGATCATTGAAAATGGCTGAGCTTAGGTAATACAATTGTAATATATTAAAAATTTTAAAATAAAAATGACGTAAAAAAATTTTTCCCATGGTGACAGGTCGCGACCTGTCCCTACGTAAAAATATATTTCTTATTTTTGGATATTATATGCTTGCTAACGACGGTTTTGAGATACGCCTTCCTCAGTTTGAGGGCCCTTTTGATCTGCTTCTATTCTTTATTGAACGAGATGAGCTGGATATTCAGGATGTGCCAATTGCCCGTATAACGGACGATTTTCTGGATTATTTACATCAGATGAATTCCTTAAATATGGAGGTTGCGAGTGAGTTTATTTTCGTGGCGGCAACCTTGATGCGTATCAAAGCCAAAATGCTCTTGCCTCGTCCTGATTTGGATGATGAAGGCAATGAAATTGACTTAAAACGCGACCTTATTCAAAAGTTAATTGAATATAAAAAGTTTAAGGAGATTGCAGAGCATTTCAAAGTTCTTGAATATGAACGGTTTAAACAAGAGAAAAGAGGAAGTATTGCCGAAGATTTAAGGCAGGTTGCTCTCCTTGCAGAGCCTGGTGATGAGCTTGAATCTTTCGACTTGTACAAGCTGATGCTCACTTTTCACAAGGTTTTTGATCGGAGTTTGCAGCGCGATAATCAGCAAGAGCATGTGCTTGAGCAATATCCTTATCAAATTGAGACTCAGAAGAAAGTGATTGATCAGCTTCTCGCGATAAACAAAAGACTGGATTATAATGCTTTATTGGCCAATTCTGATAATAAAGTCCATTTTGTATATAATTTCTTAGCCATGCTAGAAATGCTGCAGCAGGATTTAATCAGCATTCAAACCGGTTTGGGCTATAATAATTTTTGGATTGAGTCTAAAATCAGTTCAATCCATACTTAATTTGTATTTTTACACATCGTTTAATAAAAAATATATCAATATACAATTTCACCATCCATGAAGAGAGATAAACTTATATTCAGCCTGATAGAAGAGGAACAGGTACGTCAAGAAACTGGTCTGGAACTCATAGCTTCCGAAAATTTTGTTAGCAAGCAAGTTATGGAAGCGGCAGGTTCTGTGCTTACCAATAAATATGCTGAGGGCTTACCCGGAAAACGTTATTATGGTGGGTGTGAGGTTGTTGATGAGGTTGAAAATATCGCTATTGAGCGTGCAAAGCAATTGTTTAACGCAAGTTGGGCTAATGTGCAACCACACTCTGGTGCGCAGGCCAATGCGGCTGTGTTTTTGGGATTATTGAATCCAGGAGATAAAATCTTAGGTTTTGACCTTTCACATGGTGGGCACTTGACGCATGGTTCTCCAGTAAATTTTTCCGGTAAAATATATAAGCCTCATTTTTACGGGGTTGATCGCGAAAGTGGATTAATTGATTATAAGAAATTAGAGGAAGTGGCCTTGAAAGAGAAGCCAAAGCTAATTATTTGTGGTGCTTCGGCTTATTCGCGCGACTGGGATTATAAATTTATTAGATCTGTGGCAGACGAGATTGGGGCCTTGGTATTGGCTGATATTTCTCATCCTTCAGGATTAATTGCCAGAGGTTTGCTAAATGATCCACTTCCACATTGCCATGTTGTAACCACTACTACGCATAAAACATTGAGAGGCCCTAGGGGTGGTATGATTTTGTTGGGTAAGGATTTTGAAAATCCTATGGGACAAAAAACTCCGAAGGGTGAGCTTAGAATGATGTCTTCAGTATTGGATATGGCTGTTTTTCCGGGTACTCAGGGTGGTCCGCTAGAGCATATTATCGCTGCAAAGGCCATTGCTTTTGGAGAGGCTTTGAGCGATGATTATATGAAATATATTATTCAGGTTAAGAAAAATGCAGAAGCTATGGCTGCCGCATTCGTTAGCCGTGGTTATCAATTAATTTCTGGTGGGACGGATAATCACATGATGCTTATTGATCTTAGAAATAAGAATATAACCGGTAAAGATGCCGAAAATGCCTTGGGTGAAGCATCTATTACGGTTAATAAAAATATGGTTCCTTTTGATGATAAATCACCATTTGTTACTTCAGGTATTCGTGTGGGTACGGCTGCTGTGAGTACTCGCGGATTGAAAGAAAAGCATATGGAGAAGATTGTGGAGCTTATTGATGAGGTTATTTGCAAGCCAGATAGTGCTTCTAATGCGAAAAAGGTAAGTACGAAAGTAAATGAAATGATGGGTAAATATCCGCTTTACGCGAAATAAATTCAATTTTTTAATTGAAAAATCCCTTCTCACGTTTTGTGGGGAGGGATTTTTTTTGAAATTTTCTTTTTGCAGATTCCACCTCGTTATTTCGAACGTGCCAGTCTAAACATGACTTAACATAAAATAGGAGGCATGGAGAAATCTGTTGAATAATAGTGGAAATTTCATTCAAATTCTGTGTTGTGATTGACGTTTCCCGCTCTTGGCCGCGGGGGCCTAGTTACTTTTTCGTGGTGAAAATTAACCAAGCCGAGGCTCTTCGCCGAGACCATGAGAACCTTTAAAAAACAATAAACAACAATCGAATAACAACCACCGCTGCGTCTGATGCTATGAAAGGTTCTGCGAGGGCTAGGGTTGTGGTTGCCGCACCAGCCAAGGCGGAAGAAGCGTGAACGGAGGGTCTGTGCTAGGGGTTTCTGCTAAATAATATTATTTGGGTTTTATAGCAAGTTTTTAAGAAAGCCGTCAAATGAACTGGGGGTTTAGGCGTCATGCTTTTTCCCTTAGCAGCTGTAAAACAAAAGGCAAAAGAAGGCCTAGTGGGTTTGGGAGGGGCATTGTTTTACCCTTCTGTAAAACGCAGCCCGTGGGCTTTTGGTTTTTGTGTGCGGTTGGTTTGCGCCGGCTGCCTA
>NZ_JBIILQ010000116.1:0-8370 GCF_044232565.1 Daejeonella sp. | reverse complement strand
TTGCAATATGCCTGTTGGGAAGCGTGATTTTGGAATTGAAGAGCTGAAAATACTACTATTCATTTTATTTTTAGATACAAATAGTACCTGTCCATTGCTTTGTGCAACAAGTGTTAATTCTGAATCTGCTTGCTGGAGTTCATTATTTGAGATTTTTATATTAAGCTCCATTGGATCCAAATTATCGACACTTAAAACATAGCCCTTTACTTTTACTTTAGGGAGAGGAATGACTTTTTCTGAGCCATCTTCAAATGTTAGGTGTGCGGCATAACTATTGGATGCTAAGGGCTTGATTTTGAATGAGCCCATTCCGGCATATTCCGATTTAAATTCAGTTAGTTTATTTTGGTTCTGATCTGCAATATAACCACTTACCGGAAGACCTAGACCCTCTGATCCGAGTGCTTTAAAGGCAACTCTTGTACTAATTCCGTCAATTAAGTCGCCACCCTCAGGGAAAAATTGAACATCAGTTTCTTTTGAGGTTGTCTTTACTGGAAAGCTTTTGCTAGCACTAACTTTTTCGCTCAGGCGAATGTTTGTAAGAATCTTCCCGGATTTTAAGATAAAGGGTTGGTTGTTCACGAAACTTAGCTGAAGTGTTCCATTTGAATCCGTTATTCCTTTTCCTTTGATAATGCTCCTAAAGTCTAAAACAACTTCATAGCTTACCTCTTTGCTGCTTAAAGGAGCACCAGACATATCGGTGTAATTTAATTTGGCCAACACCCTCTGGCCTTTTGGATCCTTGCTAAATGTGTAATCGGCTTGTGTAAGTACTGAATTTGAAATGGAATTACCAATGGTAATTGTTTTATCGAAAAAATATTCTTCGTCAAAATTTCGCATCCAATTGGTATAGGCGCGTATCCTATAATTACCTTCTTTTAGAGAATCGCTAAGTGCAAAATCACCTGAACTAAGTCCTATTTCCACAGGCAATGTCAAGGTTTGTTTCACAGAATCCTTATCATTAATTAGTTCTACATAAAGAATTTTACTCAAATCCGATAATTCATTCTTCTCGGCAGTAACAATATAAGCCTTAAACCAAATATTGTCTCCTATGGCATAATATGGCTTATCAAAGTGGAGGTGAACTTTTTCTTGCGGATATTGCAAGCGGTATTTTTCAATCTGTTGGAGAATCTTTTTTAAGGGGTCATCTTGTGCAACAAAGCCAAATGCAATAGCGGATATTATTATAGAAAATGAGAGAATGAGGTACTTTTTCATAGCTTCCTTTAAAATTATTTGGAGTTTTCAAAAATGTTTGGATCCCAATTTTACCTATGACGTATTTTTGAAATCCGATCCAATTAAAACACCAAGCCTCAATTTAATTTAAATTGAGGCTTGTTAGTGTAATATACGAATTTTTTGAATTAATTGCTTAGAATGTATTCTTCCACATCATACTTTCAACCGGTTTGGTTGTTTTATTAATGTATTTTGCATTGCTTTTGGTATTGTACATAGTTTCTACATCGCCCTCTACAACAAAGTAGATTAATTGTCCGATAGGCATTCCTGCATAGATTTTTACAGGCTGCGCACATGAAATTTCTAGTGTCCAGGTATTGCAGAATCCAACATCACCCTTTCCAGCGGTAGCATGAATATCTATCCCCAAACGACCAGTACTTGATTTTCCTTCTAAAAAAGGAACGTGCTTGTGGGTTTCTGTATATTCAAGTGTAACTCCGAGGTAAAGGGTATTCGGTTGAAGCACAAATCCATCCTTTGGAATTTCAAAATGATCAATTTCGTTATGGACCTTCGCGTCTAAAACTCTGTTTTTATACGTTGCCAAGTATTTGCCTAGGTGTACATCATAGGAATTTGTGCCCAAACAATCCTTTTTAAAGGGTTCTATGATGATATTCCCCTTTTCAATTTCTTCGAGTATGATTTTATCAGAAAGTATCATAAATAAGCTTAAGATTTCGACTAAATTATGATTAATTTGAGATAGTTTTGCAGGTATTTTAATTTAATAAATGGCTCTCGCTTATCATAAAAAAATCGACTCCTCAACTTCTTTCGCTATTTGGAAGATTGAAGAGTCTGCAGGTGAATTATTGGCTCAATTGCAATTAAAAGAGCATGAAAAATCGTATCTTGAAAGTCTGGTCAGCGACAAAAGAAATATGCATTGGTTAAGTACCCGCGTATTACTTCGCAAAATGATGGACACTGAAGAATACATCGACTGCAGGGTGGATGAGAGTGGAAAGCCTTTTTTGACAAATTTTCCTCATTTTATTTCCCTCAGTCACTCTTATGATTATGCTGCCGTAATGGTCAGTAAAAATAAAGCTGTAGGGATTGATATTGAACTTATAAAAAATAAAATTGATCGTATTGCTAATAAATTCATGAGTGCTAAAGAGATGCAATTTATTGATGAAAATCAACGAATTGAACATTTATATGTTTGTTGGTGTGCTAAGGAGGCCATTTATAAGCTTCATGGGAAAAAGAATGTGAGTTTTATTGAGAATATTGAGCTTCAACCTTTTCATTATCAAGAAGAAGGATCATTTGCAGCCAAGCTCGATGTTGGGTCTATTCAACAGGAGTTTAATGTTCAATATGAGAAATTTGATGGTTATATGATTGGATTTGTTTCAGAGGATGCGAATGAAAAATAAGGAAGTAATTTTTCAGGATTGGGGCTTGATGGATTATCAATCGGCGTGGGACAAGCAAGAAGTAATTTTTGCAGCAACAGTTGATTTGAAAACCCATAACAGAAATAATGCAACGGAGCTTCCGGCTCCAAATCACCTTGTTTTTGTAGAGCACCCTCACGTATATACACTAGGTAAAAGTGGGAAGCCTGAAAATTTATTACTTGATGAATCGGGTTTAAAGCAAAAGAATGCTTCTTACCATAAAATTAATCGAGGAGGTGATATTACTTATCATGGTCCGGGGCAATTAGTAGGCTACCCGATCCTCGATCTTGACAATTTCTTTACCGACATACATCTTTATTTACGTACGCTTGAGGAAGCCATTATTCTAACACTTGCCGACTATGGAATTGCGAGTGGCAGATATGCTGGATTTACTGGGGTTTGGCTTGATGCCGACAATGAAAAGGCTCGAAAAATTTGTGCCTTAGGTGTTCGCTGTAGTCGCTGGGTAACCATGCATGGATTTGCATTTAATGTAAATACAGATCTCAATTACTTTAAAAATATAATTCCTTGTGGTATTGATGATAAGGATGTTACTTCTATGGAAAGGGAATTGGGGTTTAAGTTGGATATGGAAAAAGTGAAACTAAAATTGCGCGAGCATATCTGTAATTTATTTGAAATGAGGCTATTATGAAGAGATTGATTTTGCTTTTTGCATTCATTTATTTATTTACTTCCTGTTCGAAATCTGAGCCTCCTCGAACACTTCGAGTAGTTTCTGATATAACCTATTTAGCGTTAGGGGATTCATATACTGTTGGGGAGGGTGTTTATCAAGAAGAATCTTTCCCTTTTCAGTTAGTTGATCAGTTAAATGCAGCAGGTATAAAAACCCTTAGTCCTGATGTTGTAGCTTTTAGTGGCTGGACTTCAAAGAACTTATTAGATGGAATAAAGCAATCTAACCTCAAGCCGAAGTATGATTTGGTAAGCTTGCTTATTGGGTCAAATAATCAATATCTTAAGTATTCAAAAGATACGTTTAGAAAAGAATTTGTTGAATTGCTGAATATTGCTGTTAGTCACTCGGTGGGGGGGAGAGCAACTGTTTTCGTTTTTTCTCTACCTGATTGGGGCGTAACACCCTTTGGTCAGTTAAAAAACCCATCTGAAGTAACTCTGGAAATTGATGCTTTCAATAAAATTATCGAGGAAGAGGCATTTAATGCTCGGGTTCATTTTATAAATATTACACCTGAGTCGCGCATTGCAGGTGTTGATCAATCTCTAACTTGTATAGACGGACTTCATCCCTCTGGGAAAATGTATGCTGAATGGGTAAAGAAATTATTTCCACTCGTAAAAACTGAATTATATTAAATTTAATTTAAGCTATTTTGAATTAGTTGTTTAAAATATATCTCTACAAAAAAGCCCTTTCTGAATTTTCAGAAAGGGCTTTTTAATAATTATTGGTGGGTGATTACATCATTCCACCCATTCCACCGCCACCCATTGGAGGCATATGACCACCTTTGTCCTCTTCAGGATCATCAGCTAATACCACTTCAGTAGTTAATAACATGGCTGCGATAGATGCTGCATTTTCTAATGCGATACGTCCAACTTTAGTTGGATCAATAACACCTGCACCGATAAGATTTTCATATACATCAGTACGTGCGTTGTATCCGAAATCAGCTTTACCTTCTTTTACTTTTTGAACAACGATAGAACCTTCAATTCCTGCGTTTTGGCAGATTTGACGTAATGGCTCTTCGATAGCGCGTCTGATAATTGCAATACCAGTAGTTTCATCTTCATTTGCTCCTTTAAGGTCAGCTAATGCCTCAATTGAACGAATGAAAGCAACACCACCACCTGCAACGATACCTTCTTCAACCGCAGCACGAGTTGCATGAAGTGCATCATCAACACGGTCTTTCTTTTCTTTCATTTCAACTTCCGTAGCTGCACCAACATAAAGTACTGCAACACCACCTGAAAGCTTAGCTAAACGCTCTTGAAGTTTTTCCTTATCGTAATCAGAAGTTGTAGTTTCAACCTGAGCCTTGATTTGGTTTACGCGAGCCTTAATATCATCAGATTTACCTGCTCCGTTAATTACAATAGTATTGTCTTTATCAACAACTACTTTTTCTGCCTGACCTAAATAAGTAAGGTCTGCATTTTCTAATTTATAACCTCTTTCTTCAGAGATAACAGTTCCACCAGTAAGAATAGCAATATCTTCAAGCATTGCTTTACGACGATCACCAAATCCTGGAGCTTTTACTGCAGCCACCTTCAGTGAACCACGAATTTTATTAACAACAAGAGTTGCTAGAGCCTCACCATCAAGATCTTCAGCAATGATAAGCAATGGCTTGCCTGTTTGAACTTGTTTTTCAAGTACAGGAAGCAATTCTTTCATGGAAGAGATTTTTTTATCGTAGATAAGAATGTATGGATTCTCTAACTCAACTTCCATTTTATCTGCATTGGTTACAAAGTATGGAGATAAATAACCACGGTCAAATTGCATACCTTCAACTGTTTTCATTTCAGTTTCAGTACCTTTTGCTTCTTCAACAGTAATTACACCATCTTTTCCAACTTTTGCCATAGCGTCAGCAATCAAGGTTCCAATTACTTCATCATTATTAGCTGAAATAGAGGCAACTTGTTTAATTTTTTTATTGTCTTCGCCAACTGACTGAGATTGTTTCTTCAGGTTAGCAACAACAGCAGCAACTGCTTTGTCGATACCACGCTTTAAATCCATTGGATTTGCACCTGCAGCAACGTTTTTAATTCCTGCAGTAACAATCGCCTGAGCTAAAACGGTAGCTGTTGTTGTGCCATCACCCGCTTGATCAGCAGTTTTTGATGCAACTTCTTTTACCATTTGAGCACCCATGTTTTCAAGAGCGTCTTTTAATTCAATTTCTTTGGCAACAGTTACACCATCTTTTGTGATTGCTGGTGAACCAAATTTCTTATCAATAATTACATTACGGCCTTTAGGACCAAGGGTTACCTTTACCGCATTTGCAAGAATATCCACGCCTCTTTTCAGAGCATCACGTGCTTCGACATTGTATTTAACTTGTTTTGACATTTTTTAAGATTTTAATGCTGGAGTTAATTCAAATCAGATGTTTGGATCAGGCTCCTGGGTTTCAATTTAATTTGGATTTTAGGTATGAGGTATGAAGTATGAGGTCTGAGGTATGAAGTATGAGTTACGACCTCTTAATTCGACCTTCGAACTCCGGCTTCAGTCTTCCTTATAATGTTGCAAAAATATCAGACTCACGCATAATAAGGTATTCTTTACCATCATGTGTAATTTCTGTACCAGCATATTTACCATACAATACCACATCTCCTACTTTATATGCCATAGGAATTAAATTACCGGTTTGCTCTGCATACTTACCCGGACCAACTGCTACAACAGTTCCTTTTTGAGGTTTTTCTTTTGCAGTATCAGGAATATAAAGTCCTGAGGCTGTTTTTTCTTCAGCAGGAGCAGCTTCTATAACTACCCGGTCTGCGCTAGGTTTGATATTTAATGCCATATTATTGTGTATTTAATTAATTAATTTTTTTCTTTCAATTTAAAGACACTAATTATGCCAAAGGGATTCAGGCCATAATTCTTGTCAAAATTTCATTTCTAATAACTTAGACGTGCTAAACTTTGCACCTTTCGGTGTCAAGCTGTCAGTTGATTGTCAGCCGAAATCAAAAAAAAAGCCACCTTTTCGGGTGGCTTAAACAGTATATTATAGTATTATTTTTTTGTAGTATCTGCAGGAATTGGCAAGTTTGATGGTGCCGCAACAGGTACTGTTGGTTGATTAATCTGTTTTTGAATATCATTCTTCTCTTGATTAACAACACCTCCACGAGGAACAACAACATTTGTCATTAATGCTAATACCATTAGGGTTACAGCAAGAACCCATGTTCCTTTTTCAAGGAAATCGCCTGTTCTTTGAACACCCATTACATTGTTGGAACCGGCAAATCCTGATGAAAGACCACCTCCCTTAGGGTTTTGGATTAAAATGATCACTACTAGCAGAAAACAAACAAGGATGGCTAGAACAATAATTGCGTACAACATATTTATTAATTTAATTCTTTTCTAATTCAATAATTTGGTTGGCAAAGTACGTGCTTTTTTCCGGATATTTCAAACTTAATTTTTTGTAGGTATCAATTGCTTTTTGAAAGAGCATTTGATCGATGTATATCTGGGCTAAAGTTTCAGATACCAGATCGTTTGGATCTTCAGAACTTTTACGGGCCTTATTTTCTGTATCTAATTTTTGAGATTTGGGTGCCTTAATCTGAGGTTCCTCTTTTATAAACTTCTCCAAAATAGAATCTTCCTTCCTTCGTACTTGAAATGGCACCGTTTTAGGGGCATTTTCCATTTCTTCTAAGGGAGATTGTAAATGAAATATATTTTCAATTATCTGACTACTAAGCTGATCAACCGAATTTCTTTTAATATTTTGTGTGGTATCTAGCTTAAAATTCACATAGGGCTGATAGGTATCAGCATGTTCTTTTCTAGTTTTATTAAGCCACCATAAAAAAGAGAAAGGCATTTTATCATCATCGTATTTTGAAACTTTTTGATCCGTTTCAGGACTTTGGGATTCTGATAGGTGATTTATTATTAAAGTCTCATTTTCCACAATTGCAGCTACCTGTTCTGGTTCAGGAATCTTGACATTTTGTATAATATCGGCTTCTTCAACAATTTCAACGGGAGTTTCTACAACTAATGCTAAAGGCTCAGGGCTTTCAGCTTTTATGTTTTGTGGATTATTGAGAATAGTGTACAAAATGCCACTATCCGGAATAATTAATGGTGTTTTTGCTAAATATTTGTCTCTTTTGTTGCTTTCTTTTCCTGCAGATGCTCCTGCATAAAATAGGTGCAAAAGCTGACAATAGGGATATTTTTCAAGTGCTGCACCGATTTCAGCAGGCTCGGCATGGCTAACTGCCAATGGATCTGCTACATATTCTGCAAATAAATTAATATCAAAATTCTGACGCTGTACCTCTTCCACTATATGCTCTTTTTTTGAAAGCTAAAGATTTTTTACCAATTGGCAAAAGCCTTGTTAAAAATATCCTCTGTTAGCTGACGATTTATCAATGTTAATAATTTTTGTTCTTGTGTTTGAATGGGGCCCTGATTTAAACTAAACTCTTGAAAAGCTTGAAAACTCTGCTCGAAATTTAACTCTGGATTCAAGCTATTGGTATACTTTACACTAACTGTAACGGTTAACCTATTCAATCCAGCACGGTCATTTCCCTGAATTGCCACCGGCCTGATGGTATAATCAGTAATCCTTCCCTCAAAATTGGCATCGCCCTCAGACCTAACAATACTTAACCTTGATTGATTTCGAATGCGTTCTTTTAATGCTTCGGTAAACTGCTGACTTAAATACGGAACAACTAAGGCAGAGTTATTTTCGAAAAACTGGACAGAAATTGTTTTCATTTCTGCAGGTATTGAAGCACCGGAAAATGAATACGTTCCGCAGGACTGCAAAATCAGGATTCCCAATAGAAGAGTAAAATATTTAATAGTTAATAATAGCCTGCGCATATTCGATTTGACTTATAATTCTAATTCTTTTATTTTGCGATATAGCGTACGCTCCGAAATTCCGAGCTCCTG
>NZ_JBIILQ010000115.1:0-8419 GCF_044232565.1 Daejeonella sp. | reverse complement strand
TGGTAGCTTCAAAGCTCGCAGCCATGACAGAAGAAGGTTGGGAACTAGCATTTGTAAATAGTGCCGTAGAGTCGGATTCGGGCAAAGATGATGGAAATGGCATTTTCATTACCCGTTACATTTTCCGTAAGGTCAAAAAATAAGTCAGATTTTTCTGGTTTTTTGGGCTTGCGATATGTTGTCTATTTGGCTAGCTCGGAAATAGTGATATCGTTGAAATGAATCGATATCACTATTTCATCATGACTATACTTACGTTGATAAACCAACAGCACTTGAAGAGACTCATGCTGTAACTCAAGGATTTCGGCAAGGCGATGAGATAAATATCACTAATCAAGGTGGTCAAAGAAGTCAAAATTGATCGTTTCTGGAAGGGATTTTGTTTTTAGCCTATTTTTTCCCAGATCACTAATGCTGCAGCGTGTGCTGTTTTTAAAAATTAGCCGAGGTCTCGTGAACTAGTTTTCAATAATTCCTTGAACCCGAATTTCATCTTACAAGGGTTGCCAATTCACCTCTTTTGGCATAAAAATAAACTCATTTTCTGAATTTTTGCCATATTTGAGACCTGGTTAATCATTTCTGGGCCTGCATTAGGCAAATGTGCGTAACTGCAATGCAGCCATGGTAATGATGAATAATTGTAAGTTTCCCCTCTTTTTTCCGGTTGGATTTAGAGTTAACAACTGATCTTATTGTTAACTCTAAATTTTAGATTAACGTGAGTTTGGGATAAGGTGGAATTATATTTGGAGAATAAAAATATACAAATCATTGATTATGAGTACTTAAGTATATTTTTTATATTGATTAACAAATTTAAAGAATAACAATTCATGCTTACTTCTGATATAATTATTGAAATTTTTGTTGAAGTAGACGACTTGTGCAAGGAATTTGATGTTTTGATTGAAAAATATCGTTTTGAAGCTAAGCTTATGATGCAATAATCAAAATAATATGCATTTAAAATTTCTCTGGGATATCAACAATTTATTGATAATCAAATGATTATATTACTTATTAAAACTCGACTAATTATATAAATTTTTATGATTTTTCTTAAAAACTTAATTTTTCAAGACTAATTTTTGTTTCTAGCACATGGTTTGAGGCTACTTGCAACAAATAATCTTCAAATAAATCAATCGTTTTCAAATGCCATAACTTCTCTTCCAAAAAAGCGCATTGGTTTTCAATTTTTAACTCTATAAATGGAATACTTAAGCCCCTACCATCGGCTTTTATTACTGCTTCTTTTGCTGTCCAGTAGTAATAAAACCAAAGATAGTTGTTCTCAGAAGTCATTATGTGATCCCATTCATCTTCATGAAATTGATTTTTGAAATCAGAAATTGATATAGGTTTAATTTTTTCTAGGTCAATTCCAATTTTACTTTTTGTAGAAAAAGCGCAAACTACATGGTCGCCCGAATGTGAAATATTAAAGTCCACATTTTCTTCAATATACGGCCGTTTATATTTCGTATATTTTAAGTTATTCAAACTGAAATCTAATCCTAACTCTTTTAATCCATGACTTAATAATAATTTTCCATATAGAGAGGCTTGAGCATCTTGCCACCTGCTATATTTCAATATGTTTTCTTGTATAGCTAATGGTAATAATTTAAGATATCTCGAGAACTCAGAATGATCTAACTTGTTTGAATAGCTTGAATAAAAAATTTGAATCATTGATTCTTTTAAATGGGTTATGATATTCTAAATGATATGAATTTATTCGTTAGTCTTTCTCTATGATATAATCATTAACAACTAATACATCCAGCCCAGTAGTATAAAACATCCCTATGGCATCTTCAAGTGAATGAATAATAGGCTTACCCATAATGTTTAAGCTGGTATTCAGAACTAAGGGAACTCCAGTAATATCATAAAATGCTTTAATTAATTTATAATAAGAAGGGTTCCATTCTTTTTTCACAGTTTGTAACCTGCCGGTATGATTGGCGTGTACTACGGCCGGAACCTTAGCTTTTACTCCCTCCCGGAAAACCAATGTTCGCTCCATATACGGGGTTTCCTGGTAATTTTCAAAATACTCTTCTCCGAATTCATGCAGAATGGAGGGTGCGAATGGTCTGAATTCCTCCCGAAACTTAACTTTAGAGTTTATGATCTCTTTCATGTTTTGTGGCCGGGGGTCGGCAATAATACTTCGGTTCCCTAATGATCTAGGGCCAAACTCTGCACGGCCTTGTACCCATGCCACCAATTTGCCCTCAGCTAATTTTTTTGCCGTTTCAGTATGAATGGTTAAGGGTAAGTGTCTTATATTTTTTATCTGACCTAATTGAACTAATCTTTTTATAGTTTCATCTGATATGGATGATCCAATGTATGGAGAGAAGAAGGGTCTCTGTCCGGTAATTTTATTTGGGTTATCTTCCTTAAAAGCAAGCATCGCTGCCCCAATTGAATTTCCATCATCTGCTGGTGCAGATGGCACAAACAAATTATCGAATCCGGTTTTCTCAATTACTGTACCATTGAAAGAAGAATTTAAACCACACCCACCTCCAATGATTAGGTTTTTTGATAATTCTAATGATTCTACATCTTTTAACATCTCTAATGCAATTTCTGAAAAAACAAATTGGCCTGTAAATGCTAGGTCAGCGGCCGTCCAGGGACTACTATCAGTGGGACGCTTATATGCGTTTAATTTCAGCATTAACTCTTGTATCTTTTTTTCAGCAGGGTACTTCAGTTTACCATTCTTATACTGGCATAATTCTTTGAGTAATACATAAATAGCCTGATTGATCTTACCATATGGGGCTAAACCCATTACCTTCCATTCTTCGCCTGTAAACCAATCAAAGCCACATAATGTTGTTATTAACTCATAAAACCAGCCCAGGCTTTCTGGTCCTTTATGACACCATAATTGCTTCAAGTGGTCATCCTTGTAGCCATACAATGAAATTGATTTAGCTTCACCAAACCCATCCATTATCAGGCACGCACCGTCAGTATACGGGCTAGTATAGCTTGCATAGGCTGCATGGGTCAAATGATGTTCGTATTTCTTGAACGTTATATTTTTTAAAGGGAAATGCTTCTGTAGATTTAATAATATGCCAGTGCCTACTGTTTTTAAAAATTGATGTTGTAGTTTAAGAATTGTATAAATGGAGGCCTTTGGAAATAAAAACTTCGAAGGAACTTGTATTTGAGGGTTTTTTAAGGACTCTTCCGAAAAAAAATTCATTCTTTCTAGCCTGTTTAATGCCTGCAGATAGTCTTCACTCCAAGTGGTAGCTACTACAAATTGCGAATCTTGATTGCAATATTTTTTGAGAATTGGACCTATATCAAAATTATCGGGAGGACAGTTTAAAGCTCGTTTATATTGGAGCCTTCTTTCCGTTGCTTCAGCAAATAATATTTTTCCCTCGCCGTCCATGATTGCAAGCGAAGAATCGTGAAATGTGTTGGATAAGCCTATGTAATACTTATGCATGATTTTAATATTTATTTAATAATGCCATAATATCATCATCTGATAACTTGCTAACATCATCCCTTAATTCATCCGAAATGGTGAATGTTGAATTAGAAAGTGTCGCCGGATTAATAGTGGTAAATTCTGGTGATGATAACTCTTTTAGGTATGCAGCCAGAGTAATAAGGCTGGTGTGTTTGAAAAATTGTGCTATAGGAATATTGATTCCTGAAGTTTGCCGCACTTTAGTTTGTAGCATATTTAACATAATTGAATCAAAGCCAATTTCAAAGTATGGCCGCTCGGTATTAAGGGTGTCCTCAGGTTCTAATTTTAAAACTTGTCTCGCTAAATTTTCGAGCATACTCAAAGCCTCATCTACAGTATAAAAAATTGTCATGGCAGATTTTGGAATAACTTCCCTGTTTTTTAAATGCCATTCTGAGGGAAACAGGGAATGCTGCCATACCTCAGTGTTGCTTATAACCAAATCTGGCTGAACCTGTATAGCAGCGAGTATTCCACTGGTATTTTTTTGTGCCAAAGCCATTTCTAATGCATCAAATCCTGTGTTGGTCGAGAATGGAAAAATGCCCATGGCTTCAAATTTGTGATCCATGCCGTCAGTCATTGTACTACTTTTCCATGGCCCCCAACAAATACTTAGTGCAGGCAATTGCTGCTGCTGACGAAATGCGGCAAGGCTATTCAATAAATAATTAGCTGCCGCATAGTTTGTTTGACCGATATTGCCTAATAGTGACACAGTGGAAGAAAACAATACAAAATGATCTAATGGCCAATCTTTACTAAGTTGATGCAAGTTCCAAGCGCCTTGCACTTTACCAGGAAATATGGATTCGAAACTCTCAATATCATGTGTTTGTAGCAGTTTATCATTTAATAAAGCCGCAGTATGAAATACCCCACGAATAGTGGACGATTCGAAACTTCTGAATTTTGATTTTAAATTTTCTAGATCACTTACGTCTGCCTGTATATGCTGAATCTTAATATTGTGTTTTTGCCATTCTTTTATGGTTTTCTGATTAGCATCGGTGAGCTTGCTGCGCCCAATTACTATAATGTTACCTGCCCCTTTTTGAATCATCCAGCTTATCAGGCCTTTCCCTAAGCTACCAAAGCCTCCAGTAACAACATAAGCGCCATCACTTTTAAATTCAATATTTTTATTAACCCTGATTACTGGCTTTAAGCGAGGAATTGTCCATTTATCATGATTAATTATTAGTTGTAGTGGAATTTGTAAAGCATACTTTACGATTGTCAGGAGCGCATTTTCATCGATTTTATTTACATCTATAACCGATATAGATAATTGAGGATACTCAAATTGTAAAGCAGCTGTAAAACCCCAAAGTAAGCTGTTATTAAGATTTACAGGACTAACTTTCTCCTCAGCATGTACGTTATTTGTTAAAAATATAATTTTTGAAGGATGTAGAAGCTCAAACCCTTTGCAAATTTTGAATGCATTGCGTAGATCAGTATAATTTATAGTTGAAGAGCTATCAAAACCGGTATTGGCGATATAAAAAATAATGCTCGGTTCATGAAAAGCACGTGTGTTGTCTAAATCCTTTATATGAATAATTTCAGATGGCGTACCTATATCAATATATCCCTTCTGAACTTGTCTGGATAAGTTAATTTGTTCGTCATATATTATTATAATCCGATGTTTTTCGACTTTTGTTATTAAAACCGGCTTTTCTATGGTCTCAAAACTTACGTCAAACAATACATCGGAGGAGAGCCCAGCCGGAAAAGAGGGGAGAGGCATAGCACTATTCAGTAATTGCTTTTCACTAAATAAATCCTTCCAGTATTTTTTTCTTTGAAATGGATAGGAAGGCAAGATTGTATAGGCATGTTTTTTTTCAGCCTCTCCTTGCTTCCAATTAACAGATTTTCCTGATTGCTGCAGGCTGCAAAGGCTAAGTAAAAATTGTGAAGTGGATGATTGTCCTTTTCTTAAAGTAGGTATTCCTCCTTTAAAGTCTGGTAATACCTGTTTAGTTAAATTAGTTAAAACAGGCTGCGGGCCTATCTCAATGCATAAACTACAGCCCAATTTCTCCATTGTCTTTAGAGAATCTGAAAACTGAACAGGTTTTAATACATGATTTATAAGGTACTCTGGATCCTTCCATAAGGCTTCGGTAAATAAACTACCTGTAACATTTGAAATTACAGGTATTAACGGAGCTTTAAAATTAATTGATTTTGTAGTTTGAAGTAATTCTTCTGTAATGGGTTGCATCAAATGGGAGTGAAATGCGTGCGACACCGTGAGTGGTATAACTATAAATCCCTTGGCTTGCATCTCTTCCTTCATTTGTTGCAAGTCAGTTAATAAACCTGAAACTACTGTTTGCTGGGGACTATTAATTCCTGCAATAGCTAGTGGAAGTTTTAAATGTTCTATTGATGTTATCACTTCGCTTGCGGTTGCCAAAACAGACATCATTCCACCACCCTCCGGAAGCTTCTGCATCAAGTTGGCTCGCTTACTAATCAGCTTGATCCCGTCTTCAAGTGAGATCATTTCTGCCACACAAATAGCCACAATTTCGCCTACGCTATGCCCTAAAACAACATCAGGCTTTATTCCAAAACTTTCAAATAATTTTGTTAAGGCATACGCTGTACAGAAAATAGCTGGTTGAGTAAATTTCGTTTGATCAATAAGCCTATTACCGTCCTCTTGTAGAATAATAGAACGAATAGAAATACCTTCATTGCATAGGCGGTAAATTTTATCGCACTCATCTAATACATTCCGGTAAACTTCAAATTCTTCGTATAAATCTTTACCCATACCAGTATATTGAGCTCCCTGGCCAGTAAATTGAAAGGCAATGAGTCCTTGTGGTTTGTCTTTACGATGAAATATTTCAGTACCGTGATTATTAAGTCTACCTAATTGATGCAACAGATCCTCTTTATCTTTAACCACTGCATGCCAGTTATAAGAGAATGAGTTGTTTGATCGGTTTAAATGAAAACAAAGTGCACCAATATCTATCTTTGGATTTTGTAAATGCAGTGCTAAGTTCAACGCCATTTGCTTCAGCGCTTGGTCGCTATGTGCGGATAAAGTGCATGCCAAATAACTCCGGTTCACGCCCTGGCCTTTTTCTGCAGGTGCTTCTTCTACTATCAAATGCGAATTAGTTCCACTAAAACCGAAGGAACTTAGGCCGGCTATCAGTCGTTTATTTTCTAGTTTTCTATTTTTATGAACTACTTCCACCTCCACATCCTTCCATGAAATTAAAGGATTTGGATTCTCAAAATGAAGGTTGCCAGGAATTTCGCGATGTCTGAAAGATAGCAGCACTTTTATTAAACCAGCAATACCAGCAGCAGATTCAAGATGCCCGATATTTGATTTGATACTCCCTATTAAAAGCTTTTCCTTTCTTTTGGAAGATTGGTATGCCTTATTTACGGCTTGCATTTCTAGCGGGTCACCTAACGGGGTTCCAGTTCCATGAGCTTCTACATACGTAATATCCTCTGGTGAAATACCGGAAATACTGATGGCTTTTTGAAGTAATTTTTGCTGGGCAAGGCCGTTCGGTGCAGTAAGCCCGTTACTCTTGCCATCCTGATTAATAGCCGTAGAACGGATGACACCCATAATGTTATCTCCATCAGCCTCTGCATCCTGCAAACGTTTTAAGATTATAATTCCGCATCCTTCTCCACGTCCATATCCATTTGCTTTTTCATCAAATGTTTTGCATCTGCCATCTGGTGATAGAGCCTGGACCTTCGTAAGAGCGACCGAAGATTCTGGTGTAAGAATGAGATTCACCCCGCCAGCAAGAGCCATATTGCAATCTCCGTATTGCAAGCTTCGGCAGGCATTGTGAATCGCTACCAGAGATGAAGAACACGCTGTATCAATAATTAATGCTGGCCCAGTTAAATTATAAAAATAAGAAAGTCGACCAGCAGCCGTACTACTAATTGTTCCTGTTAAAGAATAGGCATCAATTTTTTCAAGATCTCCCGAAAGTATATGAGAATTTGCATAATCACTATGGCTAAAACCGATAAATACACCGGTATTGCTTCCATGAATATCCTTCAAGGTATACCGAGAGCTTTGCAAAGCCTGGAAGCTTACCTCCAATAATAACCTTTGCTGTGGATCCATTGACTCTGCCTCGCGAGGGGAGATTCCAAAAAATGCCGCATCAAAATCCTGTACATTATCAATAAAACTACCATTTATAGTATTCATCTTGCCTGGAGCCTGGTAATCAGCATCGTAATATTTTTGGGCATTCCATCTTTCTGCCGGCACCTCTTTTACTGTATCTGTGCCGCTTATTAATAGATCCCATAGTTGCTCCGGACTATTGGCTCCACCAGGAAAAACACAGGACATGCCGATGATGGCAATAGGTTCATATGAAGCTGAATTCTTGGCATTTTCAACAATTTCTTTCTTTGATCCAGATTTTATTTGCGTAAGATACTTTGCCAGTTGGGTAATTGTGGCATATTCATAAACAATAGTAGGGCTTAGGTTTATTCCTAATATTTTGTTTAATGCAGTAATAAGTTCTGTGCCACGTAAAGAATCAAAGCCTTGTTCAACAAGAGCCTGGTCATTTTTAATATCAGTGAAGCCGTATAATTTCAATATTTCAGAATGAATAGTTTGTATAAAAACTTGTTCTTCCTGATAGGTTTCGGTAATTGTAGGTGAATGTTTCTCAATAACTTTTGGCTGTAAATTAATGATATAATCTTCTGCTAATTTCAGCCTTTGTAATTTGCCGCTTGTGGTTTTTGGAATTCTTTTTACAGCTAGAACATCGCTTACAACCAAGCCAAAGTGTTTCATTATCGTTCGTCTTACCAATTCTTGAATCGGTTTGAACGTTTCGCCATTAGAACGGAATG
>NZ_JBIILQ010000114.1:0-8470 GCF_044232565.1 Daejeonella sp. | reverse complement strand
TGATTCTTCATCAAATAAAGCGGCAATGTTTCACTAATTTGTCGGATACACTGATCAATAAGTGCCGCTTGGGCACGCTGTATCCCTTTGCTATCTAAGTTAAATTGTTTGAGTTTTTCGGTTGAGCTATAAATAGGCTGTAAAGTAAGATTCCCCTGACTAACTGCATTAGGCTGATAAGGCTCCAACTCAGGATGAGAAATAGAAAAGTGGCCATTAAAAAGAGTAGGTTTTCCAAAAGCAATGAATACTGCACCTGGCTGAATAATCTTGTCCATCCAGCGAATGCTTTGAAACCATACCAGCTCCATTAACCCAGTATCATCTTTAAAACGTGCAACAAGCCTTTTTACATGTTTATCGCCAATAATTTCTTTAGAAACAATGCGTCCCAAAATCTGAACAGCGGGAAGATCAGAATTAAGTTCATTAATTTTATAAAAGCGCGTTCTATCGATATAACGGAAAGGATAATGCTCCAGAAGATTCTCATATCTAAAAATACCAAGATCTTTTTTCAGTATCTCAGCACGTTGAGAGCCAATTCCCTTTAAATACTCGATAGACGTTTTTAAGATCTGGTCTTCCAATCCAATTAAGGGCTAATTACCGGCTTATTCGCAGTCGGCGATTTAAATAAAATTTCTTTGATCGTAGCCCAGTTAAAGACTATCACTGCGATAAACAACAATGAATAAGAATATAACTGAAGTAAACTAATTCCTTCGTGAAAATAGAAAAATGCCACTGCAAAAGCAACAATAGGATTTATATAAATTATTATTCCCAGTGTGGAAGATGGCATGCCAATCAAAGCATATAAACTTAAGAATAGGGGAATAATGGTAAAGAAAACAGAAATAATAATAATGGTTAGCCAAAAAGACAATTCCATTGGGAAGCTCTGAAAATCAGAAATGAAAAATGGAAGCATCAAAAGCGAGGCTATAAGCAGATGTAAACCTAGCATATTGAATTTATCGACACCTGACATTACGCGTTGGATTATCAGATAAAAACTATACAGTGCAGCGATTAATATCGACCATAGCACATCAAGAAAGGAGCCTTGAGCCAGAATAAGTATACTAATTGAGGCAATAGCTAAAGCTATCAATTTCATTCTTGAAAGCTGCTCTTTTAATATGAGAAAGCCACCCATTGCAGTAATCAAAGGACAAACCATATAAGCGAAGGCCGCAGATTTAAGACTTACGTTATTTACAGCATAAATAAATGTGAACCAATTACCCGTAATTAATAAACCAGCGAGCAAGCTTAGCCAGATTATTTTTTTCCGACTAAATTTATCTTCCTCTCGGATATATTTTACATCGGATTTAATTTGCTTTTTCCTGAATAGTAAAATATAAAGCCAGGTTAATATTAAACTGGTAAAAATACGGTAATACAGTATTTGATCGGCATCATAATCCCGAAGCATGCGTAAAGGAATTGAGAAAAAGCCCCAAACAATTACAGCAATAAATGCAGCGATAAAATATTTAATCCTTCCTCCTTTCAAGCTTAAGCTTTTACAGCGATTACAGAAATTTCTACATTTACATTTTTTGGCAAACCAAGTACAGCTACGGTTTCTCTTGCAGGGAAGTTAGAACTAAAATAGGAGCCATAAACCTCATTCACATCTGCAAAGTGATTCATATCACTCAGAAAGATAGTCGTTTTTACCACATTCTCGAAATTAAAGCCAGCTGTTTGGAGTACTGCTTCCAAATTATTCATTACCTGTTTAGCTTCAACTTTAATTCCACCAGAAATTAATTGATTTGTAGCTGGATCTAATGCAATTTGCCCAGAAATAAATAACATATTACCTGCTTGAACTGCCTGACTATAGGGCCCGATGGGTGCGGGTGCCTTTTCTGTTTGGATAATGGATTTCATATAATTTAGTTCTATTAAGAATGCGTTAGGAGTTTTGAGTCAAAATTAGAAGACATACCACTCCAGCAATTTATAAATTATGCCAGCTAAGAACATAATTATAGCTGTTGTATTTATAATATGCATGACCTTCAAATTAAAATTTTGCGGTCGGTCGGGATTTTTTTTTCTGAAAAAATACATAATGCCAAAATTATCAAATAAAAAAAGAGTCCCGAAAAATCGGGACTCTTTTTTACAATTTGCTTATATACAATATTGTTTATTGTTGTTTGAACTCAACACGACGATTTTGAACACGTCCTGCTTCAGTAGCATTTGATGCAACTGGACGGCTTTCGCCATATGCAGTTACAGCAATTCTATTTGCAGCAATTCCAGAATTAACTAAGTACGTTTTTACTGAGTTAGCTCTATCTGTTGATAATGACATGTTGTACTCATCAGTACCTTCAGCAGAAGCGTGACCATCTAATTGAACAGTTGTTGAAGAGTTTGCTTTCAAATCAGAAGATAATTTATCTAAAGTTGAGTAGGCAGAAGTTCTTAAAACTGAAGAGTTAAACTCGAACTGGATTGCGATTGCAGAACCAGCCTTAAACTCAGGACATCCATTTAATGCTGCAGTACCTTTAACAGTAGGACAAGCATCTTTTGAATCAGGCACACCGTCAGCATCCACATCTAATGGACAACCAGAACCGTCTACCTTAACACCAGCTTCAGTATTAGGACATTTGTCTAATTTATCAGCAACACCGTCACCATCTGAATCTTTTAATAAATCAGCTGCTTCTAATACACTTACACGACCTTTTAAAGCTTCAACTTCTTGACGTAATGTAGGATCTTTTAATTCATCATACATTAAAGCAAGAGGATTAACCCAGTCTAAATTTGGCTTAGCAATAGAACCCAAAGAGAATTCTAAACCAGCTGAAGTATAAGAAAACTTATCTTTAGAAGTACCTTTTGCATAAGTTGCATCAACGTTATCACCATCAACATAGTTCATAACATAAGCTAAGTCGAAATTAACACGCTCAGAAACTTTGAACTTAACACCTGCACCTACTGGTATAAATTGCTCTTTCACATATTTGTTAGTTCCAGTACCATCATACTCACCAGCAACCTCTTTCCAATCGAAAGGAGCTCTTGGAGAGTATCTTGAAGTTCCATAACCAAGCTTTGCAGTGAAGTTAATTGCATTTTCTCTTTTCAAGAAATCAACTGTTGCCACGTTTACTACCGCTGATAATGAAGCTGCAATAGCTAAATCAGTTTCGAATGAAGCATAACTTCCAACAGGGATAGGTGCAACAGTAGCATCATTCTCTCCTGATAGTTTACCACTTACTCCAGCAAGCTCTAAACCAAAAGCATGGCCTAATTGCTTACGCACAGTAAAACCATATCCTAAGTTGAAGTTTGATTTATTATAATCGTTGATCCCGCCAACAACAACGTGTGGCGCTAAAATTCCGGCGTTAATGCCTAAATTCCAAGTTCTGTACTGATCTCTACCGCCAAATACCTTGGCTGTAGAACTAGCAGCATTCTGAGCATTGGAAACCTCAACGAGTCCCAATAGAGCTACTAGTGAAAACACAAAGGCTTTCTTTAATGTAGAATAGTTCATAATTAATTTTTTTTAAAGGTTAACAAAATCATAAGTGTAATTTACACAAAAATAGTCATAAGTTTGACTTGTGCAAATAATCAAATACTATTCCAAATATTTTATTTTTGATTAATATGCCGCGAAGTGCAATTTTTTTTGTTTAGAGGTTAAAAATATTACAATTATGAAATATTCTCAGATAGATAAGCAACTTTTTGAATTGAACCGTCAAAATTTCACAAAAAGGCTTTCTAAGGGCTCAATAGCCATATTTCAATCGGGTGATGAGTTCCCAAGGAGTGGCGATCAGCCTTTTACATTCAAGCAAAATCCTGATTTATTCTACCTAAGTGGCATCGATCAGGAGCAAAGTATTTTAATTTTATTTCCCGATTGCCCAAATCCAATTTATCGAGAAGTCTTATTTTTAAGACAGACAAACGAACGAATAGCCGTTTGGGAAGGTCACAAACTCACCATTCAGGAGGCAAAAAAGGTTTCAGGCATAGAAAATATCTTTTGGTTAGATGATTTTTGGAATATTTTGCATTCCATCATTAATTATGCTGACCATATTTACCTCAATACCAATGAAAATGATAGATATGTTCATGAGGTACCTTATCGCGATATCAGATTTATTGAAAAATTAAAGAATCTGTACCCATTACATCGATATGAGCGCGCAGCACCAATTCTACGTGATCTAAGACCCATAAAATCTGATATTGAAATCGCATTGACTCAAAAAGCCTGCGATATCACCAATGATGCTTTTAGGCGTGTGTTAAAATTTGTGAAACCGGGTGTAACAGAATATGAAATCGAGGCAGAGATAATCCATGAATTTATACGCCAAAGAGCAACAGGGCACGCTTATAATCCGATCATCGCATCAGGTAAAAATGCAAACATCCTCCACTATAACGACAATAATCAAATCTGTCAGGATGGTGATGTAATTTTATTCGACTTTGGTGCTGAATATGGAAACTATAACGCTGATTTGAGTCGCTCGGTTCCAGTAAACGGCCGTTTTACAAAACGACAGAAGGATGTTTATAACGCTGTTTTACACATCATGAAAGAAGCAAAAAAAATGCTCTTACCAGGCACAATTTGGAATGACTACCATGATGAGGTTGGAAAAATCGTAGAGTCTGAACTAATTAAACTTGGTTTGCTCGATAAACACGATGTTGCAAAACAAGATAGTAAAATGCCACTTTATAAAAAATATTTCATGCATGGCACTTCACATCACCTGGGACTAGATGTGCATGATTTTGCAAGTAGATATAAATCATTTGAAGCAGGCAATATACTCACTTGTGAACCCGGTATTTATATTCAAAGTGAAGGTTTAGGTATCCGATTGGAGAATGATATTCTACTCACAAAGGATGGTAATATTGACCTAATGGCGAATATTCCTATCGAGGCGGAAGAAATTGAGGAGATTATGAATTCTTAGTATTGAGAAGAATTTTTTCAACAAAACGATATAAATTAAATGCTGGATCAAGGGAAGCAAGAATTATTTCTTCTTGAAGCTTAATCTTGCTTATATTTTTCATTTTCTCTTGTTGGATTAGCTTCCACGCTTTTTCCGCAAGTAGAAAAGAACGACGAGAATTATCTTTAAACCGGTGATTTTCTAAGGCCTCCATCAATTCGTCAATGCCCGACAGTTTGTCGGCGATTGTATTAATTACCGGTATATAATCTGTTCTTTGATGAACTAATTTCTTCAGGTTATTGGCAAAAGTATCTGCCCCATCACGATCTGATTTATTGACCACAAAGATATCTGCAATTTCCATTAAGCCAGACTTCATGCTTTGGATTTCATCACCAGCTTCCGGAACAAGAACAACAACACTGATATCTGCAAGTCCGGCAATTTCAACTTCCGATTGGCCCACACCAACGGTTTCAACTAAAATATAATCAAATCCTGCCGACTTAAGCACATCACACATCTCAATAGTCTTTCCTGAGAGTCCGCCAAGTGAACCCCTAGTAGCTAAAGAACGGATAAAAACATTAGGTTTAGTAAATTGTTCTGCCATTCGAACACGATCGCCAAGCAAAGAGCCTAGATTAAAAGGAGATGTTGGATCAATAGCCAGAACAGCGATGGTTTTACCCTGAGCGCTTAAATTATTGATCATGGCATTTACTAAGGTGCTTTTGCCTGCTCCCGGCGGACCCGTAATTCCAATTACTGGGGTATTTAAGGTTTTAAGGTCTTTCAAAAGATCATCTGAACCTAACAAATCATTTTCAACAATTGTTAAATTTCTAGCTAACTTTTTAAAGTCTTGAATTAAAATAGAGTTATCTTGATTACTTGGCTCCATGGCACAAAGTAATTATTTTTAATTCATTATGCAATTGATGCAAATTATACAACTTAGCTTTTTTATTAACTTAGCATCATATTTTTAATTATATGAAAGTTACTGGTTTTTCATTTATTCGAAATGCGGTTAAAAATGACTATCCTATCGTGCAGGCCATACTTTCAATTTTGCCAATATGCGATGAATTTGTGATTGCCATTGGCGATTCTACAGACAATACTTTAGAACTTATTGAAGCCATTGATTCTACTAAGATAAAAATCATTCACACGATATGGGATGAAAGTATTCGCGAAGGAGGAAGAACATTTGCACAAGAAACAGATAAGGCCTATGCAGCCATTTCAAAAGATACCGATTGGGCTTTTTATATACAGGGAGATGAGTGTGTACATGAGAATTACCTCCCCGAGATAAAAAAAGCTATGAAAGAGCATTTAAACGATAAAAATACAGAAGGTTTATTATTTAAATACTTACACTTTTATGGTTCTTATGATTTTGTAGCCTCTTCCAGACGTTGGTATAGAAATGAAGTTAGAATATTAAAATTTAATCCACAGGTTCATTCTTATCGAGACGCACAAGGCTTTAGAAAAAATAATCAAAAGCTTAAAGTTAAAGCAATTGATGCTTACATGTATCATTATGGCTGGGTTCAAGCACCTTCTGGCTTAGATAACAAAGTGCGTAATTTCAATAAATTCTATCATGAAGATAGTTGGATAGAAGAAAATCTCCCTGTAAATCAGGAGTTTGAGTATGGAAATGCAGACCGATTAATTAAATTTAGGGGTACACACCCAATCCATATGCAAAAGAGAATTGAACATAGCAATTGGAAGTTGGAAGTAGATCCTACACTTTTTAAAAAGAAAATGGGCTTGAGACGACGCCTTTTACAAAAAATAGAAGATCTATTTGGATGGAGAATAGGAGAGTACAAAAACTATAAAATTGTTTAATGATAGAAAGCTCTGGCCTTAGAAAAAGCATTTCAGTAATCATACCAAACTACAATGGTAAACACCTACTAGAACGAAACCTTCCTTCGGTTTTTCGGACATTAGAACATGCAAAAATTGATTATGAAATTATAGTAGTTGATGATTTTTCAAAGGATGATTCCATAATATTTTTAGAAAAAAACTACCCGAAAATACGTCTAATTAGTGCTGTTCAAAATAAGGGCTTTTCAGCATCATGTAATAAAGGCATTATTCAAGCTGAAAAAGACTTAATCCTACTCCTTAATACTGATATCGAATTAACTACAAACTTTTTCGAAAGTCAGTTTAAATATTTTGAACTTCCAGATACTTTTGGTGTAATGAGCAAGATTATTGGAGCAAAAAAAGGAGAAGTTCAAGATACAGCACGCTTTTTAAACAGCTCAGGCTTTAAAATAAAGAGTAATAACTTTTTTTATGTTGAGGATGAGAATTTCCTAACTCCAACTGCCTATTTATCAGGCGCAAATGCATTAGTTGATGCGAAAAAAATAAAAGAAATAGGTGGTTTTGATGAAATTTTTTCTCCGTTTTATTGTGAAGATTTTGAATTAGGACTAAGAGCTTGGAGGTTAGGCTGGAAATGTTATTATGACCCAAAATCCTACTGTATTCATGATCACTCCTCTACCACTAAAAACTATCGCACCCGAAATTGGGTAAAAGCCATCTTTTTTAGAAACAGAATGTTGGTACATGCCATTCACTTAAGTAAAATCAAATTCTTTTTTTGGCTATTACAAATTACTTTTTTTGATTTACTCTTTATGTGGCTTGGCTTAAAATTCTACTTTTATAAAAGCTTCGCCATGTTCTTAAGTAATCTAAAAAATATTGAAGATTCGAAAAAAAGATTCAATAATTTAATGGTCAAGCAGGGATCAAAAATGAGTATAAATGAAGTCATTATCAAAATGAACAAAATGCTAGCTGGCCAAACAATCATCAAGGGGCGAAATTAAATATCTTCCAAAATGATTAACTTTACTCCATAAATTAATTTATGAAGACCTTTTTCCGACTTTTCTCATTTGCAGCACCTATCCAAAAATTTGCAATTCCATTTTTTTTATTGTCGGTTTTAGGAGTCGTATTCGGCTTAATAAATTTCACATTACTAATACCTGTTTTTGAACTTTTATTTAATCAAACAGGTGAAAATCAAGAACAAAAAATTAGCGTTATTCCTTCATTCGAATTAAGTATAACTTATTTTAAAGACTTATTCTATTATTACTTTCAGGAAATTATTAAAAGTTCGGGGAAGGTTGGTGCCTTAAAAATGGTAAGTATTTCCATTGTAATATCAATTTTATTAAGCAACCTATTTAAATATTTATCAGCAAGGGTAATTGAGAATTTCAGACTAATTATTGTTAATAGGATACGTACAGGGCTATTCAAAAAACTAACGGACATCGATATTCAATTTTTTAGCACCCAACGTAAGGGAGATTTAATCTCTAGATTTATGACCGACGTGGTAACGATTCAAGACTCCATTATAAGATCGGTACAGGTTATTTTACGCGAGCCCATTGCAATTATTTTAAATTTTGCGG
>NZ_JBIILQ010000113.1:0-8477 GCF_044232565.1 Daejeonella sp. | reverse complement strand
GGATAAATCACCTTGGCTCCAAAAAAAGAAAGCTCCATGGCTTCGGTATAGGAGAGTTCAGGTAAGGAAAAGGCCTTTTTCACCATCCTCGGATCGGCGGTCATCATTCCATTTACATCGGTCCAGATTTCAATTTCTTCTGCATTTAGAGCAGACCCAAAAATAGCAGCTGTGTAATCACTTCCACCCCTACCTAAAGTCGTAATTCTGCCTTCTTCATTACTAGCTATAAATCCTGTTACAAAAATAATTTTATCACTATTTCTGGAATAATGATCACGGATGAGCATTTCTGAAAGCTCCATATCTACTCGAGCTTGGCCATAATTACTATCGGTTTTAATTAAATCGGCGGCGCTTACAAATAAATCATCATCATGCCTCTGTCCCGCAATTTTGCTAATCATAAATGCCGAGCAACGCTCCCCATAGCTAAGAATCAAATCGCGTGTCCGAGGTGTAAGCTCCTGCAAAATCATTACTCCCTGAAGAATATCCTCCAGCTCATTAAATAAAATACGAAGCTTGGTAAAAACAGGATTCTGCTTCGATACGACTAGTAATTCCTTAATAATATGAAAATGGCGTTCTTCAAGATCTCTCAAGTCATCGCTAAAGGAAATGCCATTTTCGGCCTTAAGGGCCATTTCGGAAAGAAGATTTGTGACGCCACTCATTGCCGAAAGGACAACAATGGGTTTCCCATAATTAGATTGCTCCCTTTCAATAATTTGCAATAATTTACTAATCGATTCAACTGATCCTACGGAGGTGCCTCCAAACTTTAAAACTTTCATTCGTTTTATTTTTGATAATTTTCAATAAAAAAAAACGCCTTCCTCTTTGCGGGAGGAAGGCGTTTTAAGATGTTTTATGTTTATTTTACACCATACGATATCCCTCCCCATGCCTTAGCGTGGTGGTAGTTGTTGTCGTTGTTGTGTAAAAAGTATTAGTCATTTCTATTGTTTGTTGTAAATTACGCTGATAATTTTGGGAATAACAAGCGATTGTGAAATTATTTTATTTTATCGTCAAACAGTTAAAGCTCAATTGATTCGAACTTAGGTGTTAACAAGTGCATAATTAACCAGCCACTTAAATAAGCTGTACCACAAATAAAGAACATGATATAATAACCTGTTTGAATCTGACCAATACCTTCATAGTAAACAAAAAGTTTTTTCTGAACGAGCATTGACAGCAAAATTCCACCAAGCCCGCCAAACATACCACCAATTCCAGTTACAGAAGCGATAGCCTTTTTAGGAAACATATCCGAAACTGTTGTAAAAATATTAGCACTCCAAGCCTGATGTGCTGCAGCAGCTATCCCGATAACTAATACGGCAAGCCACATATTTATAGACCCTAAAAGTTGAGCAAAAACGATAGGTAACACACAAAAAGCATAAATCAGCATACTCATTTTTCGAGCTTTAAACACGGGCCATCCTTTATTAACAAGCTTAAGGGGTAACCAGCCACCACCTACACTTCCAAAACTGGAAATGATGTACACCATTGCGGTGGGTATAGCTAATTCTGTAGAACTTAACTGGTACTGCTTTTTTAGAAAATCGGGCAGCCAGAATAAATAAAACCACCATATGGGATCAGTCAGTAATTTCCCAAAGGCAAAAGCCCAAGTTTGCTTAAATTTTAATAAAGTTAACCAAGGCACTTTTTCGGTATTTTCTTCTGTAATTTTATCCTCCACATCAGAGTGGATATAATCAAATTCTGCTTTCGATAAGCGAGCTTGTTTAGCTGGAACTTCATAATAAATAAACCAAAGAACAAGCCAAACAAAACCGATTAGTCCGGTAATAATAAATGCCCACTTCCAGCCCCATGTTTCAGCAATAAATGGTACAGATAGTGGTGCAATGATTGCCCCAATATTTGATCCGCTGTTAAATATTCCCGTTGCTAATGCACGTTCTTTCTTAGGGAACCACTCTGCAACAACTTTAATTGCAGCTGGAAAATTGCCTGCTTCAGTTAGGCCTAAAAACACACGTGCAATGCCAAAACCCATGGTTCCAGTTGCAAAAGCATGACCCACTGCAGCTAAGCTCCACAAGGCAGTAGCTAATGCATAGCCAATTCTCGTACCTAATCTATCAATGATCCTGCCTGCAAAAATCAATCCTAAAGCATAAGCTATTTTAAAAACAATTTCTATATTGGCATAATTAGCTGCCTCTGCAACCGCATCCCACTGAAAAGCTGCAGCTAAATAGGGTTTTAATAAACTTATAACTACACGATCTAAATAATTGATAGTAGTGGCAAAAAACACCAATGAGCAGATTGTCCATCGATATTTCCCTATTTTTTCCTGATGCATTTTTTTTTAAAATTTAAAATATTCTTTAGCGTTATTGTAGCAAACATCTTGAACCAATTTACCTAGCCATTCCTTATCAAAGGGTAGCTCTCCATTTTCTACATCGTTACCAAATAGGTCGCATAACAAGCGGCGGAAATACTCGTGACGGGGATAGGAAAGAAAACTTCTTGAATCAGTGAGCATGCCAATAAAACGACTAAGCAAGCCCATATTTGAAAGGGCGTTTAACTGTTTGATCATCCCATCTTTTTGATCTAGAAACCACCATGCTGACCCCCATTGCAATTTCCCTGCGATTGTACCATCTTGATAATTGCCAATCATCGCCGCCATCACCTCATTGTGGGCAGGATTCAAATTATATAAAATAGTTTTGGTCAATTTATTTTGGGAATCCAATTTGTTCAGAAATTTTGCTAAAGATTGAGCTTGTAAAAAATCTCCAATAGAGTCGAAACCTGCATCTGGTCCGATGCTTTTAAACAATCTATCATTATTATTACGAATGGCTCC
Source organism: Daejeonella sp. (assembly GCF_044232565.1). Lineage (GTDB taxonomy): Bacteria > Bacteroidota > Bacteroidia > Sphingobacteriales > Sphingobacteriaceae > Daejeonella. Next base: position 5,608 of record NZ_JBIILQ010000113.1, on the reverse strand, counting down.
TAAATGAAACTGTTGCACCCATCCCTTTTCATGATTCCATAATGCGAATTGAAAAAGCATCGCCGATTTGAACTGAAGATTTTCTTTTTCAGATAAAACTTCCTTATTTCTAAGTTTTTTAAAAATATGTCTAATTTCAAGCTCAGTATAGTTTTCAGAATAGATATGCTCTAAGCCATGATCAGAAACACTGGCGCCGTTTGCTGCAAAAAAATCATGACGATCTTTTAATGCATTAATATAAGTATCATAGTCATTGATACTCTGCTTTGACAAATCAGCCAGTTTATCGATATACTCATTCAGACTTATTAAATTATCGCTATTCATTGCTTTATCAGGTCTAAAAGCAGGTAATACCCGAGTAAGGCAATTACTATTTTTTAAAGTCTGGTGAAACTCCAAACTATCCAGTGGATCGTCGGTAGTACAAAGTACTTTTACTTGCATTTTAGCTAATAATCCCTGTACGCTATAGGGTTTGGTTTGCAATTTAGCGTTGCATTCATCCCATATTTTTTTAGCTGTGAGCGGTGAAAGCAGTTCATAAATACCAAAATAACGTTGTAATTCTAAATGTGCCCAATGGTAAAGTGGGTTACGCATAGTGAATGGTATGGTTTCAGCCCATTTTTCAAATTTTTCCCAATCACTAGCAGCTCCAGTAATAAAATATTCATTTACTCCATTAGCTCGCATAGCCCGCCATTTATAATGATCACCATATAGCCAAACCTGAGTAATGTTGTCGAACTGATGGTCATTGGCAATCTGCTCAGGCATTAAATGATTATGGTAATCAATGATTGGCATTTCCTTTGCAAACCCATGAAAAAGATCCTGTGCAGTTTTGCTCTGCAATAAAAAATTGTCGTCTAAAAATTTTTTCACTTCTTATTTTTATATGTTTATTAGAGAACGTGAGATACCCATTTCGAGACCTCGGAGTTCTGCTAAGCCTTTTAACCTTCCTATAGCCGAGTATCCTGGATTAGTTTGTTTTTTAAGATCATCTAACATCTGATGGCCATGATCAGGCCGCATTGGAATATTAATCTGACGTGTATTCATCACTTCAATAAGAGCCTTTACGACCCCATACATATCCACATCACCTTCTAAATGATTATCCTCATAAAAATCTCCAAAGACATTTCTTTTAGTGCTACGTAAATGCAAGAAATTTATTCGTTCTGAAAATTGAAAAATCATTTCGACTAAAAAATTATCTGATCGCACACCAAATGAACCAGTACAAAAACAAAGTCCGTTGCTTAATGAAGGTACCTTTTCAAATAAATATTTCAGGTCGCTCGCAGTTGAAACCACCCGAGGGAGGCCCAAAATAGGATAAGGTGGATCATCTGGATGTATAACCATCTTTACCCCACAAGCTTCTGCAACAGGTATAACTTCTTGTAAAAAATAAATAAGATGATCTCTTAATTTATTGGCATCAATATTTCGATAAGTATTTAAAATTTCTCGAAATTGTTCAATAGTAAAGCTCTCTTCGCTGCCAGGCAATCCTGCAATAATATTTTTTTCCAGGACTTTTCGCTCCTCTCCATTCATTTCATCAAAGCGTTTTTTTGCATGTGCTATCTCATTTGTTGAATAGTCCAATTCTGCATTATCACGCTTGAGAATATAGAGATCAAAAGCAATATATGCTGAACGTTCAAAAAGAAGGGCTTTTGAACCATCTTCCAAAGTATAACTTAGGTCGGTACGGGTCCAATCAAGAACAGGCATGAAATTATACGTTATAACATTTATGCCACACTCTGCCAAATTTTTAATCGATTGCTTATAGTTTTCAATGTATTTTTGAAAAGCCTTAGACTGGGTCTTTATTGCCTCATGTATTGGCACACTTTCTACCACAAGCCATTCCATACCTGAAGACTCAATATCCAATTTACGTTTCTGTATTTCTACTAATGGCCAAGTTTCGCCATTTTGAATATGATGTAAAGCTGTAACAACTCCAACACAACCGGCTTGACGAATATCACTTAAACTCACTGGATCTTGAGGACCATACCAGCGCATGGTATGCATCATAGAAAAAACCATTTTACAATTTTAAATTAGATTTTTTCTGAAGAATTAGCATTTGCTCTGCAAAGCGATAGCCTAATATTTGGGAAGATTTAGAATCAAAATGTGATTCATCATCTACCTTATTTACCAAGCCATCCGACTTTGCTATTGCTGTGTTTGCTACCTTCTCTGGCAAAGGAGCAATCATCTGGTTGATAATTTTACGATTTTCTTTAAAGGTTCCTAATTCTCCAACCACAACAGGCAAATTCGGATTTTTACAAACTTTACGAATCCTAGAAATTAAAGCCTCAAGATTTGAAAGGTATTTTGCGGCTATTTCGGGCTTAGTATCTGATTCGCCTTGATGCCAAATTAAGCCTTTAATTACGCCATATTTCATAGCTTCTTCGATGCGCTTAACGGCATCATCGTATGGATGAGTATCTGTTTCCTTATCATACGCTCCTGGCTGCCATTTAGAAATAGACGTTCCACCAACCGCACTAGGAACCAAGGCGATTTTAACCTTAGGATTTGCCTCAGCCATTTTAATTCCAAATGCTAAGCCTGGTCCCACACCAGCACTTTTGGGTTTATCGAAATGCAGTGGATGCTTTGCCAAAACCCATTCATTTTCTTTATTAAGCATCATTACCTGTGGATTTACTTCTTTAATAAATTCATCTGTAATTTTACCACGACCAGCCATATTAGATTGACCTAGCAGCAAATAAATATGAACGTCAGGGTCGGCTTTTTTTCTAGTTTGAGCAAATGTCCCAAAACTTGCAAAAAGTAATACAAAGAGGCTAAATTTAAATTTCATCATTTTTTTATATTAAACTCCACTATTAATCATAAATCCACCATCCACATTTACCACGGTCCCATTAACAAACTTAGATGCATCACTCAACAACCAAATAAGAGTTCCAGCAAGCTCATCAGGAATTCCAAAACGCTTGTATGGTGTTTGATTCATTACTTTGGCACCTCTTTCGGTAGTGCTACCATCAGTATTGGTAAGAAGTGTGCGATTTTGTTCGGTAAGGAAGAAGCCTGGCGCAATGGCATTTATTCGTATTTTGTCATGATAACGGTTAGCAAGTTCAAGTGCAAACCATTTGGTATAATTATCTATTGCAGCTTTGCTCATTCCATAGCCTAAAATTTTAGTAATTGCACGCTGTGAAGCCATAGACGAAATATTGACTATGCTTGCTGATTCTGATTTGGCAAGCACCTTACCAAATACCTGAGTGGGCAATACCGTACCCCATAGGTTTAGATTCATTACATCTTTAAGTCCATCAAGATTTAGGTTAAAAATATCTTCAGATGGTTGAACAATAGCCTCTGGCATATTACCTCCGGCTGCATTTACTAAACCGTCAATCCGGCCATACCTATTTAAAATAAGTTCACAAGCTTTTTCTAATTCAAGTTTCTTGGTAACATCTGCAGTTAAAGCAATGGCTTCTCCGCCTGCATTTAGTATCGCATTGGCCCTTACCTTTGCAATTGCTGTATTTCTTCCAAGAATTCCAACAATACCTCCGGCCTCAGCGATAGATTTCACAAAAACATTACCCAAAATACCCGTACCACCGGTTACAACTATAACTTTATTTTTTAAAGAGAACAAATTAGTATTAATCATGTATTTGAAATTATTGTACTATAAACTTTTTCTTCAATCTAATATCTTCTGAAGAACTACCAATTAAAACCTCAAAGCTTCCTTTTTCAACAACCCAGTTCATATCCTTGTCTAATAGTTTCAAATCGTCTGGTTTAAGTGTAAATTTTACCTGCTTTGTTTCACCAGGCATCAGGCTTACTCTTTCAAAGCCTCTCAACTGGCTTTCATAGGTAGTTACGCTGCTCACCTCATCCTTAAAATATAATTGTACTACTTCATCCCCTTTCACTTTGCCTGAATTTGTTACTTCTAAACTAATTTGGATATCTGATTCAGCACTAAAATTATCCGAGTTGAGACTCAAATTAGCGTAAGAAAATGTAGTGTAGCTTAAACCGAAGCCAAATGGATATAAAGAACCATAAACATTAGTTTTACCAAAACCATTTGGTCCATCACCTGGCTGTCCTGCGTGCGATCCAGGTTTAAAAGGGAAGTTCAATTCTATCTGTCCGGTACTTTTTGGAAAAGTAACAGGCAATTTACCTCCCGGATTATTTGCGCCAAACAATGTTTCGGCAATTACCGTCCCCCCTTCAGCACCAGGAAACCAAGCCTCTAAAATTGATGGTATAAATTTACTTGGCCAATTAATGGTTAATGGCTGACCGTTGATTAATACTAAAACAATTGGTTTTCCTGTTTTGTATAAAGCTTTTAACAAGGGTAATTGATGGCCTGTTAAATCTAAATTAGTTCTTGATCTACTTTCACCAATCTGCATTTCTGTTTCACCAAGCACAGCAATGATAACATCAGCCTCCTGAGCCATTATCACAGCGCTATCTATGCGTGATTGTTCGAGCGCGCTAATATCTGAAGGAAAAATTTCACTTTCTGGCCAATTCTCATCAACAGCCTCACAACCTTTAGCATAATTTACTTTTACTGCTCCACCCAGATATGTTTTAATCCCTTCCAATACATTAACTACCGAAACATTTGAAGGGCCATATCTACTCATCGAATGATTTTTCTCAATTGCTAAGGGACCAGTGATAAGGATATTTTTAAGTTTTTTAGGATCAAGCGGTAGCAAATTGTTTGTGTTTTTCAATAATACCATTGATTCACGATTAAACTGTTTAGCAAAAGCTTGTGCATCCGCATTAAAAACAATCTGATCGGCTGCAGCAGTATCCTTAACATAGGGTTCATCAAATAGACCAAGCTGAAATTTTACTCTTAACACATCTGCAACCCTGCTGTCTAGCTTATCAATACTAAATTTACCCTCATTCACCAATTCCCGTACCGGACGAATAAACTTATCAGGAATATCAAAATTGGTACGAACATTTAAACCCGCTTCAAGTACTTGGCGCACAGCTTCCTTATAATTTTCTGCTACCTTATGTTTTGTTGTAACATATTCAACTGCTTCACTATCAGAAACTACATAACCATTAAAACCGTATTGTTCTCTTAAAAGCTCGGTTAAAAAATAATGACTAGCAATAATTGGTACACCATCCCAATCGTTATAACTAGCCATGATACCCATTGGCTTTGCCTCTTGAATAACTCTTCTGAAGGGGTATAAATACATCTGATGAAGTTCTCTGGGCGCAACATGCGGATCTGTACGGGCATTTCCATCACGCCCACCTTTTGGCATACTGTAAACAGCATAATGCTTTAATGTTGCTGCGACCTTTTCTTCTTGAACGCCAAGCACCATCTGCTTGCCTAACTCGGCAATATGAAAAGGATCTTCACCAAAACATTCTACAACACGTCCCCAGCGAGGGTCTCTAGCTAAATCCAAAATAGGAACATACACATTGGTGTAGCCTAAAGCTTTTGCTTCACGCCCAATAACATGACCCGCTTTATTTATCAATTGTTTATTCCAAG
>NZ_JBIILQ010000112.1:0-8499 GCF_044232565.1 Daejeonella sp. | reverse complement strand
AAAAGTATAATTACAACAGGCACTAAAACCAATAAATCATAGAAATTAACGTCGAATTTAGTCGGGAATTTACTTCCCAAAGGCAGCCATATTTGATAAAATTGAACTAAGGAATCGTTCCAGAAATAATAAACTGCCAAGAAGAAAATAATAGTCAAGAATCCTATGATTACGGCCACCCACTCCCTCCAATTAAATGGTCGGAAAATGATTAAACTAATCCACATCAATGGTAACATGGCAATAAAAGGGAAATAAAGTAAGGTTCCTAATGCCACAAGCATTCCTAAATCATACATTACTGAGCTCACCTCTTGTTTTTTATAAACACTTAGAAAGCGCTCAATCATGATGAGGATTAAGAAGTTGCAAATTAAGGTGGGACTTAATATTAAAAAGGGGCTAAGTAAACTTCCTATGGTTACATAAAGTAAGGCGGGTAAGAAAGTTTGTTTACCTAGGAGGCTGTAAGCGTTAATGATTCGGTTAAAGATGAGCGCCTGAACGATTAAAATCAGGAGGGCAATTAGGAGGTTACTCAGGGGACTAATACCTGTTTTGTCAGGTATATCTAGTAATAACCTCGAAAAAGGTTCCATAAACTCAAAACCAATGTCTTGAGGTAGATTGATGAAAATCTCTATTCTCAACAAAAAAGCCACTACAATCAGAAGAATGATGTTTAAAGGATTAAGGCTTCTGAACTGCTGAATCATCTATTTTATTGATTTTCTTGAAAATTTTGATTTACTAATCAAAGTTAGCAATATAATTTAGATGCATTATGGCCATGGAGGGCAAAAAGGGCCACAATACCGACTGTTAAGGAGTATTAAAAACTTAAAATGTCTATTCTTTTATATTTAAATAATTGAATTAGAGATTATTAGCTCCAATGTTTATTTATTCGTTTTAGCTGTTTGGTGTGATGTATGGTATGAACTTCGATAAAGCGGAGCCATTGCTGCCCGTTTAGAAATCCTAGGCGTGGGTGTTCAATTTTTTGGTTGGGATCAGCCAAATGAATCTGACTTTGGATTTCGGTCAGTCTTGTTTTGAATTTCATTAGTAAATCCTCAGCCTCTTTTTTACTGATCTTTTTTACCAAGGCCGCAATTCGTTTGGGTGCTTTGATTTTAACCGGAGGAAAGCTCCCAAAAAATAATATTAGTCCCGCGACCCAATAAATACGTTTTTTACTAGCCTCTCCTTCATGATCAATGCAGCTCTGAATAGCCGTAAGAGATAATAATCCCGACGAAAAAATATGGGAGTAGGTTTCCGAATAGGACCAGCTAGCATCTGGCGGATTTTTTTGAAAAACATCTTCAGAAAGCTCTTTGAGAAGATTTTCATAGATGGCTACAGCCTTCATCAAGGATTGGTAATTGCGTTCAGCACTCATAAAAATTCCCTTAGCTCGCTCAAGCATTGTATCTGATGCGCTACATCTTCCGGCGCTTCTTTACCTTCGGGATTGAAATAAATTGCCTTCATCCCAAAGTTTTGAGCGCCTCTAATATCTGCTTCAATGCTGTCGCCAATCATCAAGCTTTCAGAAACATCCGCTTGAGCGAGACTTAAAGCATGATCAAAAATGGCCTTGTCGGGCTTATTTATCCCTATAACCTCCGAAATAATGACATTATCGAAGTAAATTCCCAATCCATTATTATGAATTTTCATCTCTGTAGATTCCTTAAAACCATTGGAAATCACATGCATGCTATACTTGTTTTTGAGGTAAGTTAGGGTCTCATGAGTTTTGGGGAAGAGATTGGTTTTTGTGGGACAAATATTTACGTAATCATCCTCAAATTGATGTGGAATATGTTCTGGAGAAATGCCTAAATCAGTAAATGTCTTCGAAAATCGGGTTTCACGAAGCACCTGCTTGGTAATTTTACCTAGGTGATAATCTGCCCACAGCTGATGGTTATTGAGGGTATACCTTTCAATAAATTTGTCGGCAGAATGGAGGCCCAAATCCTGAAGTTTATACGTATGGTAGAGTTCATGCAGCGTTTCTTCTGCATTTTTATCAAAATCCCAAATGGTATGGTCGAGGTCGAAGAAAAGGTGTTTGTAATGCATTTAAAAAATATATCCTCAAAAATACGCTAATATTAGGCTTTGCATTAAAAAATTTAAATTTTAAGGTTATTCTTTCACGCCATAAGCTAAATCACCTGCATCACCCAATCCGGGAACTATATAAGATTTGGTGGTCAGCTCCTCATCTAAAGCACCAATCCAAAGTTTTGCCTGCGGAAGATTCGCCTTAACATGTTCAATGCCCACCTTGCTGGCAATAATTCCGACAATGTGCAGCTCTTTAATCGTGTATTTCCGTAGCAACTCCTTACAACATAAAACCATGCTTTCGCCGGTTGCAATCATCGGATCGGCCAAAATCACAACCTTACCATCCAAGGTGGGGGTAGAAATATATTCGATCTCGATGATAAAATCATGCCCCTTGGTTGTTTTTCGATAGGCCGCAATAAATGCTGAGTCGGCCTTGTCGAAATAGTTAAGCATTCCCTGGTGCAAGGGTAGGCCTGCTCTTAATATCGTTGCCAAAACGGGCTGCTCTTGTAAAATATCGATTGGGGCAGTCCCGAGACTAGTTTCAAACTCGGTCTCGACAAAATTCAAGCCCTTACTAATCTCAAAAGCAAATATTTCACCTAGGCGTTCCATATTTCTGCGGAAGCGCATGCTGTCTTGTTGAATCTCCGAATCACGTAATTCTGCAATAAAATGATTCGCTATTGAGGGGGTTTCGCTGAGTATAAATGCCATAGTTAAATTTAAGAATTATTTATTTTTGAAGCTAATTTTGACGAGTTAAATAATCATTATTATGATAGCATATTAAATTATATCTGAACAAGACTGCTACATAGATCGTGCCCAATACTCGCCAGCTCGGACTAGCATGTGGCCGGTTGTCAGCGTACCACTATCCCCTGTGATCGGTGTTGTCACCGTAACCCTGTGATCGGTATTGTCACCGTACCCCTGTGGTCGGTGTTTTCACCGTACCATTACGAAGCTGGTAGACTAGGGATAGCTGGTAGGAATGAGGCTGGTACGGTGACAACACCGACCAGAGGACCGACCAGAGGACATCAAATCATAATAAGCCAGTGCGCCGTACTCAAGACTTCTTTTCTTATCTTTGTAAGAACCCATGGAATTTAAACTCACATCCGAATATAAACCTACAGGCGATCAGCCAGAAGCCATCAGGCAGCTGGTTGAAGGAATAAATAATGGCGATCATTATCAAACTTTACTGGGTGTAACCGGCTCGGGTAAGACCTTCACCATTGCCAATGTGGTTCAAGAAACACAGAAGCCAATTCTAGTGCTTAGCCATAATAAAACACTTGCGGCACAGCTCTATGGGGAGTTTAAGCAGTTTTTTCCGGAGAATGCGGTTAATTATTTTGTATCCTACTACGACTACTACCAGCCAGAAGCCTATATCGCCTCTTCGAATACCTATATCGAGAAGGATCTGCAAATCAACGAGGAAATTGAAAAACTTCGACTTCGTACTACCTCTGCACTCATGTCGGGGAGAAGGGATATTATCGTCGTTTCATCCATATCCTGCATTTATGGTATGGGAAATCCCGAAGATTTTGCCAATTCTGTGTTTCGTTTTGCTGTTGGGACAAAAGTGAGCCGCAATGCTTTTTTACATCGATTAGTTGAAATTTTATACTCCAGAACAACCACCGATTTCCGCCGTGGAACTTTCCGTGTGAAGGGCGATACCGTAGATATTTATCCGGCCTACATGGATTTTGCCTATCGTGTTTCATTTTTTGGGGATGATATTGAGGAGCTAACTACCATTGATCCAGCATCAGGAAAAACCATCGAAAAGATGTCGCACATGGCCATCTTTCCGGCCAATTTATTCGTTACACCCAAAGAACGCTTTACAGAGTCCATTTGGTCGATTCAGGAGGAGCTCGAGAGCCGCAAGCAGCAATTTATTAATGAAAAACGCTTTTTAGAAGCTAAGCGACTAGAAGAAAGGGTGAATTATGATTTGGAGATGATTCGCGAGCTGGGCTATTGCAGTGGAATAGAAAATTATTCGCGCTTTTTTGATGGAAGAACACCAGGAATGCGCCCCTTCTGTCTGCTGGATTACTTCCCCAAAGATTACCTCATGGTGATTGATGAGAGCCACGCCACGGTACCGCAAATACGTGCCATGTATGGTGGCGACCGCTCTAGAAAGCTTTCTTTGGTAGATTATGGATTTCGATTACCCGCAGCACTAGACAATCGACCGCTGAATTTCAATGAATTTGAGTCGCTCGCCCCACAAACAATTTATGTGAGTGCTACTCCCGGCGACTATGAAATGGAGCGTACGGAAGGTGTTTTCGTGGAGCAGGTTATACGCCCTACGGGACTACTAGACCCCATTATTGAGATCAGGCCCGTTGGCAATCAGGTGGATGATTTATTGGATGAAATTGACAAAACGGTTAGAATGGGCGACCGCATTCTGGTGACAACCCTCACTAAGCGCATGTCGGAAGAGCTCACAAAATATATGGACCGCCTTGGGATAAAGGTGAGATACATTCACTCTGAAGTAAAAACTATGGAGCGTGTAGAAATTCTCAGAGACTTGCGACTGGGTGTTTTTGATGTATTAATTGGCATTAACCTTCTTCGTGAGGGCTTGGATTTGCCGGAAGTGTCATTAGTTGCTATTCTGGATGCCGACAAGGAAGGTTTCCTTCGCTCGGAGCGCTCTTTAATTCAAACCATTGGTAGGGCTGCTAGAAATGATCGCGGACGGGTAATTATGTATGCCGATAAAATTACAAATAGCATGCGTGTTACCATTGATGAAACCAACCGCAGGCGCGAGAAACAAATGGCCTACAACATAGAGCATGGAATTACTCCTCGTACGGTGGGGAAATCGCGCGAAGCCATTATCGAGCAGACCTCCGTGATGGATTTTAAAGGAGGTGTTCAGAAAGCTTACATTGAGAAGGAGATGACGGATAGTTTGGCCGCTGATCCGATTGTTCAATACATGACCAAACCCGAGCTTCAAAAATCAATCGATAAAACCAAAAAAGAAATGGTGCTGGCGGCTAAAGAGATGGACTTCCTTATGGCCGCAAAAATGAGAGATGAAATGTATGCGCTAGAGCAAATTATGGAACAACGATTCCCTTGATTGGCGAGTAAATAAATCCATACAACATAAAAATTAGTAAATAATTGAATGAACGGTCAGAATAGAAAAGATATTTATCCCGGACTTGACGTAGAAATCATACTCAAAAAGGATCAGCGCAGTGGAAACAAAACTAGAGGTATTGTTCAAAGCCTATTGACTAGTGCAGCCTTCCATTCCCGTGGGATAAAAGTTAGGTTGGAGGATGGTCAGGTTGGTCGCGTGGTTTCTATCGAAGAGGGAATCTGACCAATAATTGTAACATTTAATATGATTCAAGGCTAATCAAAAAATTATCTCTTATCTTTGCATTATATAATTTTTTACATGGGATTATTAAAATTTTTATTCGTTACCATCTGCATTTTATGGTTAATCCGTATGATTGCCCGTTTGCTTTTACCCGTTTTATTCCAAAAAATGATGACCAAAGCGCAAAATCAGGCCAATCAGAGATATCAAGAGCAAAATCCTACACCCGAAGGCCGCATCAAAGTTGATTATATGCCTCCAAAGGTTAAGTCGAAGGTTGTTGATGCCGGCGATTTTGTGGATTACGAAGAGATTAAAACTCCTTGATCTCATACCATTCTCATTTCTAAAAAATCTTAATGATAAAAAGCTTGTTTAACAGCTTAAATTCGCATTAATCAATAATTTCATTAGATTTATTTTCAGAAAGCTCAATTACACGCATTGCAGGTTTGAGCTTTTTTCTATTTTTGACCTTCAATTAATTTATGCAGAATGAATAACTGGTTTAAAAACAATGGTGTACATCTAGCCATTATAGGAATATTTATCGCGCTTTGCTTCGTGTATTTCAGTCCGGCGCTACAAGGTAAGTCCTTGTATCAGAGCGATGTACTGATGGCCAAGGGTATGCAAAAGGAAATTATGGATTATAAAGCTAGCGATGGAAAAGGTCCGCTGTGGACTAATTCAATGTTTGGTGGTATGCCCGCTTTCCAAATATGGGTGCAGTACCCAAATAACGTAACAACCTACGTTATTTCATTCTTCAAAACTGTTTTTCCGAATCCAATTGATACCGTTCTTTTATATCTTTTAGGAGCATATTTATTATTCTGCGTGCTAAGAATCAATCCTTGGCTTGCTGCAGCCGGTGCTATTGCCTTTGCATTTTCATCCTATAATTTTCAAATTATTGATGCAGGCCACAGCAATAAAGCCATGGCAATCGCCTTTTTTCCACCAATTTTAGCGGGTATCATCCTTACATTCAGGAAAAAATATCTTTTGGGAGCTGTTTTAACTGCCCTATTTTTAGCTGTTGAAATTAGAACGAATCATATCCAGATGACCTACTACTTGTTCATCGCATTACTAATTTATGTGGGAATTGAATTATATCATGCCCTGAAAAATAAAGAAACAAAGGATTTCATTAAATCGTTCACTTACCTGGCTGCGGCTGCTTTACTTGCGGTGGCAGTAAATGCAGGTATGCTCTGGACTACCTACGAATACAGTACAGAAACCATTCGTGGCAAGTCAAATTTAACAAGTGATAAAACGGCACCAAGCAACGGACTTGATAGAGATTATGCCTATCAATGGAGCCAAGGCGTGGGTGAAAGTCTAACCTTTTTAGCTCCTAATATTTATGGCGGTGCTTCGGGAGCCAATCTGGATGAAAAATCGGAGGTAGCCAAAGTTTTATCTTCAAAAGGTATTCCTGGAGAGCAAATTCTACCGGCAATACAGCAATTATCATCCGTAGGCTTAAGCACCTATTGGGGTGATAAACAATTCACTTCTGGTCCCTGGTATTTCGGTGCAAGCATCTGTTTTCTGTTTATTTTGGGTCTTTTCATCGTAAAGAACAGAATAAAATGGTGGATCTTAAGTGCCAGTATTTTATGTCTCCTGCTTTCTTTTGGAAGACATTTACCATTCCTTTCAGATCTATTCTTCAACTACTTCCCACTTTACAATAAATTTAGGGCGGTAGAGTCCATTTTAGTAATCGTTGCCTTTTTGGTGCCTGTACTAGCAATTTTAGCAGTAAAAGAGGCTAGCGTAGCAAATGGTGAGCCTCAGAAATTGCAAAAAAGTTTGGTTTATAGCTTGGCTATTTGCGGCGGACTATTATTAATTTTAATGGTACTGCCTGATGCATTTTTGAGCTTTAAATCGCAAAACGATGCATTTTTCACAGAACGCTTGATGCAAATTACAAATGGGGATAAGGGTTTTGCCGATGCCATTTATTCCGCATTGGTACAAGATAGAATTAGCTTGGCAAGAGCAGATGCATTCCGTTCCCTCCTATTCGTTTTGTTAGGCGCTGGATTAATCTGGGCACTGATCAAGAAGAAATTGAATCCGCAAATTGTTTTTATTGCTTTGGCAGTAATCGTGCTTGCCGACCTTTGGAATATCGATAGACGCTATTTGAATAATGAGAAATTTGTTGATGCAAACGTTCTAGCACAGCAATCACAACCTAGAGATGTGGATCAGTTGATCATGAGGGATCAGTCCTATTATCGAGTACTGGACCTTACACAAGGCAATCCATTCTCCAATTCCATGTCATCTTATTTCCACAAAAGCATTGGAGGTTACCATGCCGCTAAACTGAAGCGATACCAGGAAATATTAGACAAACAGTTTAATGGAGCTATCAATGAGGATGTTCTAGACATGCTCAATACCAAGTACTTAATTACTTCTGATCAAAATGGAGATAAACAAACCATGATCAATCGCTCTACAGCGGCTGGGCATGCTTGGTTTGTTCCGCAGGTAGAGTACGTAAAAAATGCAGATGAAGAAATGATGGCTATCAGCAGCTTCGATCCTAAAAAAGTGATGGTTGTAGATGAGAAATTTAAGCCTTTAATTGATGCAAGTAAAATAGGCTTTGATGAAAATGGCTTCATCCGATTGACCAATTATCACCCAGATCATATGACTTATGAATACTCAAGTGGGCGTGATGCCTTGGCGGTATTCTCTGAAATTTGGTATGATAAAGGCTGGAATGCTTATGTAGATGGCGAAAAGATACCTTATTTCCGTGCAGATTACATCTTACGTGCTGCACAATTGCCTGGAGGTAATCATAAATTAGAATTTAAATTTGAACCTACCTCTTACTATACCGGAGAGATCATTTCATTAATCGCTTCGATACTTTTGGTGCTTTCCTTAGGATATGCCATATTTTTGGAAGTGAAGAATATTAGTGGTACGGTGACAACACCGACCACAGGGAAAAAGTAGTAGTGTGGGCGGGGTTGAAC
>NZ_JBIILQ010000308.1:0-2502 GCF_044232565.1 Daejeonella sp. | reverse complement strand
TATATTTATCCGTAAAATCGGCAATAAATTTCCTGAAAAGTAAATTAATATCCTCTTTTCGTTCTCTTAAAGCAGGTATTTTTAAGGGAACGGTGTTCAATCGATAGTACAAATCTTCTCGGAATTTCCCGGCGCTAACGGCATCAAACACATCTTTATTAGTCGCTGCAACTACTCTAACATTCGTTTTTTGAACTTTTGATGATCCCACGCGAATGTATTCACCCGTCTCTAAAACACGTAATAAACGTGCCTGCGTACCAATTGGAAGCTCGGCTACTTCATCAAGAAAGATAGTGCCACCATCTACAACCTCAAAATACCCTTTTCGAGCATCATGAGCCCCTGTAAATGAACCTTTCTCATGACCAAATAATTCTGAGTCGATGGTGCCCTCAGGAATAGCACCACAGTTTACTGCGATGAACGGTCCGTGTTTACGCGCACTTAATGAATGAATAATGTGCGAGAAAACCTCTTTACCACTACCACTTTCGCCGGTAATTAATACCGAAATATCCGTCGGTGCTACCTGTCGGGCAATATCAATCGCTCGATTTAGTAGTGGTGAGTTTCCAATTATTCCAAAACGATTTTTTATATCCTGAACATCCATAGTCTTAAGCATCAAATTGCATACGATTGGCTTGCGTATACTTATGTTTAAATTTTAAATTAATTGACCGATTAGTGTAGCCGGTGTGCAACGCACGATTTCCACATTAACATAATCTCCAGGTTTAATGTTTTCATTTGCTGGAAAAACTACGGTGATGTTATGCTCACTTTTCCCCGAAAAATCCTTGTCCGATTTTTTCGAAAATCCATCAATTAGTATACGATGTGTTTTGCCGATGTGTTGCTCCAGCCTATTTAAGGAACAAGCCTGTTGCATCTTTAATATTTCGTTAAAACGTCGCGTCTTTACATTCTCGGGTATATCATCTTCAAAACGTTTAGCTGCCAATGTTCCCGGTCGCTCAGAATAGGTGTACATGTAGGCAAATTCAAATTTCACATATTCCATTAAGCTCAGCGTATCTTGATGCTCCTCTTCTGTTTCGGTACAAAAGCCGATAATAATATCTGTTGAAATAGAGCAATCGGGAATCAGCCTCCTAATGGTATCGATGCGCTCAAGATACCACTCACGAGAATAAGTCCGGTTCATGAGCTCAAGCACACGTGAATTACCTGATTGTACGGGCAAATGGATATGATTACAGATATTTTCATACTTTTTCATGGTATGTAATACCTCATTTGTGATATCCTTTGGGTGTGAAGTTGAAAAACGGACACGTAAAAGTGGGTTAATTTGAGCAACTAGCTCTAAAAGGCCAGCAAAATTCAGAATACCCTCGCCCCATTTATATGAATCTACATTCTGCCCTAACAAGGTAACCTCGCGATATCCTTGTTCAAATAATTCTTTAGCTTCTTTAACAATCGACTCTGGATCTCTGCTTCTTTCTCTACCCCTAGTAAAGGGCACCACGCAAAAAGAACACATATTATCACAACCCCGCATAATTGAAACAAAGGCAGAAATGCCGTTGCTATTTAATCTTACAGGATTAATATCCGCATAGGTTTCTTCGCGCGATAAAAGAACGTTTACCGCACGCATTCCTTCGTCTGCCTGGGATAATAAATTGGGTAGATCGCGGTAAGAATCAGGCCCAATAACAATATCAACTAGTTTTTCTTCCTCTAAAAATTTTGATTTCAATCGTTCCGCCATGCAGCCTAAAACTCCTATAGTCATGCCTGGTTTTTTCTTCTTAGCAGCACTAAACTCACGTAGCCTATTCCTTACCCGCTGCTCTGCATTGTCGCGTATCGAGCAGGTATTTATAAATATAACGTCGGCTTCTTTGTATTCAGGAGTTGTTTCAAAACCCATGTCGAGCATTAGTGAAGCAACAATTTCACTGTCTGCAAAATTCATTGCACAGCCATAACTCTCAATGTACAGTTTGCGACCGCTATATTGTTTAGGCTTTTCAATCATTAAGGCTTCACCCTGACGGGATTCATCATGCATTGTAGTATCAGATGAATCTTTTAAATTATGTGGGCGGTCAAACATGGGCATATAAATTAGCTCACAAAAATACTAAATTTTCTACATAATGACAATTTGGCAGACATTATTTCTTTTTGAATTCAAATTTTTAATTTAGGGTGACAAATCAAATTACCCCAAAATTGGTTTTAATTCCATATTTTGAGCTAAATACTCTAACATGACCACAAAAAACAGTTATGCCTTCATCAGAAAGTGGATCTTCATAGGATTTCTTACTTCGCTTTCTTTGCTGGCTGCGCTGGCTGTTTACCTTAATTATTATTGGAAACCAATTATTACTGAGCGCATTAAAGAAACTATTTATACTTCTACAGAGGGCTTGTATCTTATTGATTTTGACCATGTTCGTGTAAATTTTATCAGCGGAAGGATGACTATAAAGAATATCCGCTTTGCTCCTGATACGCTTG
>NZ_JBIILQ010000314.1:0-2532 GCF_044232565.1 Daejeonella sp. | reverse complement strand
CTTGGGATGGTTATCTATATGATTGCGATTTTAACCAGATGTTAGACTTGAAGGTTGCCACTACTGGCTCAATTCATCTCTCCGAATTTGACACCAATTTGCTCCATAAACGCGAAATTGTTTTAAAACAGCACTGTTTTGGATGTACTGCTGGAGCTGGTTCTAGCTGTGCCGGGACAATCTCAAAATAGATATGAAATTATTAGATTCTGTAGCTTTAATTGTCTTTGTTCGCAATCCTATTTATGGAAAAGTAAAAACGCGTCTTGCGAAAGATATTGGCGATGATAGGGCTTTAGAGATTTATAAATTACTGCTGAAATATACTTTTAGCATTAGCCAGAGACTAAATTGCAAGAAATTTGTTTACTATGCTGATGAAATTGTACAAGATGATATTTGGAATCTTGCCGATTTTACCAAGAGACAGCAGGAGGGGAATGATCTTGGTGAACGCATGCATCAAGCCATGAATGAGCTTTTTATACAGGGTTTTACTAAAGTGATACTTATAGGAAGCGATTGCTTTGAACTAAATACTCCTGTTTTAGAGGAAGCTATTTTTCAATTGGATCAAAATGATGCAGTTTTAGGTCCTGCAACTGATGGAGGCTATTATTTACTAGGTTTGAATGAAATCATTTCCGAGCTATTTTCGGATAAAATTTGGAGTACAGATCAGGTTTCACAAGACACGATTAATGATTTGGAAAGGCTACAAAAGACCTATTATTTATTGCCTGAATTGAATGATATTGATGATGTTAATGATCTTGAACTTTTCGAGAAATCTGAATGTTATAAAACGATATTAAATCTTTGAAAAATTACCTCTCACAAGAAGGACTAATTTAAATCAGTTAAGTACTTGATTTTGATCATATAAACCGATTTCCAACATCCCTATTTTTAATAAAAAATGAAGGATGAAAATGATCTTTTTAGCGTTTAACGCGCTCAATCCTGATAAAGGTTCTTCTGAATTTGCATTTTATCTGGCTCGTCTCTCTAGATCGAAGGTTTATGGTATTTTTTTGGATGGCTCCCAGGTGGATTATAATGCCATGTTAGAGAATAAAGAAAGTGAAATTGGCAATCCATCTCGAAATTATAACCAAACTCTTGTACACTATTCAAAGCAGGAACAAATTAAAACCAATATTAATCTTTTTAAGGAGAGTTGTATAAGCAATGAAGTGTGCAGTGATATTTATCTAGATCGAGCACTAAAGTTGAATGATTTAATTACAAGTAGTGCTTTTGCAGATTTAATTGTTGTTGATGCAGCACTTTCTTTAGGTAGTGGATCATCAGGCGCACCTTCAGAAAATGTGAAAGAAATTTTAAATCGATCTGCTTGTCCGGTTATAATTTCACCTCTATCATTTGAGCGTATTGATGAGCTCATTTTTACTTATAACGGTTCAGAATCTTCACTTTTTGCCATTAAGCAATTCACCTATCTATTCCCTGAATATTTTGATAAAAAACTTAATGTAATTCAAGTGAATAAGTCGGGTGTTTGGCCTCAAAAGGATCTAGGTAAATTGAGGGAATGGCTAAATAATCATTATTTGGATGTTAATTTTCTTGCACTTGAGGGCAATACTGAACATGAATTGATGAGTTTTCTCCTGAGGAAGAAGTATGTTTTTATTGTTATGGGAGCTTATAGTAGAAACTCAATTTCACAGTTTTTTAATGAAAGTACGGCAGAGGTTCTTATTAAAACAGTAACACAACCCATTTTTATTGCACATCATTAAATTTTTTAAAACAACACTAATGTTTACCATAATATATTATAGGATATGAAAACCATTCTCGCACCAACCGATTTTTCAGAAGTTTCACTGAATGCTGTAAACTATGCCGCGCAAATGGCAGGTATTTTAGGTATTAATTTGACCCTACTACATGTTTGTCCGCTTACCATGGTCTACTCAGATGTTCCTCCGCCAGCACTTTATATGGAAGAATCGATATCTACAGCAGAAAAACAGCTTAAGGAGTTAAAAGCAAAAATTTTGAAAGATGCTCATAAAAAAGTTACCATTAAAACTAAGGTTTTAACAGGCGATGTTGTTTCAGGGATTAAGACCTATTGTGAAGTTATAGACACCTATGCTGTGGTAATGGGAGCAGATAGTAGTAATGCGATTGATCGCTTTCTGTTTGGCGGCAGCACAATTGAGGCTATAAAATCTTTATCTTGGCCCTTAATTGTGGTCCCATCAGGGGTTCATTTTGGTAGACTTCATAAGATTGGTCTCGCTTGTGATTTTAGAGATGTTGTGAATACTGTACCGGTTGATGAGATCAAAAAACTGGTCAAGGAGTTTAATTCAGAACTTCATATTTTACACGTTCAAACAGAAGATCGAAAGTCAAGCGATCTTGAGACAGCTCATGCAACTCGTTGGCTTCACGATCAACTTGGTTCATTAAATCCTAAATATCATTTTATGGTTTCAGATAAAATTGAGAAAAGCATAAATGATTTTGCTGAGAAAAATAAATTGGAAATGCTCA
>NZ_JBIILQ010000307.1:0-2542 GCF_044232565.1 Daejeonella sp. | reverse complement strand
TTGAAGTGTAAAAGATCTGTTTAGATACATATTGTGAAGGATCAAACTGTACACCGGATTTTTTATACTCAATCGACTGACCAGTTGCAATGATGTATTTAAAAATTGTTGAAGGATAGATGTAAGAAGTAAAAGTATAGTACAATTCTTGCTCGGTTTTTTTAGCATTAAACCCACTTGCCGAACCCACACCTGGAAGTGTTACCGTTCTTTCCAGGTTTCCATCCATATCGTATTGCATCACCAATGAGGTAGCATCTTTTAGGTAATTCGCAAAAAATTTACCACCTGCGGTACTCGCCTGAAGCACATTTTCAGTCTCAGGAATAAAATCCTTCCAGTTCTCAGGTGCCGGATCTGAAGCATCCACGGAAACTACTCTAAAGTTTGGTGCCTTGTAATTGGTATAAATAAATAGTTTACTTCCTTGATTATCAATGATAGAATGATCGTTTTTGAAGTCCTTTACTACTTGAGTTATCGGACTTCCAGGTTTCGATAAATCTTGGATATAGAGCTCGTTACCAGTGGTGGAAACAGCGGCAGTAATAACCAAAAAGCGCTGATCCTCTGTTAGGCCCCCATTAATATACCTGCGTGGTGTTTGATCGCCACCAAAAATTAGCACGTCTTCTTTTTGAGAGGTTCCAAGCTGATGATAAAATAATTTGTGATATTGAGTCAAGCCCGAAAGTTGGCTACCTTCTTTTGGCTTATCGTAACTGCTGTAATAAAAACCTTCATTACCCTTCCATGAGAGCCCTGAGAATTTTACATCGATTAAGGTATCCCCAATAACCGATTTATCCGCCGCTTTTAAAACGATTACTTTCCTCCAATCAGAACCACCTTCCGAAATTTGATAAGCTACGTGGCTGCCATCTTTTGTGAATTCAATTCCAGCAAGGGAAGTGGTGGCATCTTTTGAGAAAGTATTGGGATCTAAGAATACCTCAGCTTTAGTTTTGCCAGCTTGCCTGTAAAGAACATATTGATTCTGTAAACCATCGTTTTTATAGAAATAAGTGTATGCACCTTCCTTGAAGGGGGCAGTAAATTTTTCGTAATTCCAGAGCGTTTCTAAGCGGTTTTTAATTGCGTCCCTGTAGGGGATGTTCGATAAATAGCCTTGTGTAACCTTGTTCTCAGCTTCCACCCATGCCTTTGTTTCCGCCGAGCGATCATCTTCGAGCCAGCGGTAAGGATCATTTATGGTAGTTCCGAAATAGGTATCTGAAACATCTATTTTTTGCGTTTTTGGGTAGTTCATGGACTTATTTTGGGGACTGGTATGTTGTGCTATTCCACTTAGTGGACTGATCAACACAGCAATTGCGAGCATTGTTAGGTTTAATCTTTTCACTGGCTTTAAATTTTGTTTATTGCTAAATTAGGGAAATCAATCGCATAAATGCACAGTTTTGTGTAATGTTTATGCTTATTTCCCTAAATAATAAGCAGAGTAAGCTTAAATTAAAAATTATGTATTTTTGAGGCGATGTCAGTAAAGAAAATATTTTTCGCTTCCGATTTCCACTTTGGAGTGCCCGATTTTAGAACGAGTCGTGAGCGCGAGGACTTGGTAGTAAGCTGGCTCGATCAAATAAAGCAGGAAGCAAGTGAAATTTACCTGCTCGGTGATATTTTTGATTTCTGGTTTGAATATTCCTCGGTAATTCCGAAAGGTTTTAGTCGCTTTCAGGGCAAAATTGCCGAAATTGTGGATTCAGGAATTCCCGTTTTCTTTTTTAAGGGCAACCATGATATGTGGATGTTCGACTATTTCAAAGAAGAGCTTGGCGTACAGATTATTTCGGATGAGCTGATAATTGAAAGGAACGGAAAGAAGTTTTATTTACACCATGGTGATGGCTTAGGCCCCGGAGATACGCAATATAAGCTGCTAAAAAAAATCTTTAGAAGTAAATTTTGTCAATGGTTTTTTGCTCGCATACATCCCAATTTAGGGTTGGGCATCGCACAAGGCTGGTCGAGGAAAAGTAGACTGCAGAACAATAAAAAAGAAGAGTTTAGGGATATCTCTGAGGAGTGGTTGGCTTCTTATTCAAAAAATCTTCTTAGCAAAGAGCATTTCGATTATCTTATTTTTGGGCATCGGCATTTGCCACTTGACATTCAGCTTGGCGAGAGTAAATATGTGAATTTGGGGGAGTGGATCAATTTTAATTCTTATGCTGTGTTTGATGGCGAAAAATTAGAACTCCGATATTTTGAGAAGCATTCCAACTGATTTTTATCCACTTCTTTAGGCCTGATTTATTCCTGATTGCGTATAATCTTCCATTATTATCCAAAAAAGCCGTATTTTTATAGGCCCTATTGAAAGCCTGTGTTTTGAGCTTAAAGAGGGGTGTATTTCAATTTAAATTATGTTACAGAAACTAGAATATATTAAAGAACGCTGGCAAGAAGTGGAGCGCGAGTTGAGCAATCCTGCTACGATGAGTGATATGAAGCGTTTTGCTCAGTTAAATAAAGAATATAAAGACCTCACGAAGATTGTTGATGAGTATAAAATTTA
>NZ_JBIILQ010000306.1:0-2553 GCF_044232565.1 Daejeonella sp. | reverse complement strand
CAGCCTTGTTTAAAGATTCAAATGCCTGGTCAAATTGATTAGTAGCTAAATATAATTGTGCCTGCTTGATAGAAAATACAGCAGCAAAGGGGTGCTGATTAATCGCATATTCAGCCACCTGAAGCGCCTTTATCGGATCATTTTTTTCAACATAATATTCAATAATACTTTCAAACGCCTGCGCATCAAAAAAGTACTGATCCTGGTTGCGGATCATTTCTTCATATCTTTCTACCGAAAATCTGGGATCTTCGGAAAAACCAAACTCAAAATCTTCTTCCATCCAAAAATTATTCCACCTAAGAATATATCTCCACCTGCTCCTTAATTAGCACGCTATTCAATCAATAATTCAATTTAAGATAAATAGATAAATTATACACTTTTATTTTTCCACATCCCCACGAACCGGTGTACTCTTTGCTTTAATAAAATTTTAGCTGTCTTTAGAATCCTTTAATATCTAATTCGATAAATACCCTTAAGGGGAAATGCTTAACTTTACAAAAATACGAAATTTTATGCAAATAGACATCATTCCGATATTACAGAACCTTGGGATACAAGCTATTAATCAAGCTTCTAGTACTGGCAAGCAATGGACAAGCTCGAACTCCACAGAGCCAAGTACCATTCATTCTCCCGTTGATGGCAAAGCGATAGCAAAAGTGCATTTCGCAAAACCTGCAGATTATCAGAATACACTTAACAACGCTGAGCAAGCATTTAAAATTTGGAGAACATGGCCTGCACCTAAAAGAGGTGAGGTAATTCGCCAGTTAGGTGATGCACTAAGACATAAAAAAGAAGATTTGGGCAAGCTCGTTAGCTATGAGATGGGCAAAAGTTTGCAGGAAGGTTATGGTGAAGTGCAGGAAATGATTGATATCTGCGATTTTGCTGTTGGATTATCGCGTCAATTATACGGACTTACCATGCACTCTGAAAGACCTGCGCACCGCATGTATGAGCAGTGGCACCCCATGGGAATTGTGGGAATTATTTCTGCTTTTAACTTCCCCGTAGCGGTTTGGGCTTGGAATGCCAGTCTTGCCCTCGTTTGTGGAAATGTTTGCGTGTGGAAACCATCTGAAAAAACACCCCTAACAGCTATTGCTTGTCAGCATATCATTCAGGAAGTATTTGAGGCCAACGGAGTACCCGAGGGCACTTCCAGCTTATTAATCGGGGATCGTAGCATTGGCGAACTGATGAGCCATGACAAACGTATTGGATTGCTCTCTGCAACTGGCTCTACTCGCATGGGAAAAGCTGTTGGTGCAGCCCTAGGTGCTCGATTAGGCCGCAGCCTATTGGAGCTTGGTGGTAATAATGCCATCATCATTTCTAAAGATGCCGACCTCGACATGTCCTTAGTTGGAGCAGTTTTTGGGGCGGTGGGTACTGCGGGACAAAGGTGTACGTCAACTCGAAGGCTCATCATTCATGAAAGTGTATACGACACATTTAGGGATAAATTAGTCAAGGCCTACAAACAATTAAAAATTGGCAATCCACTAGATGAAAATATTCATGTTGGTCCGCTTATCGATAAAGATGCTGTGAAAAACTACCTCGTCTCGATTGAAAAATGTAAGAAAGAAGGCGGCAATTTTATTGTTGAAGGTGGTGTTCTTGAAGGGGAAGGTTATGAGTCGGGATGCTATGTAAAACCATGCATTGCAGAGGCTAAAAACGATTTTGAAATAGTTCAGCACGAAACTTTTGCACCCATACTTTACTTGATGAAATACAAAACATTGGAAGAGGCTATTACTATGCAGAATGATGTTCCACAGGGACTCTCTTCAGCGATTATGACTTTGAACTTGCGGGAAGCGGAACAATTTTTATCCTTTGCAGGATCAGATTGTGGTATTGCCAATGTTAATATTGGTACTTCAGGTGCCGAAATTGGTGGAGCTTTTGGTGGCGAGAAAGAAACAGGTGGCGGCAGAGAGTCGGGCTCGGATGCATGGAAGGCTTATATGCGCCGTCAAACCAATACCATCAACTATTCGGATAAGCTGCCTTTAGCACAGGGAATTAAATTTGATTTTTAAGTCGGACGGGGGTATAATTTAATGGACAAAAAGCTTATACCCCTTCCCATGTACATTAATTATTTCAACCTTTGGATCTTCCTTTAAGTATTTGCGCAATTTGCTCAAAAACACATCCATGCTTCGACCATTGAAATAATTATCATCGTGCCAAATACTTAATAATGCTTCTTCACGAGTTAAAACCTGGTTTTTCTTTAAGCATAATAACCGAAGAAGCTCCGCTTCTTTGGTTGAGACTTTTTGTTGGAAATCTCCATGATGAATCAATTGAGCCGAATAATCAAATTGATAATTACCAATTTCAAATTTTGAGGGAAGCTCTTCAGAACTAGATTTTACAGGTTCAGCTGCTCGTTTGAGTAGCGCATTTACTCTTAGAAGTAATTCTTCAATACGAAATGGTTTGGTTATATAGTCATCTCCTCCCAAATTATATGCTTCTGATTTATCTTCAATCATCGCCTTTGCAGTAGCAAAAATGATGGGG
>NZ_JBIILQ010000111.1:0-8702 GCF_044232565.1 Daejeonella sp. | reverse complement strand
ATCGTTTTTATTACATTATTAATATTTCTTGGGATAAACTTTCTCAATGCGAAATAAGATATAATAATAGTAAATAGACTATTAATCACTGGACCTCTTTGGGACACTGCAATCTGATCAAATATTGGAAATAAAACAGCTATTAATAATCCTGTTGTCATTAATTTATTACGTTTCTTTAATGTCAGATTATAGAAAAACATTAAAATCCCAATATCTGACAACAACCCTGCAATAATAGCAGGGAGATTTGAAATTTTACCATCGCCAATATTTGAGGCCTCTGACGAATCCATAGTATCTTTGTAAATAGCCAAACCAGCGGTAGAGTCAAACAATATTCTCTTAAAACCATCAATAACATTTGGCAGCCCTTTTTGCATTAAAAAAAACGTACTAACAATGAGAATAATACCGATTGTATTAAATAAAAGATTGCTAGGCTTTTGAATCTCTATAATTTTTAATTCATCATATTTTAAAACAGGCCAAGCAGCAATCATTATCATTATATATAAATAAATAATAGGAAATAAGCGTAGCTGATTAAACTCTGGACCCCAAAAAGGGTCATAATATAGAAAAAATGAAAAGAAAGAATATAAAAGAAATGAAAAGATAATTACACTTCCTGCATCAAAATATCGTTTTTTATTTTGATACATAGCTAAGGTAATTATCCAAACGAGTATATTGAGTATAAGCAATATAAAATTAACATCAAACCTCATATAATACCTTTCTAATTTCAGTCTTAAAAAATGATATTTGGATTGGAAGTATGAAAGAATGAATAACCGCTCAACATCAGGAAGGATAGTTGTTAGGATAATTTTAAATTTTCATTTAATATATGAAAATTATTCTTCATTTTTTCTCCACACCATCTTATTCACCACTCCAGTATAGCTCTGAATAATTTTAACTACTTTAGTTGATACATTTTCATCTGTATAATCCAGAACATCACAAGCATTATTTCCGTTCTTATGCATCTCAACAGCCATATTGACTGCTTGAAGGACAGAACCTGATGTAATGGAACCGATTATGAATACTCCTTTGTCCATCGCTTCTGGACGTTCAGTAGATGTTCTTACAGATACGGCTGGGAAATGAAAGAAAGCGCTTTCCTCAGGTAGAGTTCCACTATCAGAAACTACACATAAAGCATTTTGCTGAAGTTTATTGTAATCGAAAAATCCAAGTGGTTGATGTTGGATAACTCGCTTGTCAAATTTGAATCCGCTTTTCTCGATATTTTTCTTGGAACGAGGGTGACAGCTATAGAGAATTAGCATATCGTATGTCACTGCCAATACATTTATAGCATTCATAAGCGAGAAAAAATTGGATTCGATGTCTATATTTTCTTCCCGATGAGCTGAAAGCAAAATATATTTAGTTGCTTCCAGACCAAGCTCTTCCAGCACTTTACTTTCATTAATTTGCACTAAACATTGTTTTAGCACTTCTGCCATAGGAGAACCGACTACATAGGTATATTCTGGCTTTTGACCCGAATCAAGGATATACCTGCGAGCGTGTTCGGAATAACAAAGGTTGATATCACTGGTAACATCCACAATACGGCGGATAACTTCTTCTGGTAAATTCTCATCTTTACAACGATTACCAGCTTCCATATGGAATATAGGAATCTTCAGTCGTTTAGCAGAGATTACGCACAAACAAGAATTGGTATCACCTAATACAATGATAGCATCAGGTTTAACCTCCATCATCAACTCGTAAGACTTGGCAATCACATTACCCATCGTCTGTCCAAGGTTCTCACCTACTACTTCAAGGTAGTTGTCCGGTTCGCGCAAGTCCAGATCTTTAAAGAATACCTCGTTCAATGTATAGTCATAATTCTGGCCAGTATGTACGAGGATGTGATCAAAGTATTTGTCACATTTCTTAATAATAGCCGACATCTTGATAATTTCAGGTCTTGTCCCGATAATTGTCATTAGTTTCAGTTTCTTCATATTGCTCAATACTAAAGATTATAATGAGGATACATATTCTTGTGTTTTTTAATCCATTCAGCCATTTCGGCAATCATCGTTTCGTAATCGGGAATTAAATAGCTGAACTCATATCTGGTACGCTTGAGCGATTTGTCTGCATTTACGCCTTCAACCGGGTTAATCTTCAAAGAATCCCCTCTAAGATAGTGATTGAAGAGCATGAGCAAATCGTACTTTGAAATAGAATGGTCTGGAACAGTGTTATACAACCCATGTGCTTTTTCCTTAGCTGCCATTTCCATAGTCTTTGCAAGTTGGAGAGTCGTCTGTCCAGTCCACATAGCCTTGGTGTAACCATTAATTTCACCACTTTGATGCATAAACCAGTTAAGAAGCCCAATACCCTTAGAACTGATATCAGGGCCTACGATAGAGTTTCGTAATGTAATATTCTTATCATCCTCAAGTTCTCCAAGAGCCTTTGACCTATCATAGAATGTTTCACCATCACGAAAATCATCCTCGGTGTATTCGCCGCATTTGCCGGAAAACACACAGTCTGTACTCATGTGAATTACTTGTGTATCAGTGCCGGCAGTAGCTTCTGCTAAAAAATGTGGAAAATAGGAATTCAGGAAAGTAGCCAAAGTCCTATTATTCTCAGCAAACTGATTGAGTATACCGATGCAGTTAATCACAGTATCATATTTACTTTCA
Organism: Daejeonella sp.; assembly: GCF_044232565.1. Taxonomy (GTDB): domain Bacteria; phylum Bacteroidota; class Bacteroidia; order Sphingobacteriales; family Sphingobacteriaceae; genus Daejeonella. The sequence continues at coordinate 6,009 of NZ_JBIILQ010000111.1, read as the reverse complement.
GCAATATGCTTTCTCAGGAATTCAGTATCATGAGCATCACCGGCAATACTGTTAATAAATTGCGATTTTAATCTTGCAAAACCAACTACTTCATGTCCTTGCTCTTTTAAATACAAAGAAATAGTATGACCTGCCATGCCATTGCAACCCAATACAAAAAAATTCATATTACTTTACCTATTTTTTTAAGTTCATCCTGTATAAAATCAACAGAAAGTAATTTATTTTTTACCTGCTCAAGACTTAAAAGTTCTGTGTTGTTACTATTGAATTCTGTCAATAGATTGCGCTCAGTGTCTCCGTCGACAAAATACTTAGCATAATTTAATCCTCGATTATCACTGGGTACCCTGAAGAAGCTACCCATGTCAATAGAATTAGCACATTCCTCGTTAGTCAAAAGGGTCTCATATATCTTTTCACCATGGCGTATGCCGATTACCTTAATATTTTCTTTATTGCCTTCAAATAGCTCGCAAACAGCCTCCGCCAATGTCATAATTGTACATGCCGGAGCCTTTTGTACAAGAATATCACCACTTGTTCCGTTCTCAAAAGCAAAAAGCACAAGATCAACTGCTTCGTCAAGTGACATAATAAAACGAGTCATTGAAGGTTCAGTCAAAGTAATAGGTTGCCCTTTTCTTATCTGATTAATCCACAAAGGAATAACAGAGCCGCGGGAACACAACACATTACCATAACGGGTACAACAAATTTTCGTTTTATCCGGACTTACGTTACGTGATTTCGCCACAATTACTTTCTCCATCATTGCTTTGGAAGTGCCCATGGCATTGACAGGATAAGCAGCTTTGTCAGTAGAAAGGCAAATTATGGTCTTTACACCCTCCTCGATGGCTGCACTAAGCACATTGTCTGTGCCCAAAACATTGGTTTTCAAAGCCTCTAGAGGAAAGAACTCGCAAGAAGGCACCTGCTTTAGAGCAGCTGCATTGAAGATGAAATCTACACCGTGTATAGCATTCTTCACACTTGCTAAATCTCTAATATCGCCGATATAGAATTTAATCTTTTCAGCGAACTCCGGCATCTTAGCTTGAAACTCATGACGCATATCTTCTTGCTTTTTTTCATCACGGGAAAAAATTCGGATTTCACCAATATCGGTATTTAAAAAGCGGCTCAAAACTGCATTTCCAAATGAACCTGTACCACCTGTTATCAACAGGATTTTATCTTTAAATAATGACATATCACTAATTTATAATTAATTTATTTTGGGAAGATTCTCCATCTTAAATATCTTGTTTCTAAAAAATATTCTACAAGTATTTCTGATAAATGAAATCATCTCTTTAAAGGATATTTTATTGTAAAAATTATATATGAAATTCGTAGCGAGAGAAGCATCGAAAATGTTATTAATCCCTAATTCTGTCCCCTCAAATCTAATTGAATTAGTAATGACAAATCCGTAAACTTCTTCCTTTCTAACGACTTTTCTCTTTGTTGTAGAAAACAACTTATCAAATAAATCCAATAAATTGTGCTGCTTGGCAATCTCCTTGAGAATATTCAATTCTCTGATTAACACCTCGTTTTCAGATGGACTTGTTTCAATCAGTTTAAATGAAGCACGTATGAGTGCGTCAAAGGATATTGGTGCAAACTTACCAGGCCATCCTGGTAAATCTTGCGCTGTCAATAAATAATCTGCTGTCATCAGAGTTACCAAAGGTGAGTATTGCTGAGAAGCTAATTTAGCATGCATTGTTCTTCTAATGTTATCATTAAAAAATTGCTGCGCTTCTTCTCTGGATTTCTTGTCAGTCCTGTGATAATTTCTCCCTTGAGATTTAGTAGTAGTACCCCCTATCGATAGTGGTTCATAAGTAAAGGCATAATCCTCAACTTCTCCCGCCAGCACGACCCCGGAGAACCCATCCGGAGTGGGACAACAATAAAAGCTATGATCTTTTGTTCTTGCTTTTACTCTATCAATAAGAGCTGTTGAGGCAACTCCCTTCATGAAAAGCATAGGGCATTCATCTATCTGGTATAGAAAGGTCTTCGATAACTTATTCAAGAATGTTTGTGATTTAATAAATTTTACGCCATAATTCTTCCTTCTTTTAACAGAAAAAATATTTTTACCACCTTCATAATCAGAATAAGCAAAGCCAGCTGGAGTCCAAGTCAATAATTCCCTCTTTGTTAATGAAAGAATATCAAACATCCGTCCAATACAGCCCGGAACGAGACCATCATCACCGCCCAAAGCCAAAACATATCCGGGGCGGACCTGATTAAGCGCAAATTCAAAGTTATCTCTCATTCCCAAATGATGATCGTGTGCAAACAATTTTATTCGGGAATCCTTTATCATTAAATCACGGACTATCTCAACAGAGTTATCCTCACTACAATCGTCAGAAACTATTATTTCAAAATTTGGATAATCTTGTATCACACAGGTTCTCAGGGTATGAATCAAATACTCTGCTCGGTCTTTTTGTGGAATTATAACTGTAAATAACGGATAATCAGTCTGAAAATTCATAAAATGGTATTATTGCAAGTGGAAATCTCCAATTATCAGTGAACTATTAATATAATTAACTTCCTCACTTTTACAAGCGCAGTTACAAGTTGCTATCGACAGGATTAGTGGTTTTTCATAAGTGCTAATACTTCTATTTTCGTTTTAATTGGGCTATTAGTTGTTTCAAAGCAACTTTTTCGATTTTGGATAAACCAATCAAAAACGCCAATGATGCTACACATGCAATAGAAAAAAAAACAACTGCACATACTCGCAGTGATGTATTCCTAATAATTCTATGTATTAGAAAAACAAATGAAGACGCAAAAAGAGTTATTGTTAATGCAGGTAGAATGAATGACTTTAAATATTCAGAATAACTGAATGGTTTATAATATTTTTTAAGACAGATTAGTCTAACAAAATGAGATGCAACGGCTGCAACAATCATCACAATGTAGGTAGTGTATGCCGGATACCCCAATTTAAATAAAATATATGTAGCAGGCACACATAAAAGAGTGAAAGTTTCTACTGCTACGTGATACTCCTTAACGTGGCCTGTGGCCTGAATAATGATAGATATGGGATTATTCAAAGACATTATCAAAGCATAAACTAAAATAAATCTAGAAAATAGCACAGTTTGGGGATCTGATGTATTCAGCCACAAAATCAAAACAGTATCCATCTCAAATATAAGAGGAAGAAAAATCATCAATAATCCGTAGTATATAAACTTGTTACTCAAATTGAAAATCTTATTCAAATATAAATACGACTCGCTAGCATAAGATTTCATCATTGGCGTTCTAATTGCCATTAAAAAGCTACCGCTAAATGAACTCACAGCCGAAGAAAACTGAAAGGATATCGCTCTTGCAGAATTGACCAAAGGTCCAAAAAAAATATTGACCAATATGGTATTAACTTGAGCCATTCCAACTCCAGCTACCGAACCAAATAAAGACCATCCTGAGAAAGAAAGCAACTCTTTGTATAGTGTTTTTTCCGTTGGCTTATGATAGCGACATTCAGCATATTTATTCTTACCGATTACTATGTAGGATACCATAATCATTAAAGATATTAAGAAAAGAGTTGCCCCATAAATGATTAAACCATCTACTGGAACTAGATAAATAAAAAGTACCGATGTCAATTTCAATATACTCTCAGCTGTACTGATTATGGCAAATATTCCCATATCTTCGTGTGCCATGGTTGCAGCAGAATATGGAACCTGTAAGAATGAAAAAATGAAAGAAAATATCGAGAACTGATATATCCAGTTTACAGCATTCATTCTATTATCCGGTATCATTAATTGAGTATTAACAAACCATAAACCAACCGTCTCTCCCAATATGAATACTATAAGAGATAAGAATGCAAATATGATAATACTGGTAGAGAATATATTTCGAAGTCGTTCTGATTTGTTTTCGCCTATAGAGTATGAGTAATACCTTTGTGTAGCAGTTGAGAGTACACTGCTAATACTAATTAGCATAGTAATTAAACCTGAAACAACATTATTGATGCCATAATCTTCAGCACCAAGTGCATTTAGTACAAGTCGTACGGTATAAAGGTTAATCACCATAACAACCATCATTCTGATATACAGTAGAGAGGTGTTTTTAGCGATACGTACGGTACTTGAAGAATTAACTGACATTATATTTTATAGTTGGTTGCTCATAGAAACATGAAACCACTAATGCATAAATAAATATTTATCATATAGAAATAATTAGGATAATTTATAATGAATAAATTTTTTCGGACACTTCATTAATTACATTTCTTAAATCAACTATTAGTCTTGCGTGTTTCTTTATCAATTCAGGATTAAACACCTGATGATTGGTTGTAATGATCACGCAGTCAGCATTTTGCATTCCTTCGACAAGCTCGGTAACTGAATTTAATGAATTTCCGGCTGGTGTAGTAACTTCTGTAATAAATGGATCGTGATAAGTTGCAAGTCCACCTTTGTGTATGACAATGTCAATGATTTCGAGGGCTGGAGATTCTCGGGCGTCGTCAATGTTCGGTTTATATGCAACTCCCAAAAAGAGAATTTTGCTGCCGTTTACTGCTTTTTGTTGGCTATTTAAAGCCGTAGCTATTTTAATATACATGTAGTGAGGCATCCGCATGTTGATATGCCCAGCTGCATGAATCATACTCAAATCAAAATCATATTTTTTTGCAATGTGTTCGAGATAAAACGGATCAAGTGGAATACAGTGTCCACCAATTCCCGGGCCGGGGTAAAAAGCCTGGAAACCAAAAGGTTTGGTTTTGGCTGCATCAATAACTTCCCAAATATCAATTCCCATTTTACCCGAAAGCAAAGCCAGTTCGTTAATTAGGCTAATGTTTACGAGGCGGTAAGTATTTTCAAGAATCTTAACCATTTCGGCCACCTTTGGAGAGCTTACTAAGTGAAGTGTATCTACTGCTTTGGAATATATTTTTTCACCTATTTCTAGTCCTTCTTTGTTAATGGCGCCAAGTACTTTCGGTGTATTTTTAGTATGAAAACTAACATTGCCTGGATCAACACGTTCTGGAGAATAGGCAAGCCAAAAGCTGACACCATGCTTTAAACCTGATTCCTGCTCGATAATTGGAAGTATAAAATCTTCGGTAGTTGTAGGATAAGTGGTGCTTTCGAGGCTGATAAACGTTCCTGATTTAATGTTTTGTCCAATAGCAACACAGGCTGTTTCAATGTAACTCATGTCAGGTTTGCGGAACTTGTCCAAAGGAGTTGGCACACAGATTAGCAGCGCATCACATTCTTTGATTAGTGTAAAATCAGTGGTCGCTTTGAGCTTAATATTACCGACAACCTCGCGCAATACTGCATCGCGAATGTCTTTTATATAGTTCTCTCCGTGATTGATTTTATCAACTTTGATTTGCGATTTATCGAAGCCAATAACCCTAATACCAGCCTGAGCAAAGTTAACTGCAAGTGGAAGCCCTACATAACCAAGTCCAATAATACCTACTGTTTCAGTGTTGAATGCTATTTTTTGTAATAGAATAGATGCTTGTGACATAATTAATATTTTATCTTTAAATTTTATTTTCTGCAACTTGGATAATGTAGAATCCTTTTTTTGATTTCAGAGCTCAATTTCTAGTTAGATAGAGAAAGTATTCGAGGCGTGTAAGAATGATTTTTAAAAATGTTGTCACGATTTCTTATGTTCTATGACCACTTCTTAACTGATTATGAAAATGATTAGAAAGAATTAAAAATATAAATTGACACACTGCTGTTGCCGTTTTATCATAAATACAAGAAAAAAGAGTTGTATAAAACTGATTGTTAGGCTTGAATTATAAAGGAAAATTACAACTTTTAGAGACATTTAACTCAGTTTTATTGAATCACACATTTTATTTATCAGATCTTTAAATCCACCTTTAGTATATTTAATTGCAAACCAAAATTACACCAACACATTTAATTTTACTACTTT
>NZ_JBIILQ010000318.1:0-2568 GCF_044232565.1 Daejeonella sp. | reverse complement strand
GCGTTTTACTGAAGGGTAAAACAATGCCCCTCCCCAAACGCTCAAGGCCTTCTTTTGCCTTTTGTTTAACAGCTGCTGAGGGGAAAAGCATGACGCCTAAAATCCAAGTTCATTTGATATTAGATCTTAAAAATTTGATAAAAAAAATCAAATTTAAACCAACTACAAATCGTCCACTCACAGACCCTTCCCAACCGATCTTCCGCCTTGGCTGGTGCGGCAATGACAAGCCCTGCCTTCGCACTGACTTTCATAGCATCAGACGCAGCGGTGGCATTTTGGTTCTTTTCTGCTACAGGAAAAGAACTAGGCCCTCGCGGCTATGAGCGGGAAAAATATCTTAGGTGGTTGGTGGGTAACACCAACCACAGGGAAATTTGACTTTTTGCCTTTGGCAATGAGATATTGAAACTTTTTCCTTGATGAAAAAGTATCCAAAAAATCAAGAAAGAACGAAGCTTCCACCGCCGAGGGCAAAACTCCTGGCCCGCCGTTCTTTCATCCCTACGCTCGGGTATTCTGCTTCATTTGGGATTAATTATTATTAGTCGAAATCGCACAGGGTGCTAAGATGAATGTTAATGCTGATATAAGTGTTCTTCCATAAATAGATGAGCAATGTTCATTTCTACATATTTTTCAACGATTTCGTCAAAGGTAGCTTCGGGCATTGCTTCTATTTGCTTTAATGTTTGGCCCAAGAAGCGAGAAACAGCAAATTGAAAACCGCCCTTTGAAATGTTTTTTTGTCTGATTTGACCTACAAAATCGTACAAGCCTCCAAACAGATAAGTGTGAATTTGTTGCAAACCTTTAGTAGTGCCAACCTCAATATTGTTAATAAAAGAACTTTCAAACAGGGCATAAGCTTTTGTCTTGCTTTTCCCGTCTATGCTTTCTTCACTGTAGGTAAACCATTCAATAAATCGGTTTGCCTTTTTACTTGGAAACTCTTTGCCTAATGCAATTATCCCCTGATAATCGAGCATATCGGATAATCGCCTTTTACCGTCTGGTGCAAGAAATTTCAACTGGGTAGTGGCACTAACCATTTGACTGTTTTCTTTCTTTAATTTGGCTTTAAGATATTTCCAATAGTTACGGTTTTTTGAATAATCGTTTTGGTCGGTAAGCAGGCCTACAATATCCAACACCGAAAAACACCATTTGGCATTTTCTTCGTCCCAAACCGCTCGCACCTCACGATCGTCAAAAAAACGAATGGATATTTTTGCGCTGCTCATGAATGCTTATTGTTATTCCATTGTGGCACTCATAGGAATCTTATAATCAAGGGATTTCAAATTGGGATTTATTCACTCATCACATTTATACTAACCCTTATATTTCAGGTTGAGTGTTCGAAATGACGGCTTATTTAATTATTTACCCCTCTCCGCCCAGTCCGACACTGACAACTGTCAACCGACAACTGTCAACCGAAAACCGACAACTGTCAACTGACAAAGTCCTACCGCCTCATCAACTCCAAATCCCCTTCCACCATCTCCTTCACCAGCCCAGCCAAATCATATTTCGGTTTCCAGCCCAATTTCGTGTTCGCTTTCCTCGGATCACCGATTAATAAATCAACCTCTGTTGGTCTGAAATATTTAGGGTCCACCTTCACTACTGTTTGGCCAAATTTGATCGCTGTGGGATCAATTCCCAAAGACTTACATTTCTCCTCGTCAATATCAATAATTACACCCTTCTCCTGCTCATCCTTCCCACTAAACTCAACCTCAATACCAAGCTCCGCGAAACTCATTTTCACGAAATCGCGCACTGTTGTGGTAACGCCAGTAGCAATAACAAAGTCTTCTGCTTGCTCCTGTTGCAGGATTAACCACATGGCCTCCACATAGTCTTTGGCATGGCCCCAATCGCGCTGAGCGGATAAATTACCCAAATACAGGCAATTTTGTTGACCTAATACAATATTTGCTGCAGCTCTAGTGATTTTACGGGTAACAAAAGTTTCCCCTCGTACCGGACTCTCATGATTAAACAAAATACCATTACAGGCAAATAAATTATAGGCTTCGCGATAGTTTACCGTGATCCAATAGGCATACATTTTAGCCACTGCATAGGGTGAGCGTGGATAAAAAGGGGTTTTCTCAGATTGCGGCACTTCCTGCACTAAACCGTATAATTCGGAAGTGGAAGCCTGATAAATACGTGTTTTCTTCTCTAAACCGAGAATTCGTATAGCTTCCAAAATTCTTAAGGTTCCAATGCCATCTGCATTAGCGGTATACTCTGGCGTATCAAAGCTCACATGTACATGGCTCATCGCTGCCAGATTATAAATTTCATCCGGCTGCGTCTCCTGAATGATGCGTATTAAATTGGTAGAATCGGTTAAATCACCATAATGCAATTTAAAACGCACATTCATATCATGCGGATCCTGATAAAGATGATCTATCCTATCCGTATTAATAGAAGAACTCCTACGCTTTATCCCATGCACAAAATAGCCTTTATTTAATAAGAACTCAGCTAGATATGATCCGTCTTGGCCTGTGATTCCGGTGATTAGGGCGATTTTCATTATTTATT
>NZ_JBIILQ010000110.1:0-8717 GCF_044232565.1 Daejeonella sp. | reverse complement strand
CACCTCTATTTCCACAATCCCCCCTAAAACCCTATCTTTGCATTCTAATTTTTAATGTGTGAAGTTTCCAAAGTTCCAAGATCTTATTCTTTTTGAAAATGACAATCTAATTGTTGTAAATAAACCAGCATTCCTAAGTTCACTCGATGATCGTGAAGGAGGGGATAATAATTTACTTAGAATGGCCAAGCAATACGCTGATGATGCTCAGATTTGCCACCGATTAGATAGAGAAACATCTGGAGCTTTAATAATTGCTAAAAACCCCGAAACATACCGTCATATTTCCATGCAATTTGAACATAGAAAAGTGACCAAGGTATATCATGCTATAATTAACGGAACCCATATTTTTGAAGAGCTTAACGTGGATCTCCCCATTTTAAATCTTGGTGCTAGAAATGTGGCCATTAATAAGCAAGATGGTAAACAAGCACAAACAATTTTTAATTCAATAAAATTCTATAAACATTATACTTTAGTAGAGTGCAGGCCAATTACAGGACGAATGCACCAAATTAGAATACACTTGGCTTCGCAAAGAGCCAACATAACTGGTGATGAAATGTATGGTGGTAAGCCAGTATACCTTTCAGAAATTAAAAGAAGCTATCGTATTGGGAAGGATCAGGAAGAGCTGCCAATTATGAAGCGATTTGCACTACATGCGCGCAGTATTACTTTCAAAATTGATGAGAATACTGAAATGACTTTTGAAGCGCCATATCCTAAAGATTTCGCAACCTTAATCAAGCTTCTCGATAAGTTTGATTGCTAGTTTTTAAGCGTAGTTGCCTCATAGAAAGAAGAAACAGCTTCCCATTCTGGGTCGTTTTCAAAGGAGATTGATTCCACACGATTCTGCTCAATTTTAAATTTCTGCACTATGCTTGTTGCCATTTCTTGATGCTCAGGCTTAATATACAGAAGGATATCCCGATAACCTGACATAGCTGTTGTTCCAACATAACAATAGTTTCCAATGCTTGCGCTGAGCTCCTTTAGAATTTGTGTTTGAAAGGTGTTGAAAAATAAAGCTTCTTTTTCTGTTGGATGACCATTTCTATCTTTTTCAAGCGTATTTACAATGATAAATAGGGATAAAGAGTAAATCGATTTCTCTTTAAATCCGATATAGCGATCGTTTATGGATGCTATACATGGTTTTCCATCTGTTTCGAATTGCAGAGATGTGAAATTTTGTTTAATTATAGGAGCTTCAAGTCTATTTTTGCCAGCCTCCGCCTTGTTTTGGGAACAGGAAATGAATGGGATTAAACAAAATAAAAGAAAGTAATATTTGGGCATCATATTTATTAAAAAATAGTCGAGCTATTTAAGAAATTAATTCAAAGGCAATTTTTCAAATTTCTTGAATCCAGACCCTCTAAATCCTTAATTCATTTAATTCGGAACCCGAACCGTTTGGAATCCCCAAATTTAAAAATTATCAATTCGCAACCCGATGCTGATTAATAACCCAATATTTTCAATACCTGTTTACTATTTTGTTCCTCACCAAATACTTCGAAATTAAAGGTTTCATCACGGTTACGACGAATTATAACATGTTTGGGAGATGGAAGTAGACAGTGATGAATTCCACCGTAGCCACTTAAAACCTCTTGATAAGCACCAGTATGGAAGAATCCTAAATATTGAACCTTGCGCGTTTTGGGCATAAAAACATTGTTCATATGCGCTTCTTGACTGTAATAATCTTGTCCATCACAAGTAATCCCACCCAGGTTAACACGCTCATACTCCGAATCCCAATTATTGATTGGTGCCAAGATATATTTTTGATTTAGCGCCCAAACATCGGGTAGGTTAGTGATAAAAGAACCATCGAGCATTAACCATTTTTCACGATCGTTTTGTTGCTTACGACCCAAAACTTTATAAAGAATACCTGAAGCCTCAGCAACGGTATATTTACCAAACTCAGTGATGATATCTGGCTCCATCACATCATGTTCAGCACAAATTTCCTTAATTCTTTTTACAATCTCATTGACCATATATTCATAATCAAAGTCGAAGGCTAAAGAATCTTTGAATGGCATTCCACCACCAATATCAAGTGTATCGAGATCTGGATTTATCTTTTTGAATTTACAATATAAGGTTGCGTATTTTTCTAATTCATTCCAATAATAAGGAGTGTCAGAAATACCTGAATTTATAAAGAAATGCAAAAGCTTAACCTTAAAATTTGGGTTATGAGCTATTTTATGATTGTAAAAATCAATAATGTCTTCTATTCGAATTCCTAAGCGGGAGGTGTAAAATTGAGAATCAGGCTGTTCTTCGGCAGCAATTCTAAATCCTAAATTGCAAGGAATGTCAAGTTCATCGTCATAAATATTAAATTCTTCTTTATTATCTAAAACAGGAATAATATTTTTATACCCATCATGAAGCATGTCGATGATGTACTGCTTATATTGAAAAGTTTTAAATCCATTACAAATAACGGTGATATCCTTAGTTAGGGAGCCCTTTTTTTCAAGTGCATCAATCATTGGCATATCAAATGCAGATGATGTTTCTAGGTGAATATCATTGCGAAGTGCCTCTTCCACAATATGTCGGAAATGCGAGCTTTTTGTGCAATAACAATATTTATAACCTCCTCTGTAATTGTTCTTTACGATAGCCGCCTGAAACAATAATTTGGCTTGTTGTATTTTCTTACTAATGATGGGTAAATAGGTAAATCTCAAAGGAGAACCATACGTTTCAATCATTTCCATGAGGTTTAAGTCATGAAAATATAATTCATCGTCTATGATGTCAAATCCATCCTGAGGGAAACCCACGCTTAAATCAAGAAACTCCGCGTAACTCTGCATTTTTTTATAATTTTGCCAAAGATATAAAAAGCTTATAGCATAGAACATATATGAATGCTTAAATGTTACATATTTTAAACTATATTCGAAAATAAGGAGAGAGGGTTATGCGTGAATTGAAAATTATTGAAGTTAAATCTGAGCTTGGAGCAGGTACACGGGGTGCCAGTATGGGAATTGATGCCATAAAAATTGCTGCTCTCGATTTTGGAAGTCGGTATTTTAAAAAACACAGAAGCATTGAAATAGCCAATGAAAACCATCTTTTATTGGAATCGGTTGGTAATCAGTTTGCTAAACGTATTTCAGGTGTGCTCACCATGGTTGAAAGAATTGCGGAGGAGGTTTCAAAGAGCGTGCAAAACAATGAGTTTCCGATTTTACTTTCTGGTGACCATAGTTGTGCGGCAGGGTCCATTACCGGGATTAAAAAAGCTTTTCCCAAGGCACGATTAGGTGTAATATGGATTGATGCTCATGCCGATCTACATTCACCTTATACCACACCCTCAGGTAATTTACACGGAATGAGTCTCGCTGTAGTTTTAGACGAGGATAATATCGATTCAAAGATTAATAAACCTGATCAAGAAACCCTTAATTATTGGTTTCAATTAAAAAACGTAGCTAATATATCGCCTAAAATAAACTATAATGATCTTGTTTACATAGCTTTACGCGACTTTGAACCAGCTGAGCAGTATCTACTTAAAAAGCATAAAGTAAAAAACTTTCCTACGCTCGAAATTAGAAAGCGTGGAGTTGAACGTGTAGCAATTGATGCTTTACAATATTTAGATCAGTGTGATATGATTTACGTGTCTTTTGATGTAGATGCAATAGATGCTTCCATATCAAAAGGAACTGGAACTCCAGTGGCCAATGGAATAACTGAAAAAGAGGCAGGAAACTTAGTATCGCGATTAATGAGCCATGAAAAGGTTTGTTGTTTTGAGATTGTAGAAGTTAATCCTACACTCGATAAAGAAAATTTAATGGCAGAAAATGCATTTGAAATTTTACTTCGCGCAACAAATTCTCTAATTAACGATTAAATTTACAGGCCAAAGGCCAATAAAAATGACAATAGAAAATACCATTGTTCAACAAATAAAAAGTGCTGTTCTAGCACTTTATCAGACTGATATAAACGTAGATAGTATAGTTATTCAGGAAACACGTAAAGAGTTTGAAGGGCAGGTTACGGCTGTAACTTTTCCGTTTACACGTATTTCTAAAAAAACGCCTGAACAAACTGGTACTGAAATAGGAGAGTACCTTAAAGAAAACGTTAAAGAGGTTGCTGATTTCAATGTAATTAAAGGATTTCTGAATTTGTTGATTACCGATTCTTATTGGATTGATGAATTGTTAAGTAATATCCATAGTCAGGCTTTCGGACAATTTCCATCAAATGGTCAGAAAGTAATGGTTGAATATTCTTCACCAAATACCAATAAACCACTCCATTTAGGTCATGTTCGCAATAATTTATTAGGTTTTTCAGTCGCTGAGATTCTCTCTGCAAATGGTTACGATGTCATTAAGGCTAATTTGGTTAATGACCGTGGAATACATATTTGTAAATCGATGCTTGCATGGAAAATGTTTGGCAATGGTGAAACACCAGAAAGCAGCGGATTAAAGGGTGATCATTTGGTCGGTAAATATTATGTTATTTTTGACAAAGAGTTTAAGAAGCAGATTGAGGCGCTTATTAGCAAGGGTCAGACCGAAGAGGAGGCGAAAAAAAATGCTCCATTAATTAGGGAAGCACAGGAAATGCTTTTGAAATGGGAGGCTGGTGATCAAGAGGTTATTGAATTATGGTCAATGATGAATGGCTGGGTGTATGCCGGTTTTGAAGTGACTTATAAAAAGCTTGGCGTTGATTTTAAAAAGTATTACTATGAATCAGATACTTACCTTTTAGGTAAAGATACCATTCAAGAGGGTTTAGATAATGGTGTTTTCTTTAAAAAAGAGGATGGCTCCGTTTGGATAGATTTAACGGACGACGGTTTAGATCAAAAACTTGTTTTACGTGCCGATGGTACCTCTGTTTACATTACACAAGATTTAGGAACGGCACAATTGAAATATGACGACTTTAAAATGGATAAGTCGATTTATGTGGTTGGAAATGAGCAGGATTATCACTTTAAAGTTTTATTCCTTATTCTTCAAAAAATGGGTAAATCATGGGCTAATGGTTTATTTCATCTTTCCTATGGGATGGTTGATTTGCCATCAGGGAAAATGAAATCCCGTGAAGGAACCGTTGTAGATGCCGATGAGTTAATGGATGACATGATTCAAACTGCTCAGGAAAGAACCGAAGAACTAGGTAAGGTAGAGGGTTTTACAGAAGAGGAGAAAAAGGACCTATATAATATGATTGGTATGGGCGCTTTAAAATTCTTTTTATTGAAGGTTGAGCCCAAAAAACGACTCTTGTTTGATCCCAATGAATCTATTGATTTTCAGGGACATACTGGCCCATTTATTCAATATACACATGCCAGAATTTGTTCTATTTTAGCAAAAGCCGATTATAAAAATAAAATTTCTGAACAATATTCTAAAGCATTAAAGGCACTTGAAAAGGATTTGATTGTTAACTTGGCAAAATACCCGGATGTAATAGCCTCAGCAGCAAGAGAGTACAGTCCTGCACACATTGCAAATTACGTATTTGAACTCGCCAAGCTTTTCAATAAATTTTATCATGAAGAAAGCATTCTTAAGGTTGACGATCTACAAGTTCGAAATTTCAGACTTGATCTTGCATCCGCAACGGCTACTACCCTTAATAAAGCAATGAAATTACTTGGCATAAGAGTTCCATCGAGGATGTAATCAATAATATTGAATGTAAGTTGCTGAATCATTCTTTTTGGATCTAAATTTTATAGTCAATTTCTGATTTTATTATCTAGGTATTCATAATATCTGGCTTTAAAGTTTCACTAAAAACATTTAAAAACAATTTAGTCTGGAAATACTAAACCTTTCATTTTTATGAATTTATAAAAATGAAAGGTTTTTTTATAGTTTTGGATTTTTTTATTATGTTTACAAATTAATCTATTAACTAATTTAATATTTATGAAAAAATTCTTACGAAATCTTTTCGTCTTGCTTCTTATTGCCAGTAGTGCAATAGCTCAAGATCGAACTGTAACGGGTACGGTAACAGCCAAAGAAGATGGTTTGCCATTACCTGGTGTTTCTATTAAAGTTAAAGGAACAACTTTAGGAACTCAAACCGGTGCTGACGGTAAATTCAGTTTAAAAGTTACAGCTGATGCAAAAGTGCTACAGTTTACTTTTATTGGTTACACAACTAAAGAGGTTAACTTAAGTTCCTCAAACCAAATTAATGTGGTTTTAGTTACCGATGCCAAGCAATTAGGTGAAATTGTTGTTGTTGGTTATGGAACCGCAACTAAACAGTCATTTACTGGTTCAGCATCTGTTGTTACTGCTGAGGTTTTAGAAAATCGTCCAGTTACTTCATTTGAAAAGGCTTTGCAAGGTGCGGTAGCGGGTGTTACTGTACAAAGTGTATCTGGGCAGCCAGGTGCTTCTTCTACTGTGCGTATTAGAGGAGTTGGTTCAATTTCTGCTTCTGCTACGCCACTTTACGTGATTGATGGAATTCCAATTTCTAGTGGTGACTACAGTTTAGCTGCAACTACTTCTGATGTACTTTCAACTTTAAACCCAAATGATATTGAGTCTATTTCTGTTTTGAAAGATGCGTCTGCTGGATCTATTTACGGTTCAAGAGCTGCAAACGGTGTAATTTTAATTACTACTAAAAAAGGAAAATCAGGAACTACAAAGTTCAATACTTCTGTAAACACTGGGTATTCTGATATAGCAGTTCAAAAGCATCAAACCTTAGACGCTAGTCAGTATTTTAAACAATACTTTGACTTCTATTATCAAGGTAGAATTGCTGCCGGTAACACGCCTGATGCTGCGGCATTAGCAGCAAATACTTCAACCAGAACTATTTTAAACGTTAACCCTTACAATACAACAAATCCATATGTGTTCTCTAATGTTGCAGGTCCTGTATTGGCTCCAAACGCTGCACTTTATTATGATACAGACTGGCGTGATGCGGTAACAAATAGAGGGATAACAAAAAATGTTAACGTTTCTGCACAAGGAGGTAACGAGTCAACAAAATTCTTCGTTTCTGGAGGTTATTTTGATCAAAAAGGTATTATTTTGGCTTCTGATTTTAAGAGATATTCAAGCAAGTTGAATTTATCAAATCAGGTGAATAAATCAATTAATATCGGTATGAACAATACTTTATCATATACCGATCAAAATACACCAGCAGGTGCTGGTGGTGCTGCTAACCCAATTAGATTTACTGATTTGCTAGCTCCTATTTATTCTTTATATGTAAGAGACGCAAATGGAATACCAGTTAGAAATCCTGATGGAAGTTCAGTTTATAACTACGTAAATCCGATCAGTGTGCAATTTAATCCAGTTGGTCTAGCAGATAAAGATGAGTATATTACTAGAGTAGGACGCGGAATTATCAATCCTTTCGCTGAAGTACAGTTTTTGAAAAGCTTTAGATTTAAAACTAATGCTGCTGTTGATTACATTAATACTCGCGAAAGATTATTTTATAATCCTGATGCCGGAAATGGTA
Source organism: Daejeonella sp. (assembly GCF_044232565.1). Taxonomy (GTDB): domain Bacteria; phylum Bacteroidota; class Bacteroidia; order Sphingobacteriales; family Sphingobacteriaceae; genus Daejeonella. The sequence continues at coordinate 1,178 of NZ_JBIILQ010000110.1, read as the reverse complement.
CAGCAGTAAAAGGTAGAGTAGAAAGATATTCTATTCAAGATGTAACTGTTACACTTTCCAATACATTGGCTTATGAAAACAAGTTTGGATTACACGATATTAGTGGTTTAATCGGACAAGAAGCATACAGATCAAAATACGATCGTTTACAGGCATCAATCACTAATTTACCTTTAGGTATACCTGAAATTGCTGCTGGTTCAACTGCTGGTTTACCAGTAGGTTACTACACACAAAAAAGATTATCATCTTACTTTGGTAAATTAAGCTATAGCTATAACGACAAATACTTTTTACAAGCTTCTTACAGAAGAGATGGGTCAAGTGTTTTTGGTGTAGAAAATAGATGGGGTGATTTTTATTCTATCGGTACTGCTTGGAGACTTAGCCAAGAAAAATTTCTTGCTGATGTTAAATGGATAGACGAATTAAAAGTTAGAGCTAGTTATGGTACCTCTGGAAACGATCAGATTGGTAGATATGAAGCACAAGGCTTATTTGGATTGGGCTTTAACTATAATGGTCAATCAGGTATAAGTTATTCTAATCTTGCTAACCCTACATTGAAATGGGAACAAAATGCACAATTAGATCTTGGTTTAGAATTCAGTTTATTTAAAGGAAGGTTAGATGGTGAGGTTTCTTACTACAATAGATCTGCAGATGGTTTATTATACGCTAAACCATTATCTTTCACAACTGGCTTTAGTTCAATAACTACAAATCTTGCTGGTATTGAGAACAAAGGTTTTGACATCCTTTTAAATGGAGTTCCAGTTAAAACTGAAGGTTTTGAGTGGAGAGTTTCTGCTAACTTAACAACTAACAAAAACGTAATTACTAAATTAACTGATAAGGAAGTAATTAGTGGAACTAAGCGTTTAAAAGTTGGTAGTGATCTTTACCAATGGTATTTAAGAGATTACGCTGGAGTTGATGCAGCTGATGGTGCACCAATTTGGTATCGTGATATTTTAGGAACTGATGGAAAGCCAACAGGTGAGCGTACAACTACTAAAGTTTACAATCAAGCTACTCAATATGATAGTGGTAGTTCTTTGCCTAAGTTTACTGGTGGTTTTACAAATAATTTCAGATACAAGAGATTTGATTTAACAGCTTTTGTTTTCTTTAGTTATGGAGCTAAAGTTTTTGATAGCTATTATTCATCTTTAAGC
>NZ_JBIILQ010000109.1:0-8730 GCF_044232565.1 Daejeonella sp. | reverse complement strand
ATGGCAAAATTCGCTTTCAAGGATTTTATATTTGGTATACAAAAAAGCAATTTTCAATTGAAATTAGAATTTTAAAAAGATATTATTCTGATCAAAGGTATAAGTTATAGCGGTGACAATTTATTTGACCTTGAAATTAAACATCACCACGCCAATCTGAACATCAGGTGCTGATTCAAGTTTATTTAAGGAAGATCCTATAACAGCAATGCGGCATTTTTCCCAAATTGCCTTATCGGATAGAGTAGTTCCTTTTACACCAGCAATAGCATTTACAACAATACCATTTTTATCTACATATATTCTAACGGCTACTTTACCATATTTTTGACCATCATCTTTTGGGACTGTTAGATTGGTAAATTTTCTGCTTTTGAGGTCAAGTGCATAACTCCCATTACCTGAACCACCTTCGCCATAATCAGGTGAGAGGGGATCGCCGTTGGTACTTCCTTGATTACCAGCAACATTACCTGTTCCATCACCTTTTCCTAGTCCATCATTTTTCTTGCCTTTATAAAGTGCATTTTGGTTTACTGCTGGCTTACTTTCTTTTGTAGGAGTACTTACTGAAGGGTTTTTTGAACTACTTTTTTCTTTGGTAACTATTTCAGGTGCGTCTTCATTATTTTGTGTGGCAATTGATTTATCTGTTACTTCCGAGCTTACTTCATTTGAAGTATTCTTATTCACAATGACTTTGTCAGGCGCAACATTATTGGCATCTGGAGAGGTAGAAGGTTCTTCAATACTCATGTAATCATCGCCCATTCCAAATTCAGAGGTTCCATAATTGACAATTATTCCGCCTGTCCCACCTGTTGTATCTGGTTCTACACGACTCGCTACAATAAAAAAACTAATCGCCAGAAAAGCAATCATGATGCCGGTTGAAATGGCATATGCTTTAGGGTAATTATTTTCCTCCTGTGGATGATATTCGATCATTTCTTTGTTTCTGTAGCTAAAACAAGCTTAATCTTTAGTTTATTAGCAATATCTGTGAGTTCAATTACATTTTCAATAGCAATGGTACGATCCGCGTATAAAATAATGGTAAGATCAGGTGATGCTTTTTGATAAACTTCAATATTTTGAAATAAATCAGATGCATTCACTTGTTTTTTTTCAACAAAATACTCTAAATCTTTAGTAATAGATACATTGATGGTCTTTTGTGGAATTGATTGCCCGGAGCTCGACCTAGGTAAAAATAATTTAACCACATTAGGATTTGCCACAGCAGAAGCCAATAGGAAAAACAACAGCAAAAAGAACATGATATCGTTCAATGCTGAAGTATGTACTTCAACGCTTCCTCTCTGTCTTTTTCTTAAATTCATTTGCCTGGTTCCTCTAATAAATCTATAAATTCAATAGCATCAGTTTCCATCTTAAGGATAATTCTATCCACCATAATATTTAGAATATGGTACAATACATAGGCTATTATACCAATAATTAAACCCGTTGCTGATGTTATCATTTTAACGTATAGTCCGCCGGAAATAGTTCCAATCTCAATTATACCTTTAACAGATACCTCATGAAAAATAGTAATTACTCCAATAATAGTACCTACGAAACCAAGCATAGGTGCGATACCTGCAATAATACCAAGGATACTGATGTTTTTCTCAAGCTTTGACACTTCAAGTTTTCCAACATTCTCAATAGCTCCTTCAATATCTTTTATTGGTCTTCCGATTCTTAAAAGACCTTTTTCAAGCATTCGTCCAAGTGGGGTATTACTATTTCTGCAGATTACTAATGCGGTATCTAGTTTAGCAGATTTAACACTTTGCTTAACTTGCATCATAAGATTCATCTCATTTCTAGATGCTTTTCTAATAGTTAGATAACGCTCTACGAAAATTACTAATCCCATAAAGGCTAGAAGCGCCAGTGGCACCATTACCCAGCCACCCTTAAAAAGTAGTTCAATAAATCTTAATTCTTCACCGGTTTGCATCGTTTGAACGGTAGATGTTGCGGTATCAGTTATGGGACTTAGTGTATCAATTTGTAGTAAAAACATTAGTTGGTTTTTTTAGATGGTTTAACCCGGGCTATCCAGGCTTCTTTATTTATTTCTTTGTGAATTCTATGTAATTCTATTTTAGCTGATTCTTCATCTAAGAAGGTACCTAGACTAATCTTTAGCATTTTACCGGGCATATTTTCTACAACTTTTGATTGAATTCCTTTTTTACTAAGCATTTTCATATAAGCTTCTGCTTCGGTTTTTTTGGTAAATGCAGCAGAAATAATCTCAAAAGTTGGATAATCATTACTCAGAACTTTATTTAGCGTGTCAATCGTTGCTGTTATGCTAGAATCTTTTGTTTGTTGGAGGCTATCTGCAATTATTGAAGCACTATCCACTGCAATATTGAGTGAGTCGGCATTGATTTTTGTGGAATCAATTAAAATGGTGTTTTCTTGATTAGTACTGTCTGCTTGACTAAACAATCCAACGCTTTTATTTTTTATGAAGGTATTGAAGTCTTCGTTGAGGTAAAATAAGGCCGTTAGAGTCGCTAAAAATATTATAAATCCAATGAATATCTTTAACCAAGACCTTGTTTGAGAAGTTTCTTCAGAAACTTCTTCCAAATCTTCAGTACTTCCTTTTTCTTGAATTGCATTGCTTGGCGACTCTGCTACATCAACTGTTGGAGTTATTTCTTGCTCTTTTTGTTTGGTAGTGGAGTTTGATTTATTAGTTGTTAATTCTTGGACTGGAATTAATTTTAAATTGTTTTCGTTTGATTCTAAATAGTTAATTGGTTCAAAAGATAGGATTCCATCATTTTTATGGAACTGCCCTAAGTCCTTTATTTCAATTGAATTATCGTTTTCAAGCGAATTTAAAATGCCAGAAGCAAAGCTTTTTATTTCTTCTTCAGCAGAAGCTTGATTTAAGTTTTCTTTACTGCTGATATGCTGAATTAGACTAAAATCTTCTTTTTCAATCTCTTGGAAAGATATTTTGTAAAATGGAGGATAGAATAAATTGCTATTTGGATCAAAATAACCAGAAACCCTCATTTTAGTGAAAGTGCCTAGTCCGATAACGCTTACCTCATCCTGCCCACGTAACAGATCTACAATATATTGTCCTAATTCCATTTAAGGGTAAAGTTATATTTTAATTATCAAGCTGCCAAACATAGCGTTAGAAGGAATAATTTACACCACCAAATATGGTAATTCCCATGTTGGGATAAAATAGATATCTCTGATAAGATTGCCCAAATAAGTTATTCGCTCTCAAGTATACTCCAATTTTTTGATTTACTTTATATTCTCCACCTGCACTTAGGTCTATGAAACTTTTTAAAGTACTTGCTTTAAATCCAACCGATCCAGAACTTACTTTAGCAGAAGTTTCTCCTTGAAAAAGTACTTCTGCGTTTATGAAAAGTTTTTGATTTACTTGGGCCTTTGCATTTGAAATTAACCTTAGGCTAGGCTTAAACCAAGCTTCTGATTCTGAAGCAAGGTTATAGTTGAAGATTTGCGCTTTACCGCTTATTTCAAAAACATCCGATGCTTTTACATTTATTTCTCCTTCAAGTCCTAAAACTGTGCTTTTTCCTTGATCAAAAATTACATCGAAGCGATTAATTTTTGTAGGATTATTCACTAGAAGTAGCATATTATCAATTTTCTTGTAAGAAGCCATGATTTTATAGCCAAATGCAGCACCCACATTGCCATTTACCCCAGCCTCAACATTCATTCGTTCAAGGGAGTTTTTTAATCCTAAATTTTCGTTTAAAAAGGGGTTTTCTAAAGCAATTTCTCGAATTGAAGTCTTTAGAACATCTCCATTTACTTTTGCAAAGATATTTGCATATCCTGGTAAGACAGCAAATTCTGCTGATACTGAAGGGAAAAGGTTTAACCTAGTATTTGTTCCTAGTTCTTGTACAATATTTGCTCCTAGTTTGAGATTATAGTTGTCTCCTTTAAAATTAAGATATGGGTTTACTTTAATTAAATTATTTGCAATTTTATAAGAAACATCCTTCGTGGAAGTTAAATCCGCCGAGGCATTCAATCCGATATTGAAAGAGTTTAAATCTCTACTAAGGAATCCATTCAAAATTACGGAGCTTTCTTTAGCATCAGTCAGGGTGCTAAATTGGTAGGCTTTAACATTAGCAGCATAATTTAAAATAGGTGAAGCAGAATAATTACTAATGATTTCAGCATCTGCAGAAATTGTATTATTACGCTGTTTACTTATGTCGGTAAGAACCGAAAAAGTAGGATCAAAGCCATAAAAGAAAAACGATCTTCGATCATATTTTAAATTTCCTGTTACAGTATAAGAGTCTGCAATTGTTCTTCCAAACACCCCCATTTCTTGATTAGATAGCTTTTGCTGGGGCAGATTACCCTGTTGAGAAAGGTGTTTAAAATAGGCTCCTGTTTGGAGGGCCTGATCGCGACCGGAATTAATGTAAAGCTCACCTTGTGCAGTATTAAAATTTCCTGCGCCTAATTTTGCAAAGTTATGAGATAAAAGGGGAGCCCCTTCATCTTCCATTTTCTGCGCTTGAAGTTCTTTGATATTAGAATTGAGTTCAAGTTTTTTATCGATGATACTGTAGCTTAAAACTGGTTTAAATGGTTTTTGATTATCCATATTAGGATTTCTCCTAATCTTTACGGCGTCTGCTAAAACGGGCTTATAGGGTCTTATAACCTCAATTTCTTCTGTTAGTGTGTTTTCCTCTTTGCTAGGAGGAGTTTCAGTTTTTTTATCTTGAGCCTGTGTCAAAATGGATAAACTAAGCAAACTAATTATCAGAGTATATTTAAAAGTAGAATTACGCATTTTTAATTATTTTTTTGTTAGTTTTTTCAATTTTTCTTTGGCAGTTATTAATATATCATCGTCGTCAACCTCATAATTTTCGATGATACTTTGAAGGGTGCTTTTAGCTTGAAAAATATCTTTCATGCCAATGTAGTTATCGCTAATGAGAATATAGGTTTTTGCAACCCAGTAATCATGCGAAGGCATATTATTGGTTAGGTCGAATGCCGCAGCAAGAGAGGTTTTATATTTACCTTTTAAATATAAAAGGTGAGCAAGATTGTATTTTGCTTCAGCACCTGTTACGGTTTGTGTTTTTTCTGCAACTAAAGTAAAGTCATTTACTGCCTGAACGGTGTCGCCAACAATGAGGTTTGCTTTTCCAGAGTATAAACCTGCTCTAAAAATATCTTCCTCAGATGATTTATTAGACTCTCTAATAAGTTTCACATAAAGCATAGTTTCATCTGGCAAATTCATGTTTGAATAAGCCTCCATTAAGTTATTTACTGCGAAACTGTAATTAGACTTGTACTCAGAAGTAAGTTCTAGCTTTTTGAGATGAACAATAGCTTCATTGTATTTCTTTTGAGCAAGGTATATTTTAGAGATGCTAATAAGTGCACGTTCCGTGTAATCGCTAGTCCAGTCGTTCAGAATATACTCATAATCAGGGATAGCTTCATCAGGTCTTTTCAATTTAACTAAACTTTCTGCCCTGATAAAACGAGCATGCTTATCATGTATCGATTTAGGGAACTTATCAAAATAAGCGTTAACCGCTTCAAATGTACCTTGGTAATCCCCGTTTAGGAAGCGATTATTAGTAGCTTGAAAAGTGATATTATCCTGTTCATAAGTACTTAAGTTTCCTATGCTTGTGCTATTGGCATAGTCTAAAAATGCGGCAGCATCTGAATTTTGAAGATAAATATTTTTGATTGATTCGAGTGCAAGTTTTGCTTCATCGGTAGTTGTGTATTCACTTACTACCCGTTTAAAGGTTCTAAGCGCAGCTTCTTCCTGGTCTTGATTTAATTCTACAAGTCCGATAGTAATCAGAGCGCGTGGCACATAACTACTGCGAGGATATTTTTGAATTAAGGCACTAAGATCAGTTTTTGCAATTTCAAAATCACCCTTAATAAAATAGGTGTACGGTATTTCGAAACTTGCATCATCCGAATAGTTTGAATTTGGAAATTGTTGAAGCAGGGCCGTATGAGTTGCTATTTTCGAGTCCTTTTGACCTTGTAAACCTTGAATCATTCCACGTTGAAAAAGTGCATAATCTTCACTATTTGTTCGGGAGGCAATAATTCTATTGTAATAAACTAATGCTTCATCATAATCCTTCAAAACAAAATGGGAATCTGCTAATCTTAGAATGGCATCGTTTATGGTGTTTTGATCTTTTTCATTGCCACGAAGGAAACGCGAGAAATAAGTTGCTGCTTTCCTATAGTTTTCATGCTCAAATGCGGCATAAGCCAATGCATAGTGTGCAAAGTTAAAAACATCGGTTTTTTTCGATGCTGGCAGCGACATAAATTTCTCAAAGTTAGTTACCGACTCACCAAATTTTCTAACCTCGTACATTGCTTCGGCTAGCCAATAAGTTGAAAGGGAGTGAATCTCGTCATCTTCAACATTTTTATTGGAACGCATAAACATAGAAATCCCATTTTGAAAAGCTCTCTCGTTGTAAAACTCTAATCCTCTGTAATATGTTACTTTTTGGTAGACTTCATTAGCCTCTTTATTTCTATTTGGGATAGTTTCTAGGATGTCTATGGCATCTTTATAGTTTTTGGTTGTAAGAAGAATTTCACCCAATAAAGTTTTTGCGGAATCCAGTTTTTGCGATTGAGGATATGTTTTAATGAATAATTGAGTGGCGTCAAGTGCAACTTGCTGAAATTCAAGCTCATATGATAGTTTGGCATAATTAAATAGACCTTCTTCCTTTAATTGTTTGTCGAAGTCCAGTTTTGACGCTTTAAAAAAAGCGCTTCTTGCTGCTTGTTTGTTATTTGTTTTGAGGAACGACTCCCCCAGGGCAATCATTCCACTTTGAAAATATTCATCTGCAGTTTCAAGCTTTTCGAGTTCTAAGATAGCTTTTTCATATTTTTTCAGTTTAAAAGCAGTATATCCAATTTGATAATTATCTTGGTTGCTTTGGGTTTTGCTTTGATCTTTCTGCTGGAAATTATCAAAATATTGACCTGCATTTACATAATCTGATTTTGCGAAATATGACGCTCCAACAATTCGGAACATTTCTGTTTCGAACAATTGCTTACTCGATTTTAAGATTGGAATAGCATAGCTAAGAACGTCATCATAACGCTTATCTAAAAAGTATAGGGCAGAAATATAGTACGGATAACTATTTTCATACAATTTTGAACCTTTTAATCGTTCGAATTCAACTAATGCTATTTTAAAATCTTTTTGTAAGTAGCTGATAAAGGCGAAATAATAAATTGACTGTTCATTATAAATGGTTTTTTCATCTTTTAGCTGCGCAAAAAGAGCTTTAGCCTGATTCAACTCTTTAACTTCAAAATAGGAGTAGGCCAATTTGTATCGGTATTCCGATGATTCTTTTCCTAATAAACTATTATCTTCAAGCTTTTTCAACCATTCAATTACTTTGGGGTAATTTTTTTGAGCAAAATAATATCGACCAACCTGATAAAAAGCAAGTTTAGTATAATTATTGGCAGGATAGGTGTTTATGAAATCTAAGAATAATGATTCTGCATCAGTATTGCCCAATTCTAATGCGCAGAGAGCGATATAATAGTGTGAATTTTCTTTTATTAAACTAATTTCTGTGTTTATTTCGACTTTTATACTTGGTTTTTGATGGGTTCTTATGACACTTTTAAATTGATTGGATGCCGCAGCATATTTTTCATTTTCAAGTAATTGAAGCCCACTTTTATAGTGTTTGTTTAAATCAAACCAAGTGCTTTGCTGAGCTAGCGCGGGAATTGATAGAAATGCAATAATGAATGTGAATAGTGAGTATTTTCTGAGCATAGATAAGCAAAATTATAATTACTAAATTAATCTAAACTAGTCTAGTTTAATATGATTAATAATTAACATGTGTTGAAAATAGATTAAAACGAATACTTGTTATGGATGTTATTGAAAAACTAAAAAATATTTAAATCTTAAAGTACTATTGCATTCGTTGATTAGCTAATAAGTACAGCACGGCCATTCTTATGGCTACTCCATTCTCTACTTGATCGAGGATAATAGATTGTTTACTGTCGGCAACATCGCTTGTAATTTCCACTCCTCGGTTTATTGGCCCCGGATGCATAACAGTAATTTCTTTATCTAGCGAGTTAAGTATCTGTTTATTAAGCCCGTACATCATAGAATACTCCCTTAATGAAGGGAAATATTTGATATCTTGTCGCTCCAACTGAATACGTAACATATTTGCAACATCGCACCAATTTAGTGCTTTTAAGAGATTGTGCTCAATTATTACACCTAAGCTTCCAATGTATTTAGGAATGAGGGTACTTGGTCCGCAAACCATTACTTCTGCGCCAAGTTTTTGAAGGCAAAGGATGTTAGAAAGAGCTACTCTTGAATGAAGAACATCACCAATAATGGCTATTTTCTTACCTCTTACATCACCATATTTCTCACGTATAGAAAAAGCATCGAGTAGGGCTTGGGTTGGATGTTCATGAGCGCCATCACCTGCGTTTACAATTTGCGCATTCACATGCTTACTTAGAAAGATACCGGCGCCTGGGTAGGGGTGTCTCATGACCACCATATCTACTTTCATAGCTAATATGTTATTTACTGTATCTATTAAGGTTTCGCCTTTGCTTACAGAAGATGAGGAGGCTGCAAAGTTG
>NZ_JBIILQ010000305.1:0-2572 GCF_044232565.1 Daejeonella sp. | reverse complement strand
ATTTCCTCAAAGAAAAAACAGAATATGTCCGATTTTCGGCCTTTCTACCCAGCGGAATAATAAATAAATATAAAAGTCCCAATACCCTTGGCCTAGACCGATTAGCGGGAATATTAGGTGCTAAAGCCCTTTCTCCTAATCGTAATTGCCTGGTAATTGATGCGGGAACCTGCATCACTTATGATGTAATTGATAAAAATGGCGTTTATGAAGGAGGGAGTATTTCTCCGGGATTAAATATGAGGCTCAAGGCGATGCATAAATTTACTGGAAGGCTACCTGAAGTTTCATTAAAGGATTATACAGATTGGCAAGGTTATGATACACAGAGTGCCATGCTTTCAGGGGTGGTAAATGGGGCTATGGCCGAAATTAAGGGCTTTATTGAGATTTATAATTCAAAATATCCTGAATTGGAGGTGGTTCTCTGCGGTGGCGATGCGATTTTTTTTGATTACAGGCTTAAAAATAGCATCTTTGCACACGCTCTAAAAACCGAACCCGATTTGGTACTAATTGGTTTAAACGAAGTTATCCAACAAAATGATTAAAAAAGTTAATAGTATATTCCTCTGCCTACTGCTTGCAACGGTTCTTCCGGCAATGGCACAAATTACATCAAGTTCTCCTTACTCACAATTCGGACTTGGAGATTTGAGAGGCTCATTTCTACCCCAAAACAGGGGAATGGCGGGTTTAAGTCAGGGTATACGTAAGCCCGGTTTGTACGATAATATTAACTTGGCAAATCCTGCATCCTACTCCACACTGGAACTTACCACCTTTGATGTAGGTGCTTCCATGGATATTCGCCAGCTGAGTAAAACCAACATTACAGGCAAAAAACAGTTTAACTCTACCTTAAGTCACATCACTTTTGGTGTGCCAGTTAACCGATTTTCAGCAATGAGTTTTGGTCTGGTGCCTTATACCGATTTGGGTTATAAATTCAGCAATTCAGGACTAGTAGACACTACTAAAGTTAATTATATCTACTCTGGTGAAGGCGGTATTTCTAAGGCTTATTTGGGATATGGCTTTAAATTAGGCAAGAAGTTTAGTTTTGGATTCAATTTGGCCTACCTTTTCGGGAATCTGACGCAAAGTAGAGGTTTTGAATTTGCAAATGAGCTAACTACGGTCTTTAACTCACGCACACAGTATAGCAATGCCGTGGGTGGCTTGAGTTATGATTACGGACTCCAATTTTCTACTGATCTAAATAGTACATCTAAATTTATCTTTGGATATACTGGAAATGCAGGAGGCAGCTTAAATTCTAAGAATAATATCGTTACCACCCGTTATAAAAAGGATGTTTTAGGGAATGAATTGGCTACAGCCGATAGTACCTATTTTGCGGAGGGTGCGAAAAATAAAATTAAAATGCCACTAACGCATACTGCAGGTTTTGCATTTGAAAAGACTAATGCATGGGTGCTCGGTGCAGATATCAGCTACAGCAGATGGTCGGATTATAGAGAAGGTAGCAATAACCCAGGTTTAAATGATAGCTATGGTGTTGTTATTGGTGGTCAGATTACTCCGGATGCTAATTCCGTTTCAAGCTATTTTAAATTAGTTGACTATAGACTCGGATTTAAATACGATAAAACCTTTGTTCAGGTAGGCAATGATGATATCAATCAATATGCGGTGACTTTCGGATTTGGTTTCCCACTGCCTCGTAACAGATCAAGTTTCTACAAAATTAATCTTTCAACAGAGCTTGGTAATCGCGGAACTCTAGCCAATAACTTGGTTCGTGATCGCTATGTAAATATTCATCTTGGCTTCACCCTTAATGATAAGTGGTTCCAGAAATCTTATATTGACTAATTTATGAATATGCGGCGCTCCCTATTCGCTGCTGTTTTTTTTCTTGGGATAGTTCTGCAATTTGCTTGTGAGAATAATTTGCGCGATGTTGAAAAGATATCCGCCAAAAAATTATTGGTACCAGTTGATAAATCCATTGGCGTAGAAATAATCTATAGCGACTCCGCCCGCGTAAAAGCGAAGCTCATAACCCCCGAATTATTGAATTTTAAGACCGAAAAGCCCTATATCGAAATGAGGAAGGGTGTTACGGTGATCTTTTTTGATGAAAATCAACAGGAAACGAGTAGAGTAAAATCGGATTATGCCATCCGCCGGGAGCGTGAAAATAGGGTGGAACTCAAGCGTAATGTGGTGGTTACCAATATTAAAGGCGAAACTTTTAAGTCCGATGAGCTGATTTGGGATGAGACTTTAAAGCGGTTTTTTTCTGATAAACTTGTCACGATTACTTCCAAAGATAATGTACTGCACGGGACTAGCTTTTGGGCTAATGAGGATTTTTCATATTATGAGATTGTGCAGTCTACTGGGGATTTGAGGCTGAGAGGCGAGCAGGGGTTTTAAATTAAGGGTCCGTCATTTCGAATACTCGTTTGTAATTATGATGCTTACATGATTGGCCTGAGTGGAGAAATCTGTTGAATCGAACTAGGGTTTCCAATCAAACTACCCCGTGTTGTCATTTCGAACAACGAATCAAATATTGAGGTTTTTATATTGTGATGAGTGG